>NZ_LT629792.1:911322-1215096 GCF_900106055.1 Schaalia radingae | reverse complement strand
CCCGTCGAAATCTCCCAGTCGTGAAGCGATGCTACCGGCGGCCATTTTGAATGCCCGGTATTGCAGCAGGCGCGAAAACAGCAGGTCGCGTGCTTCCAGATCTTCCAGGTCGACATCTGTTTCATCGACGTCACGCGGGAGAAGGTGTGCCGCCTTCATGTTAAGCAGCGTGGCCGCCACGACGAGGAATTCCGTGGTGCGTGACAGGTCCGGGAATGCGCTCATGTGAGCGATGAACTCGTCGGTCACTTCTGCCAAGGCGACCTCGGTAATGTCGAGGCGCTTGCGTGAAATCAGCTGCAGCAGCAGATCAAAGGGACCTTCGAATACGTCCAGTGTGACTCGAAATTGATCGATGGTCCCTTCGTCAATGATCTCAGGCGACGCCACCACGAGCAACCACTTCTCGAGCCAGGCGGCGGTACGCTTGCGCTCCAGGATGCGTTGGTGCATACGTGGTGATCGGTTCAGTCGCCACCGACGCGTCAGGGAATTTCACCGTGCGACGGATCCTGGTCGAAAACACCAGGTCACCGAATGCTTCACTGAGCCGCTCCAGAACCTCACGCGTGTGCAGCGTGCGAGTATCGACCATCGTGGCCACGATTCCGTCAATGTTCAGCCGCGGGTTGATCCGGTCACGCACCGTCTCAATGGTCTCGACCAGTAGCGCCACACCTCGCAGGGCAAAAAACTCAGCCTCTACCGGCACGATCACGCCGTGGGAAGCGCTCAACGCGTTCACGGTCAGCAGGCCCAGTGACGGCTGGCAGTCAATGAGGATGACGTCGTATTCATCAGCCACCGAACGCAGCACACGTGCAAGAGCGGATTCGCGCGCCACTTCGTTGACCAGTTGGACTTCCGCAGCAGACAGGTCGATATTCGCCGGCAGGACGTCAAGATTGTCCACCGCCGTGGGCACGATCGCCGTATGTGCATCCGGTTTGGACGCCATCAGCAGCGTGTAAATCGTCTGGTCCAGTTCCAGGGCATTGATGCCCAGACCCACCGATGCGGCACCTTGCGGATCAAAGTCGACGATCAGCACACGCCTGCCGTATTCAGCAAGCGCGGCACCCAGGTTGATGGTCGTCGTGGTCTTGCCGACGCCGCCCTTCTGGTTGCACATGGCAATAATGCGTGCAGGGCCGTGCCCTTTGAGCGGCTCAGGAACAGGGAAATCTTCTTCCTCGTTGGTGGTGCCACCCAAATCCGTTACCAATGCAGGTTGATCATCATGAGTCACGCTCTTAGCCTAGTTCATTGTGCCGCGTCAGTTGCGCAGCTGGGCACGTGGATGAGCGGATCGGTACACTTCACGCAGCGTCGTCGCCGTCAACCGGGTATAGATCTGCGTGGTCTGAACGCTGGCATGTCCGAGCAGTTCCTGCACGTCACGCACGCTCGCTCCACCCTCCAGCAGATGCGTGGCAAAGGAATGACGCAGAGTGTGGGGCGATACTTTCGATTCCAGGCCGGCCTCACAGGCTACCCGTTGAATCGATTCCCACGCCGATTGGCGCGACATGGGTCGCCCTCGTAAATTCAGGAACAAATGCGAATCGCCTCGTCCTCGGGAGGCAAGCTCCGGGCGAGCACGCACCAGATAATTGCCCACTGCCTGACGTGCAGCGTGTCCCACCGGCACCAGACGTTCCTTACGTCCCTTGCCGAACAGACGCACGACCGGTAGTTCCTCATCCAGGTCGATGTCATCGACAGCCATTGCCAAAGCCTCTGACACGCGTGCCCCGGTGGCGTAGAGGACTTCGAGCAGCGCATGGTCTCGAATGCCGCGCGCCGAGTCGTCGCGCGCCGCCATATCCAGCAGGCGTGTCACCTCGTCAATACTGAGGGCTTTGGGCAGGCGCTCCCCCATTCTCGGTGAGTGCACATCCTGCGTCGGGTCGACCGCACCGTATTTTTCACGGATCGCGAAACGATGAAACCCTCGAATCGCTGCCAGTGCGCGCGCAATTGACGAGGGAGCCTTCGGTGCCGTTTTACCGTGAGGATGGGACAGGGTGGACAGATAATCTGCGACGTTGTCGGGGGTGACCGCCTTCAGATCCGTGACCCCACGTTGATGCAAGGCCTGAATATAGCCCTCGATGTCCCGGCGATAATTCGTCACCGTGTGCACCGATGCGCCTTTTTCCACCTGCAGGTAGCTCAGCCACTCCTCGGCAATACTGTCCAAAGCGTCCACGTGTGAATGCTAGACGATCAGGCCCAGGTGCGCGGCTGAAAGTCCTCGTCAGGGGTCGCAGTATTCACGTAGACTAATCCTGCAGCCAATATCAGTGTTGTTCTGACCTGCGTCGCTCAACGTTGGGGCGCAGAAATTCTGGAGGATGTTGTGACATTGAAGTGGGACTCAATCGATGATCGAGCAGTTGCGACTGCCCGCGTGCTAGCAGCCGATGCCGTGGAGAAAGTGGGCAATGGCCACCCAGGCACCGCTATTTCGCTGACACCTGCCGCATATCTGCTCTACCAGCGCCATATGAAGTTTGACCCAACTGATGAGCATTGGCTGGGCCGCGACCGTTTCGTCCTGTCAGCAGGCCATTCATCGCTGACACAGTATGTGCAGCTGTATCTGGCTGGTATGGACTTGGAACTGGAGGATCTGAAGTCACTGCGCACGTTTAAGTCAAAGACGCCCGGTCACCCCGAATTCAAGCACACCAGGGGCGTGGAAGTGACCACTGGACCGCTGGGTACCGGCATCGGTGCGGCCGTCGGTTTCGCCATGTCGGCTCGCCGCAGCCACGGCCTGTATGATCCGGAAACACCGATGGGTGAATCCGTCTTCGATCACAACGTGTACGTCATTGCCGGTGACGGTTGCATGCAGGAAGGCGTCCAGTCTGAGGCCGCCTCATTGGCCGGAACGCAGCGTCTGGGCAACCTGACGGTTATTTACGATGACAACCACATCTCGATTGAAGACGACACGAATATCGCGTTTAACGAGGACGTTCTGGCGCGCTACGAATCCTACGGCTGGCATGTCCAGCGCGTTGACTGGCTCAAGGATGACGGCTCCTACGTCGAGGACATCCAGGCCCTGGATCATGCACTGAATGAAGCTGAGAAGGTCACCGACCGTCCCTCCATCATTGCGCTGCGGACCATCATCGGCTGGCCGACTCCGAAGAAGCAGAACACCGGCGGGATCCACGGATCCAAGCTGGGGGATGAAGCGCTGCGCGGCCTGAAGGAGGCGCTCGGCTTTGATCCAGAGGCGATGTTTGCCGCCGATGAAGAAGCTGTCAACGCAGTGCGGGAAGCCACCGCGAAGCGCGCACGTGAGGCACGTGAGCAGTGGGATGAGCGTTTCAACGCGTGGCGTGAGGCCCAGCCTGAACGCGCAGCGATGCTGGACCGTGTCCTGGCGGGCGGTCTTCCGGATGGGTGGGAATCAGCCCTGCCCGTGTTCGAAGAAGGCAAAGCACTGGCCACCCGCGCAGCCTCCGGTCAGGTACTCAATGCCATCAAGGACGTTTTGCCTGAACTGTGGGGCGGTTCCGCTGATCTGGCTGGATCGAACAACACCTACATGGACGGCTACCCGTCATTCCTTCCCGAGGATCGCTCCTCTGAGAAGTTCCCGGGCAACCCGTTTGGCCGTAACCTGCACTTCGGTGTACGCGAGTTCGGCATGGGTGCCGTGATGAACGGTATTGCCGCCGATCACCTCACCCGGGTGTACGGTGCGACATTCTTCGTCTTTTCGGATTTCATGCGCGGTGCGGTGCGCCTGGCGTCCATCATGGATCTGCCCGTGACCTACGTGTGGACCCACGATTCGATCGGTGTGGGCGAAGACGGCCCGACGCACCAGCCCATCGAGCATCTGGCAGCCTGCCGCGCGATCCCGAACCTCGCGGTTGTGCGCCCGGCGGATGCTGCAGAAACGGCTCAGGCATGGAAATCGATCCTGGAACGTCAGCACCCCGCCGCGCTGATCTTGTCGCGTCAGGGTCTGCCAAACCCTGCCCGCGGCGACGAGGCCGGCCTGGCCGCTGCGGAGGGCCTGGATCGCGGCGCCTATGTGCTGAGCTGTGACGGCGATCCGGATGTCATCCTCCTGGCATCGGGTTCTGAGGTGTCGATCGCCCTTGACGCTGCTGCCACGTTGCGCGAAGAAGGTCGTAGCGTGCGCGTCGTGTCGGTTCCCTGCATGGAATGGTTCGACGAGCAGGACGAGGATTACAAGGAATCGGTCCTGCCCAACAGTGTGCGTGCCCGCGTCTCCGTCGAGGCTGGCATTGCGATGCCGTGGCACCGCTGGATCGGCGACGCAGGCCGAGCCGTGTGCATCGAGCACTTCGGTGAGTCAGCTGATGGCGCCCGTCTGTTCGAGGAGTTCGGCTTCACTGCTGAGGCAGTGGTGAGCGCTGCTCACGAATCACTGGATGCTGCAGCCAAGTAATACTGATTTGTGCTGACATGAGGTATCGGCGCGGGGTGACGGCACATGGCCGACGCCCCGCGTCGATCACGTCGTGGGCATGACAAGCTGAATCACGGCGATCTCGATACGATGGTGACCTGACACATGATCGATTGAGGAGTGTGCATGGACCCTTCATCGGATGACGCGACGATGCAGATACGAAGCTCCATGGATCGGAGGCTGCCCCGAATTGCGCCTCCTTGCGGCCTGGTCGTTTTCGGCATTACCGGCGATCTGGCGCGCACGAAGTTGCTGCCCGCTATCTACGACCTGGCACACCGCGGCCTCCTCAACCCTGCGTTCGCGCTGACCGGATTCGGCAGACGTGAGTGGGATCGTGAGGATTTTGAAGATTTCGTGCGCACCTCTATTGAGCAGCACTCTCGGACAGGGTTCGACGAGGGAACGTGGAAGCATTTTGCATCCGGCTTGCGCTTCGTGTCCGGCTCATTCGACGACACTGACGCATACGAGGAGTTGGCGCAGACGGTGCGTGAACTCGATGAATCGCGCGGCACCGGCGGCAATCACGCTTTCTACTTGTCCATTCCCCCAAAGTGGTTCCCGGTTGTCTGTCAGCACCTGGCGAATACCGGTCTGAACGAGCGTCAGGATAGTGAGTGGCGCCGGGTGATCATCGAGAAGCCGTTCGGTCACGACCTTGAATCTGCCCGCGAACTGTCGGACTCCGTCTCGCGCGTCTTCGATGAGCAGGACGTGTTCCGTATCGACCACTATTTGGGCAAGGAAACCGTTCAGAACATTTTGGCGATGCGTTTCGCCAACACGATGTTCGAACCACTGTGGAATGCGCATTATGTGGATCACGTGCAGATCACGATGGCGGAGGATATCGGCATCGGTACTCGCGCCGGCTATTACGACGGTATCGGCGCGGCGCGGGACGTCATCCAGAACCATCTGCTCCAGCTCGTGGCGCTCACCGCGATGGAGGAGCCCATCAATTTGTCACCTGAGGCGCTCAGGGCTGAAAAGCTGAAGGTCCTGTCCGCTATTCGTCTTCCCGAGGATCTGGCGACCTCAACAGCACGCGGTCAATACCAGTCAGGTTGGCAAGCCGGTCAATTTGTCAAGGGGTATCTCGACGAGGACAATATTCCCGCCGATTCGCACACCGAAACATATGCCGCATTGACATTGCACGTGGATACGCGCCGGTGGGCCGGTGTTCCGTTCTATCTGCGAACCGGCAAACGCCTGGGCAAACGTGTCACGGAGATTGCAGTTGTCTTCAAACGTGCCTCGCACGTCCCGTTCCAGCACTTTGAGATGGGAGAAACCGGGCACAACGTCCTCGTCATCCGTATCCAGCCCGATGAGGGAATGACGATTCGTTTCGGTGCGAAGGTTCCCGCAACAGAGATGCAAGTGCGCGACGTGACGATGGATTTTGGCTACGGCCATGCGTTCACTGAGGATTCCCCGGAAGCCTACGAGCGCCTCATCCTTGATGCGCTGGTCGGCTCCGCGCCACTGTTCCCCGATCAGGATGAGGTTGAGGCCTCGTGGAAAATCCTCGATCCGGTGCTGGATTTCTGGGCACAGCAGGGCCCTCCCGACCAGTATCGTCCCGGAACATGGGGACCTGAATCAGCTCACCAGATGCTGGCCCGCTCCAGCCGCGCTTGGAGGTTGCCGTGATTATCACCCTCAACGACACATCAGCCCTCGATATCGCCTCGCAGCTTCTGCAGATTCGTCAGGAACAGGGGGCTTCGGCGCTGGGCCGCGTGTTGACGCTGATCGTCGTGGTTGACGACCGGATCGACGTTGACCATGCGATTGAAATTTCGCAGGCTGCTTCTCACGAGCATCCCTGCCGCGTCATCGTGGTGGTGGAGCCGGTGCAGGCAGAACGCTCCAGCTCCCCGCGGGTCAATGCACAGATTCGCATGGGCAAGGACGAGGGGCCGTCTGAAGTCATCGTCCTGGAGCCTCGCGGCGACGCTGGTCAGGATCTGGATACCCTGGTTATGCCGCTGTTACTGGCCGATACGCCGGTGGTGACATTCTGGCCCAGCATACCGCCTGAAAATCCTGCCGAGCATCCGCTGGGGCGACTGGCCGTGCGTCGCATTTCGGATTCACGGGAGACCGATACGCCCATCGATACACTGTTGCGCCTGTCCGAGGTGTACACCCCTGGGGACACTGACTTGGCGTGGTCCGGCGTCACGTTGTGGCGCGCACTGATCGCCACAATGGTCGAGGGGTTCAAGTCGGTACCCACCGCTGTGACCGTTCGCGGCCACCACACTCATCCGTCGTCGTATCTAGTGGCAGCGTGGCTTGCCGATGTGACGGGTATTCCTGCACGCGTCGACACTGATCCGACAGCTCAAACCATTACGGGTGTGCACTTCACGTTTGATGATGCCGAGGAAGCCTCGTTAACGCGCCCTGCCGGCTCGTCTGTCGCGCATGTCAAGCGTTCGGGTCTTGATCCTGTCGCGGTTAATCTTCCGCGGCGCAGTATTCAGGACTGCGTGATGGAAGAACTCAGACGCTTAGATCCTGACCTCATGTATCAGCACGTGATCGGCAATTTCCTGCACGACGTTCGTCGCGATTGCAAGGACCAGTCATGACTTCTTCTCCCCTGCCCCGTATCGTCACCGCTTCTGACCGTAAGAATCTGGCCAGCGCTGTTGCGCGCGAATTGTTGCCAATCCTCGTGCAGGACGCGCGTGAACACAGCGCTGACCGTCCCTTCCAGTGGGCTATCGCAGGCGGCGTCGTGCACGACGTTCTCGCCGATCTCGCTTCGATCATCGCTGACGAGGACGACCTCGATGCCGACTGGTCGCATATTCGAGTGTGGTGGGTCGATGAACGCTTCGTTCAGGCCACCCACTCCGAGCGTAATGACCAGCAGGCCGTATCCGCGCTGTTCGCGCAACTGCCCGGCATTCAGCTGCGCCCCATGCCCTCCGACCGCGGTCAGGGACTCGATCAGGCGGCTGAGGACTATGCAGATCTGTGGCGCTCAGATATCGGTGACGGGGTGCTTGACTTTGCGCTGATCGGGATGGGACCGGATGGGCACATTGCCTCCCTCTTCCCGGGCCGCGCGCACGAAGCTGATGGCGCGCCTGTTCTGGTAGTGCGCGATTCACCGAAAATGCCGCCGTTGAGGCTGTCGCTGCCGATGTCGACTATTGCCAGTGCCCGTGATATCTGGGTTGTCGCGCCCGGTGATTCGAAGGCTGACGCACTGGCGGAGGCACTGGTGTTGGGCGCGCATGAGCAGGATCGACCGATTGCCGGTCTTCCACGCGATCGAACCACGTTCTGGCTTGATACGGATTCGGCGCGCGGCCTGGAAGTTCGCTGAATCACCGGGTCGTGGTCTCAGCCCACTGCGCGCACAGTCAATAGAGAAATCGCACGTGGGACGTTCACGTCTCACGTGCGATTACCGAAAGCTTGAGCGTAAGGCCGTATCTTAGCTGGCGACCGTGATCTTGGTCAGGAGCGCGTAGGCTACGATGCACACCACCCACACGATCAGAATTGCCAAGGTAATGCGATTCAGGTTACGTTCTGCCACGCCTGATGATCCCGCAGTAGTGGAAATGCCGCCGCCGAACATATCTGACAGGCCGCCGCCGCGCCCTTTGTGCATCAGCACTGTCAATACAAGCAGGATGCTGGCCAAAACGGTCAGTACGACAAGGATTATTTTCAGAGCAGTCACTGGTTTTCCATTCACATGCTGGGGATAACAGTAGGCAGTGTAGTGGTATAAGGCCGTCCAACACCAGTTGGGCACGCGGCGCGTTACCTCACATCTCTGCCGCAGTTCGCCTGGCCGTCCTGAGTAGGGCGCGCCAGGCGAACTGTCAGAAGACCGGCGCGAGCCGATCAGGCGTTCTTGTACAGAGCGATCTTCGAGAACTCCTCCGCCTTCAGAGAGGCGCCGCCGACCAGTCCGCCGTCAACATCAGGCTGAGCCATAATGTCAGCAACGTTCGTCGACTTCACGGAGCCGCCGTACAGAACGCGGACGCTGTCAGCCAGTTCCGGTGTGTACAGCTCTGCCAGACGTGCGCGGATCGCACCGCACACCTCCTGGGCATCTTCAGGTGTCGCAACCTCGCCGGTGCCGATCGCCCAGATGGGCTCGTAGGCAATGACGATCTTGGCAGCCTGCTCGGCGTCCATCCCATCGAGTGCACCGTCGATCTGAGCCAGGACGTGCTCGACGTGACGGCCTTCCTTGCGGACCTCGAGGCCCTCACCGCAGCAGATGATCGGGGTCATCCCGGCTGCCAGTGCAACGCGGGCCTTCTCGCCCACCAATGCATCGCTTTCGCCGTGGTATTCGCGACGTTCGGAGTGGCCGACGACAACATAGCTGACACCCAGCTTGGCGAGCATTTCAGCTGACACTTCACCGGTGTATGCGCCGGATTCGTGCGTTGAGATGTCCTGCGCGCCGTACTTGATCTTGAGGTTGTCACCCTCAACGACAGTCTGAACGGAGCGGATATCGGTAAACGGTGGGATGACCACAACTTCAACGTCGTCATAGGTGAAATTCGCGTCATCCAACGCCATTGCGAGGCCCTGGACCAAATGAACAGCCTCAAGGTGGTTGAGGTTCATCTTCCAGTTTCCGGCCATCAAAGGTGTACGTGCCATGTTTCAGTCCTCCAGAACTGCGATACCGGGCAGAGTCTTGCCTTCGAGGAGTTCGAGGGACGCTCCACCGCCTGTGGAAATGTGAGAGAAAGTGGATTCGTCGAATCCGAGTTGACGAATGGCTGCTGCCGAGTCGCCGCCACCGACCACCGAGAACATTGAGCCTGATGACAGTGCCTGCGCCACGGCGCGGGTGCCCTCTGCGAATGCCTCGAACTCGAATACGCCCATCGGGCCGTTCCACGCCACAGTCTTGGCCTCGGCCAGTGTCTGTGCGAACAATTCGCCGGACTTCGGTCCGATGTCCAGACCCATCTGGTCAGCGGGCATCTTGTCGGCGTCAACAACCGTTGCCGGCGCGTCAGCCTTGAATTCGGGCGCCGCAACGACGTCGACTGGGAGAACCAGCTTGACGCCGCGCTTGTCGGCCTCGTCGATGTATTCCTTGACTGTATCGATCTGATCTTCCTCGAGCAGGGACTTGCCCACCTCGTAGCCTTTCGCGGCCAGGAAGGTGAACGACATGCCACCGCCGATGAGCAGCATATCGGCCTTGGTCAGCAGATTCTCGATGACGCCGAGCTTGTCGGAGACTTTCGAGCCTCCCAGCACAACGGCGTAGGGACGCTCAGGATCGCCTGTCACGCGTGACAGGGATTCAATTTCCTTGACGACCAGGAGGCCGGCTGCGGAGGGCAGGAGCTTGGCGATGTCGTATACGGATGCCTGCTTGCGGTGGACTACGCCGAATCCGTCGGAGACGAATGCGTCGGCCAGTTCAGCCATTTCCTTGGCGAAGGCTTCACGCTCCGCGTCATCCTTCGAGGTTTCGCGGGGGTCGAATCGAACATTCTCCAGCAGGACGATCTCGCCGTCCTTGATCTTTTCTGCCGCCTCGTGTGCCGAGGGGCCCGTTGTGTCCTCTGCGAGGCTGACGGGGGCATCGATCAGCTCTGCCAGACGTGCGGCAACGGGCTTGAGTGAGAATTCAGGCTTCACTTCGCCTTTCGGTCGACCCATGTGTGCCATGACGAGGATGCGTGCTCCTTCGTCAACAAGCTTGTTCAGTGTCGGTAGAGCTGCCCGGATACGTCCGTCGTCGGTGATTTCGCCGTCCTTGATCGGGACATTGAAGTCCGAGCGGACGAGGACGCGCTTGCCGCGCAGGTCACCCAATGTTTCTATGGTCCTCATTGAACCTCCCTTGATTGTGCAGTGCAGGGTATGTCAAATTCGTCGATGGGGGCGGCTCGTTGAGCCACCATGGAAAAGGCGCCCGCACGCAGAGATATGCATGCGGGCGCCTCTCCTCATTCTAACGTCGTGCTCAGAGCGCGGCCGCGACCTTCGAGGTCAGGCGAACGAGGCTGTTGGAGTAGCCCCATTCGTTGTCGTACCAGGAGACAACCTTGATCTGGTTGTCAATGACCTTGGTCAGCTTCGAGTCGAAGATGGAGGTGTGGGGATCGCCGGTGATGTCGGTCGAAACCAGTTCATCCTCGGAGTACTTGAACGCTTCGGCAAATTCGCCGGTCGAGGCTGCCTTGCATGCTGCGTTCACGTCTTCGGCGGTGACGCCTTCCTTCTTCGGGATGAAGGTGAGGTCGACGACGGAGCCGGTCGGAACCGGGACGCGCATTGCGTAGCCGTCCAGACGGCCCTTCAGCTGAGGAAGAACCAGGGACACGGCGCGGGCTGCACCGGTCGAGGTCGGGACGATGTTCAGAGCTGCTGCGCGGGCGCGACGCAGATCCTTGTGCGGTGCGTCGTGGATGCGCTGATCGCCGGTGTAGGCGTGCACGGTCACCATGAGGCCGCTATCGATTCCGAAAGCCTCATCGAGAACCTTGGCCAGAGGAGCAAGGCAGTTGGTGGTGCACGAGGCGTTCGACACGATGTTGTGCTTCTCGTTGTCGTAGTCGTCGCTGTTCACGCCCATGACGAATGTGGCGTCAACGTTCTTGCCAGGCGCGGAGATGATTACCTTCTTGGCACCGGCTTCGATGTGGGCCTTTGCCTTCTCACCGTCTGTAAAGAATCCGGTGGACTCGACGACGACATCTACGCCGAGGTCCTTCCACGGCAGGTTGGCCGGATCGCGCTCTTCGAGAGCAACAATCTTCTTTCCATCGACGGAGATTGACTCCTCGTCGTAGGTCACCTCTGCGTCAAGACGACCCGTGATGGAGTCAAACTTGAGCAAGTGAGCGAGGGTCTTGTTATCGGTCAGATCGTTTACTGCCACGATTTCAAAATCCGCACCCTGCTGACGAGCGGCACGGAAGAAGTTGCGGCCGATGCGGCCGAAGCCGTTGATTCCAACGCGGATGGTCACTATAGTCCTCCTGCTTGTACCCCATAAAGGGGCACGTATTTCGTGCAACCGGATAGGGCTCGGTACCACAATCCAGCCCGCAGACTTCTGCGGTTCAAGCACTCTTCAATGTACACCCCATAGGCCATTTAGTCAGGGTCGAATGGCCTACAAGAAGTTTGCGTCAAGCGAACAGGCTGTTCGTGACACTTCTAATCATCGAACATTTCGAGCGTGAGTGCAGACTCAGTGTCGGGTATCCCCTGCTCGTGTGCAGCCTTATCGGCCATTGCCAGCAGTCTACGGATGCGCCCCGCCACGGCGTCCTTAGTCAAGGGTGGATCAATGTGCTTACCCAGTTCTTCCAATGAAGCCTGGCGGTATTGGATGCGCAGTTCGCCCGCCTCACGCAGATGCGGCGGCACGGAGTCGCCCAGAATCTCAAAGGCACGTCGAACCCTGGCACCTGCGGCTACTGCCGCACGAGCCGAGCGCCGAAGGTTCGCATCATCAAAGTTGGCCAGGCGGTTGGCGCTGCCTCGCGCTTCGCGACGTTCGCGGCGTTCTTTCCACACCTCAAACGTCTTGACGGCACCCATCGCATTGATGAGCGTGGAAATCGAGTCCGCCTCCCGGATGACAACCCGATCAGCTCCGCGGATTTCGCGCGACTTCCCCGTCGCTCCCAGTCGTCGTGCACACCCGACAAGGGCCATTGCCGCTTCAGGGCCGGGACAGGTCACTTCCATCGACGTTGATCGACCCGGTTCCAGCAGGGATCCTCGTGCCAGAAAGGCTCCTCGCCATCCTGCTGCTGCTTCGTCTTTTCCGGCGCTGACCAGGTGCGGCGCCAAGCCTCTGACCGGGCGTCCCAGTTGATCGACCAGTCCTGTCACGCGTGCCAGGGCGTCTGCTTCCTTGACGACGCGCACCACGTATCGGTCACCGCGACGCAGCGCACCACCTGACACGACAACAACAGATGATTCCGTACCGTACAGCGAGGTGAGGAAGGCTCGCAGGCGTCGAGCGACAAGTGGGGAATCCAGTTCAGCCTCGATGATAATTCGACCAGACACGAGGTGCAGACCTCCGGCAAATCGGAGCATCACAGCAGCCTCGGCCGCCATTGTCGATTGACGTGCAGGAACCAGGTGAGCAAGCTCCTCTTTCATGTCCATCGTTAAAGACATGATCGCCTCCTCGTGTCGTGTAGAGCGCCTTGATGACAACTGCTCATGCTAACCACGGTTCCGATCGTCCCACCTCTCCCATGAATCCATCGAATGCATCTCGCAGAGCCGCAGCCAGACGCAACGGATCATGATGGGGCTTCCCGTCGCCCGTTCGCACCTGGCGCAACATGACTCGAGCGCCCACGTCCTGCGCTGCCTGAATGAGCGTATCAATATCATCCGTGGCAGTCGGGTCGGCAATGACAACGTCCAGCTTGAGATCAGGTGCATGGTCGCGTAGGACGCGCACGTGATCGGCAGCGCTCATCGTGTCTGTTTCACCACGCTGGCGGGCCAGATTCAGGACCAGTGCCCTGTGGGCATCTGTTGTGACCAGTGCCCGGTGCAACTGTGAAACCAGCAGGTGCGGAATTAACGAGGTGTACCACGACCCTGGACCGAGCACGACCCATTCAGCTTCCTGGATGGCGTGCATTGCAGCCTCTGGGACGGGCGGATCCTCAGGGATAAGGCGCACGTGGCGCACACGTCCGGGCGCGACGGCGACGCGTGACTGGCCCCGTACCGTGTACAGCTCGCCTTCGTTTTCCATATCGGCTTCAATGTCCAGTGGAACTGATGCCATCGGCAGGACCCGGCCCTGAGCGCCCAGGAGCCGGCCGACCCATTCCAAACCCTCAACGGGGTCGCCCAGAAGCTGCCACAGGCCGGAGATCAGCAGGTTCCCAAGGGCATGGCCATTCAATGGCCCGTTGGTACGCAGACGCAGCTGCATCACATCGCGCCAGGTCAGTCCCCATTCGGTTTCCTCGCACAAACTGGCCAGAGCCATTCGCAGATCTCCTGGAGGTAGAAGATCTGTTTCAGAACGCAGACGTCCTGAGGATCCCCCATCGTCGGCTACTGTGACGATCGCTGTGAGCTGATGCGTGATGTGTCGCAGAGCCCGCAGGGTTGCGGACAGCCCGTGTCCACCCCCCAAAGCAACGACACGTGAGCCGGATTCACCGCGCTGTGCCCATCCTTCTGCATCCAGATATCCCGCCATAATCAGTCCCTGCCTATGTCGCGGTGAAGGACTCGCACCGTCAATTGGTGGCTACGGAAACGCTGAGCGATCAGTTCTGCGATCGCGACCGACCGGTGCCGACCACCTGTGCACCCGACGGCAATCGTCACGAAAGGCTTCAGCTCACTGACATAGCCCTCCATGATGGGCAGCAGCAGGTCAACATAATTCTCGGCAAATTCGCGAGCTCCGGGCTGATCGAGCACATACTGTGCGACCGGTTCGTCGCGCCCCGTCAAGTGGCGCAGCTCCCCCACCCAGTACGGGTTCTTCAGGAAGCGGACGTCCACGACATGGTCGGCATCCAGCGGCAGTCCGTACTTGAATCCGAAAGATTCAACTGTGAGCTGCAGGGGACGCTCTCCTTCCCCTGCAATGACGTCGCGGATGTGTCGCGACAGGTCATGCACTGACATAGCGGACGTATCGATCACTTCATCCGCGTGTTCGCGCAGCGGTGCCAACAACTCCATTTCACGTGTGATGCCGTCCAGTAGTGTCCCGTCCCCCTGAAGAGGGTGCGGCCGCCTGTTCGACTCATATCGGCGCACCAGTGTCGGTTCGTTGGCTTCCAGGAAAATGAGGCGGTACATGATTCCGCTGTCGCGCATCTTTTCCAGTGTGGATGTCAAGTCAGCGAAAAAGGCGCCTGAGCGCACATCTACCACGGCGGCCAGGCGGTGTACGCCCGCACCTCCGCGTGGAGACATCATGCCGACCAGTGCCGGCAGCATCGAGGGAGGCAGATTATCGACCACGTACCAGTCGAGGTCCTCTAACGCACGCGCAGCCTGAGAGCGGCCAGCACCTGAACGGCCGGTGATAATGAGGACTTCGTTCGTGTCCTCCTCCGCTTCTTCCGGCGGAGGCGTGTCACGATCTAGCAGTGGAATGCCCTGAGGAACTGTCAGCGGATCCACGTCGTCACTGTTGTGCGTTGTCGTCATGAAACTAGGATGCCATCTTCATCGGTATTTTGTGCTGAGTCATCACGTTCGACTACCGTCACTTCGCTCGCAATCGCCTGAGCACGTTCACGTGCTTCCGGCACCGAGTCGCCCCATGCCAGCGCCACCGCCAGCCTGCGGCCGGCACGCGTGGCGGATTTCGAGAAGATTCTCAAATCTCCTCCGTCACGTAGCGCGCGGGCGACACCCTCGTAACCGGCAAGGGAGAACGCTCGTGGCGCCTTCACAACTGCAGATGCTCCAGTGCGGCGCATCGTCGTGTCGACGGGCAGGCCAAGGATCGCGCGAGCATGAATGTCGAATTCAGATTGGTCCTGCGTCATCATGGTCACCATGCCGGTGTCATGTGGGCGCGGTGACAACTCGGAGAACCACACGTCGTCGCCCTGAATGAAGAACTCCACTCCAAACAGTCCCAGACATGGCTCCGCCCCGTGCTCTGCCAGAGCGTCGGTGACGGCAATAGCCATCTCCTCGGCTCGCTCACGTGCAGGCGGTGAAATGTCGGCGCTTTGCCACGATTCAACGTAGTCACCGCTGACCTGCCGGTGACCGATCGGTTCACACACGCTGGTTCGAACCTCGCCTGCCTCGTCGTCCCACCACCGCACGGTGAGCAGAGTGATTTCACAGTCGAATGTCACGCCCTCCTCAACGATGACGCGCCCTGTGGTGGCCCGCGCATCGTCCTGGGCACATGTCCACGCCGATTCAGCCTCGTCAACGGATTCAACTCGCGACTGTCCATGTCCCGACGAGGACATCGTGGGTTTAATGAAGGCCGGTACGCCCGTATATTCCAGCGCGCTGCGCACCTCGTCGACACTGGATGCGAAGCGAAACTTCGATGTGCGCACCCCTGGAACAGCACTCGCCACGCTACGTATGCGTTCGCGATCCATCGTTGCCTGCACCGCGAACGCGTTCGGAACGACGCGTGCGCTCCCAGCCTGTTCAAATTCGGCCAGCACGTGCGTGGCAATTGCTTCCAGTTCGGGCACAATCAGGTCAACGTGCACGCTGCTGAGCACGTCACGCAAAGAGTCCGGATCGCTCATGTCGATCACACGATAGTCATCCGCAACCTGCATCGCGGGAGCATGCGCATAGGCATCGACCGCAGTCACATGGGCGCCCAGGCGCTTGAGCGAAATCGTCAGTTCACGCCCCAGTTCCCCCGATCCCAGCAGCAATACCCGCGCCGGAAGCGGTGTAGGAAGGGGCGACGTCGATTCAGTCATTGCGAGTCTCCTCACGGTCAGTGCCAAGCGATTCCACAATAGTAGCGGCCAATGCTGGTCCGATACCCTGGACGTGTTCAATCTGCTCAGCGCTGGCAGCCCGCAGGCGCTTCACCGAGCCGAAATGAGCCAGCAACGCTTTTTGACGTACGGGCCCCAGTCCCTCAATTCCGTCCAGGACAGACCGCGTCTGTGCTTTCGTGCGTCGACGCCGATGGTGCGTAATCGCAAAACGGTGAGATTCATCGCGCAAATACTGCAGCAAATACAGAGCAGCCGAGGTGCGAGGCAAAATCAGTGGAAACTCATCACCAGGCACCCACACTTCCTCCAGACGTTTGGCCAGTCCTACAACCGGCAGGTCAACCCCCACCCCTGTTAAAGCCTTTTCGGCCGCATTCACCTGCGCCAGTGCGCCGTCAACCACCACAAGATCCGGCCGGTAGGAAAATCGACGAGGGCGTCCCGTGTGCGGATCGATCGGTCCAGTAGCGAACTCCACACCATCATCGTCTTCACCTTCAATGCCGGCCTCTTCCGCCAGCAGGCGGGTGAAGCGCCGCTGCAATACCTGCGTCATTGCCGCCGTATCGTCAGGCGGTGTGCCGTCGGAGCGCGGTCGGATATTGAACGTGCGGTAGTCCGACTTACGCGGGGCACCATCTTCAAATACCACCATCGAAGCAACCTGCTGCTGGCCGGCTGTGTGGGAAATGTCGTAGCACTCGATACGCAGCGGTGCTGCTTCCAGGCCGAGGTTCTCAGCCAGTTCTTCGAGCGCCCGGGACCGCTGGGTGAGGTCACTGGCACGTTTCGTGCGGTGAAGAACCAGCGACTGCTGCGCGTTTTCCTGCACCGTTTTCATCAAGGAAGCCGCGGTTCCGCGCTGAGGCACACGCACACGCACACGCGCACCGCGCAACGTGGTGAGCCACTTCTCCAGGGCGTCGCGATCCGCAGGCTCCACTGACACCAGAACTTCCCGGGGAAGCGCTGATGTGGGCGTATGTGCCACATCGTCGACCGACCGGGCTTCAGCCTGGCCGCGCGGCCGCCCTCGTAAAGGTTGTTCGGCGGCAGGAACGTCTCCGTAAACTTGCTCGAGCAGAGCGCTCATCAGATCTGCCTCACTCGCATCGTCAACGCGGTCTACTACCCAGCCGCGTGTGCCTCGTACGCGACCTCCCCGCACGTGGAAGACATACACGGCAGCGTCCAGTTCATCACACGCCAGGGCGAATACGTCAGCGTCAGTTCCGTCCTCCAGGACCATCGTGTTACGCTCCAGCACCGTCGTCATGGCTTTCAGATCGTCACGCAGCCTGGCGGCTTTCTCAAAGTCGAGTTCGGCGGCAGCCTGCTTCATCTGTTCCTCAAGGGAGCGAATAACCGGCGCAGCCTTGCCCTGCATGAACTCACACAGGTTCTGCGCAAGTTCACGATGAGCGTCGGCACTGATGCGCCCGGCACACGGCGCAGAGCATTTGCCAATATCGCCCAGCAGACACGGCCTGCACTGCGCCTGGTAGCGTTTGAAGACACCAGGTGAACATGTTCTGACAGGGAAAACTCGCAGCAGCATGTCGATGGTTTCGCGGATCGCCCACACTTGCGTGTAGGGGCCAAAATAGCGTGTGCCTTTTCTGCGCGACTGCCGCGTGATGTGGACACGCGGAAACTTTTCTGACATCGTCACCGCAAGGTACGGATAGGACTTGTCATCGCGATACATCACGTTGAATCGCGGGTCGAATTCCTTGATCCACGTGAATTCCAGGGAGAGCGCTTCGATCTCGTTAGACACAACTGTCCACTGCACGCTGGCAGCTGTTGCAACCATGTGGCGGGTGCGCGGATGCAGAACCTGAGGATCCTGAAAATAGTTGGTCAGCCGGTTGCGAAGGTTTTTCGCTTTACCGACATAGATGACGCGGCCCTGGTCGTCACGAAATCGGTACACTCCCGGCTGCGTGGGAATGTCGCTCGTCCGAGGGCGCCACTGATCCAACTTCGCCATTCCTTTAGCCTAGCTTCCGGCAGCGACGGCGCCAATTGAACGGCACCACGCAGGACGGACGCGATGTGAGTGCGGGCGTTCAAATGAGTACACTCAGACATGGCGACTGCCGTGATCTCATGAATCGACCCGGAAGGGACACACGAATGTTCACCAGCGAGAAAGAAATAGTCGACTTCATCACACGTGAAGAGATTGAATTCATCGATGTACGCTACTGCGATCTTTTCGGCATTCAGCAGCACATGATTGTTCCTCCCAATGAGTTCATCGACGGCGCGTTGTCAGACGGCCTGATGTTCGACGGTTCATCTGTGCGCGGCTTTTCCGCGATTCACGAGTCCGATATGAAGCTCGTCCCCGACATCACCACCGCCTACGTCGACCCTTTCCGCGCTGCCAAGACACTGGTCGTCGTCTTTTCGGTCGTTGATCCGTTCACCTCTGAACCGTTCTCCCGTGATCCGCGGCAGGTGGCGCAAAAAGCTGAGGCCTATCTGAAGTCGACCGGCATTGCCGATACGTGCTTCATCGGCGCTGAAGCCGAGTTCTACATGTTTGACAGCGTGCAGTACAAAGTCGAGCCTCACCACAGCATGTTCCGACTGGACAGCGATGATGCCTACTGGAACACCGCGCGCAACGAGGACGGCATGAACCTGGGCTACAAGACGCCACTGAAAGGCGGGTACGCGCCGGTTTCCCCGATAGATATGTTTGCTGACGTTCGTGATCACATGACACACAATCTTGCTGAAGCGGGCCTCGTCATTGAGCGCGCGCACCACGAGGTCGGTGCAGGCGGCCAGCATGAGATCAACTACCGTTTTGCACCTCTGTGCCAGGCCGCCGACGACATGATGAAGTTCAAGTACATTGTGCGCAACTCCGCGTGGGAATGCGGCAAGACCGCCACGTTCATGCCTAAGCCACTCTTCGGTGACAACGGCTCTGGTATGCACACCCACCTGTCCCTGTGGAAAGACGGCGACCCGCTGTTCTATGACGAACGAGGATATGGTTCCCTGTCCGACCTGGCGCGCTGGTTCATCGGAGGCCTGTTGGAGCACGCGCCCGCCCTGCTCGCCTTTACGAACCCGTCGATTAACTCCTACCGTCGACTCATGCCGGGCTTCGAAGCGCCGGTCAACCTCGTTTATTCGGCGCGCAACAGGTCAGCGTGTATCCGCATTCCGGTGTCAGGAACCTCACCAAAGGCCAAGCGTGTCGAGTACCGCGTACCTGACCCGTCAGCGAACCCGTACCTGTCCTTCTCGGCGTGCCTGATGGCCGGCCTGGACGGTATTCGCAACCGCGTGGAGCCTGCCGCCCCCATCGATAAGGATCTGTACGACCTGCCTCCGCAGGAATACACCGATATCGCCAAGCTGCCTCACTCTCTTGAAGCGGCGTTGGATCACCTGCGTGCCGATTCAGACTTCCTGACAGAAAACGACGTCTTTACGCAGGATTTGATTGACACGTGGATTGAGTACAAGATCGCCAACGAGATCGCGCCGATGCGTGCCTACCCGCACCCAGCAGAGTTCGACATGTACTTCAACGTGTAAGGTGCTCGCCCGCCTGCGGTAAGCTTGTCTGAAACATAGATGATGGCCGCCCCGTCGTCCATCATGACTGTCCACATGAAAGGGAATCACAATGTCTGACCGAGATCAGACCGTATATCGTGCTGACCTCACCCAGCCGGTGGATCCATTGATGACGATTCCGTCAATGCTGCGCAAGCGTGCCGACGAGTTCCCCTTTGATGTCGTGGTTGAAGATCGCTCCTCGGTGGGCGCAACGCTTCCCATCACCGCGTCTGACCTGCTGGATCGCGTCGAGGTGATCGCACGAGGTTTTCTTGCGTGGGGTCTGGAGGCCGGTGAGCGGGTGGCAATCTTGTCGCCCACCAGTTTTGACTGGCTGGTCCTTGACCTGGCAGTAATGACCGTTGGCGGCGTAGTTGTGCCCATCTACGAATCGGATTCAACCGCACAGATCGATCATATTTTGACCGACGCGCACATCCGACACGTCATCACGGCAACCGTGCAGCAGGCAGATCTGGTGGAAACTGTTCGCCCCGAATGCGTCGAGTCGATCCATTCCCTCGATCGCGGAGCAATGCGTAACCTGGCGCGCGCGGCGGGCCGTATTGTGCCTGAGAAGGTCGAGGAGCGTTTCCGCGATGTACGTGGCGATTCTCTGGCCACTCTGGTCTACACGTCGGGCACGACCGGCACCCCGAAAGGTGTCGAGCTGACGCATCACAACTTTGTGGGCACGACGCTGGGTCTGGGGCAAGTCCTGCCGCAGTACCTGTACAACGAGAACTCACGCCTCTTGCTGTTCCTCCCGGTCGCGCACGTCCTGGCGCGCCTGGTCATGCATGCCTTCGTGAGCGGCCGAGGGCGACTTGCTTTCTCACCGGACATTAAGAACCTGCTTCCCGATATTCAGGCCTTTAAACCATCGATTCTGCTGGCGGTGCCTCGCGTCCTTGAAAAAGTTTACAGCGCGGCGTCAGCAAAGGCGGGGAAGGGCACAAAGCTGCGTATCTTCCAGTGGTCAGCCAGACAGTCCCGCCTGTATGCACGCGCAGAGCGCTCCGAAACCAGCACTCCCCTGACGCTGAAAGTCAATCATGGGATCGCGACGGCTCTGGCGTTACGCAAGATCCAGGCGGCACTCGGTCCCAATATCGAGCTGATTATTTCCGGTGGCGCGCCGCTGGCGCCGGAACTTGCTGAGTTCTTCTCCGGCCTCGATCTCACGTTGATTCAAGGCTACGGGCTGACCGAGACAACCGGCCCGATCGCCGTGCAGCATGCCGATTACACGCCGTTCAACACGGTCGGCAGTGTTGTTCCCGGAAATGAAATGAAAATCTCCGAGCACGGTGAAATTCTGGTGCGCGGCGTATCTGTTTCAACTGGCTATCACAGCTTGCCTGACGAGACCGCTGACTCGTTCGAGGACGGCTGGTTCCATACGGGCGATCTAGGAACGATCGACCCGCGCAATGGTCACCTGTCGATTACAGGGCGCCGCAAGGAACTCCTGGTAACGGCCGGTGGCAAGAACGTGTCGCCCGAGGTACTCGAAGAACAGCTTCAGACACATCCGCTGATCGGACATGTGATCGTGGTGGGCGATAATCGGCCCTACATTGGTGCACTCATCACCCTCGATTCAGATATGCTCGCCAACTGGCTGGTCGCGCATAATCTGCCAGTTGTTGATCCCTCGGTTGCAATGCGCATGCCGGAAGTCCAGCGTTCTTTGCAGCGGGCCATCGACCGCGCCAACCGCGCTGTTTCGCGAGCTGAGTCGATTCGTCGTTTCCGCCTCGTCGACACCGTCTTTACTGTTGAGAACGGGTACCTGACCCCCTCGTTGAAACTTCGTCGCTCGAAAGTGCTGAAGGATTACGCGCGGGAAGTGGATGCTCTGTACGAGGAAGGCCTGGCCGAGCGTAATGCGACTGTACGTGCACGTCAGCCGCACGCGAGACCTGCGTCCACGGTGAGCAGGAAACTGCGGTCCTGGCTGCGGCGCTAGTTGAGGTGGACTACCGCGCCGCTGCGTGCCGATTGCTGTGCTGCCAGCATGATGTCCAGTGACCGGATAGCCGATGCTGCGTCCGGCTGAGGTGTGTGACCGGTGCGCACAGCGTCAGTGAACGTGCGCAGCATGACGCCATCCATATCTTCACCGTATCCCAGCCATGCGGCTTGCCCACAGACGGCACCAGACACCCGCGCATCAAAGGGGGCGAAACGCGCGGTACCTCTTGTGCCGATAATGTCGAGGGTAAGGCCACCCCATGTTGGCGCCGCTTCCGGCATGCTCCATGAACAGTCAATTGTGCCGACCAGACCTGACGGATAGCGCACCGTGACGAGTCCGCTGGTCTCCACATGAACGTCGGGATTATCTGCGCCCAGAATCCGGTTATCGGCAGCCCACACGGATGATGCCTGTTCACCGTCGAGCATCATGTCCAGAATGTCAGCGATGTGGACGACATGGTCGACGAGGGCACCGCCACCGGCCTGATCCGGATCAGTGAACCAGGTGCGGCCACCACTGGGGATTTTCCCGTTATTCGAGCCAGCGAAGCCCACCAGATCGCCCAACTGGCCGTGATCAACTCGCGTCTTGAGTTCTCGGCACGCTGTTGAAAAACGCACCGGATAAGCGGTCATCAGGAAGACTCCTGCCTGACGGCATGCATCCCACATGGCGACAGCATCGTCATGACTGGTGGCGATCGGTTTCTCACACAGGACGTGATATCCACGCTCAGCCGCCCATTCGACCATGCGCCTGTGTTCGGTATTTTCGGAGCAGACGATCACTGCGTCCGGCCCCCATTGCTCTAACTCCTCACAAGTGTCGACGTAGGGCACACCGAGCGCGCGGGCTCCTTTTCTGCCGCGCCATGCAGGGCTGGGGCGTCCTGACCTGTGTGAATCCGGGTCGGTGCACATCAATTCGACGCCGTCCATGCCCATGAGGGCTGTGGCGTATCCCTCGGCATGCATGTGTGCGAACGACAACAATCCGATACGTATGGTTTTCATCTCACAACTCCACTACCGCATCGCGATGGGCTGACAGGCGAACCGCGTCTGCCAGCTTCAGCGCTTCGACCGCGTCTTCTGCACTCGCCCTCGGCGTTGAGCCGGTGGACATGGACTCCATGAAGTCGCTCAGTTCTGCGTAGTAGGGGTCGGCCGGGGATCCTGATGTGGTCGGCAGCATTGATGCGTCAGTTGGTGCGTCGCTGCGGACCTGCAGAGGTGGGTGAGCTGTTGAATCGTGCTCCAGACACCCGTCGGTTCCCGCAACATAGAATGAAGTGCGAAATGGTGTGCCCACCGGCCCCCACGTCGCGCGCACATTCGAGATCGCTTCGTCCTCATGACGCAATGTCGCCTGAGCAACGCTCACGCGCCGCCCATCGGGAGCAGTGGCATGGCGCAGTGTTGCATACACGCTGCGTACCTCTCCCAGCACCCATCGGGCAATATCAAGGTCATGGATCATGAGATCATCGACAATTCCACCGGATTCTTCCTCGTCAGCGAACCATGAGGCCCATTGCGGGAACGTGCCGGTCCGGTTCAGACGTGCTACCGCCGGGCGGCCGATATATCCGCTGGAGACGGCATCGTGGAGGGTGGCATATTCCGGGAAATACCGCACGACATGCGCGACGTACAGTGCGTTGTCGCGTGCGCGTGACAATTCAAGCAGCTGCTGTGCTGTCGGCGCGTCCAGTGCCAGCGGTTTTTCACAGATGACCTGGCGCCCGGCGTCCAGTCCGGCGCGCACAGCTTCCTCGTGTGCGTATGTTGGTGTCAGGACATCGATCACCTGGGATTGTGCGACCAGGTTCTCGAGCGTGTCAACGACGCGTCCGGTGGAGAACTCCGCGCACAGCTCGTTGGCGTCTTCCTTCGAATAGACGAGGATGTCAACGCCCAGTGACCGCCACGCTGACATGTGGGATCGCGCAATGCCGCCAGCTCCGACCAAACCTACTGTTATGCGCCGGTCACCACTCATAGATCTACTCTACGCTGAAGTCGAGAATTTTTCTTAAATACTGACCAGTGAATGATTCGTCGACGGCGGCAACATCTTCAGGTGTGCCCTCAGCCACGACCTGGCCACCGCCGGATCCCCCTTCAGGGCCCATGTCAATGATCCAATCCGCGCACTTGATGACATCCAGGTTGTGCTCAATCACGATGACCGTATTGCCTTTATCAACCAGTGTCTGCAACACCATCAAGAGCTTGCGAATGTCTTCGCTATGCAGACCCGTCGTCGGCTCGTCCAGAACATACACTGATCGTCCTGAGGAGCGTCGCTGCAGTTCGGACGCCAGTTTTACACGCTGAGCTTCGCCACCGGACAGTGTCGTGGCGGCCTGTCCCAGCCGCACGTACCCCAGGCCAACCTCGACGAGCGTGTTGAGATGACGAGCGATACGCGGCAGCGACTGGAAGAACTCCGCCGCTTCCGAGATGGACATATCCAGAACATCTGCCACTGTCTTGCCCTTGTAGTGGACTTCCAGTGTCTCCCTGTTGTACCGCTTGCCGTGACACACCTCGCACGGCACATACACGTCGGGCAGGAAGTTCATTTCAATGCGAATCGTGCCGTCGCCCTTGCAGGCTTCGCACCTGCCGCCCTTGACATTGAAGGAGAAACGTCCCGGCATGTAGCCGCGAACCTTGGCTTCATGCGTTTGTGCGAAAAGCTGGCGAATCAGGTCCCACACCCCGGTGTAGGTAGCTGGGTTCGAACGCGGGGTGCGTCCAATGGGTGACTGGTCCACATGAATCACTTTGTCGAGGTGATCCAGACCGGTGATCGCGCGGTGGCGTCCCGGAACCATGCGCGCCCCATTGAGGCGGGATGCGAGGGACCGATACAGAATCTGGTTAACCAGAGTGGATTTGCCCGATCCTGACACGCCCGTCACGGCGATGAACACTCCGAGAGGGAATGACACGGTGAGGTTATCGAGGTTGTTTTCACGCGCGCCTTTCACCGTGATGACGCGGGAGCGGTCCACCGGCCTGCGTTCGGTTGGAATGGCAATGGACCGGCGCCCCGACAGGTACTCCCCTGTCAACGAGTTCCGATTCTTCTTCAACTCCTCCACGCTTCCGGAGTACACGACCCATCCGCCGTTTTCTCCGGCACCCGGTCCAATGTCCACGACCCAGTCGGCCGATTCAATCGTTTCTTCGTCATGTTCGACAACGATCAGCGTGTTGCCGAGGTCGCGAAGGCGCTTCAGGGTGGCGATCAGGCGCTGGTTATCACGTTGATGCAGGCCGATAGATGGCTCATCCAAGACGTAGAGAACCCCGACCAGTCCCGACCCGATCTGGGTGGCCAGCCGGATACGCTGAGCTTCACCACCGGAAAGGGTTCCGGCCGCCCTTGACAATGTCAGGTACGTCAACCCCACATCGTTGAGAAACTTCAAGCGGGCGATGATTTCCTGCAAAATGGGGCGCGCAATGAACTGCTGTCGCTGGTCGAGCTCGAGCTCACTCATGAAACGCTCGAGATCAGCAATCGACAGGTTCGACACCTCGGCAATGTTCAGGCCACCGATGCGCACAGCCAGCACTTCCGGCTTCAGGCGGGCACCCTGACACACGGGACATGGCACCTCACGCATGTACGCTTCCAGGCGTTCCAACGTTCGATCCGACTCAGTTTCCTCACGCTTGCGTTCGATGTAGTTGACAGCGCCTTCGAAGCCAGTCGTGTAGGAACGCTCACGCCCCCACCTGTTACGGAACTTGACTTTCACTTCGTAGTCTTTGCCGTACAGGATCGCCTGGCGCGCCTCACTCGGCAGCTCCTTCCACGCAGTCCTGGTCGAAAAGCCGAGCTCCTTACCGAGGGATTTCAGCAAGCGTACATGGTACTTAACGTTCCGGCTCCACGGTGCGACAGCCCCATCCTCAAGGGACAGTTCTTCGTCGGGAACGACGAGGTCAGGGTCGACTTCCAGCCGCGAGCCGATTCCCATACATTCAGGACATGCACCGTAAGGAGCGTTGAATGAGAATGTGCGAGGCTCGATCTCTTCAAGTGCAAGTGGATGGTCGTTCGGGCAGGCGCGCTTTTCAGAGTAGCGGCGCCGCCTGTTCGGATCGTCCGCGTCCAGATCCACGACGTCAATGACGACCAGGCCTTCCGACAGCCCCAGCGCTGTTTCTACCGAGTCAGTCAGACGCTGCTTCATACCGTCGCGCACCACCAGTCGGTCGATGACGACTTCGATGGTGTGTTTCAGCTTCTTCTCAAGGGTCGGCGCGTTCTCCAAACGCACCACTTCACCGTCAATCAATGCGCGTGAATAGCCGGCAGCGCGCAGATCGTCAAGTAATTCGCGGTACTCACCCTTGCGGCCACGCACGACGGGTGCGAGGACCTGGAAGCGGGTGCCCTCCTCCATCGAGCGCACACTGTCCACGATCTGCTGCGGGGTCTGGGCGGTGATTTCAGCGCCACACGTCGGACAGTGCGCAGTGCCCGCCCGTGCGAACAAAAGACGCAGGTAGTCGTGGATTTCAGTGATCGTGCCCACCGTTGATCGCGGGTTACGTGAGGTGGATTTCTGATCGATGGACACTGCCGGAGAGAGGCCTTCGATGAAGTCAACGTCAGGTTTGTCCATCTGACCAAGGAACTGGCGCGCATATGACGACAGGGATTCAACGTAGCGGCGCTGCCCCTCGGCAAAAATGGTATCGAATGCGAGGGATGACTTTCCGGAGCCGGACAGGCCGGAAAAGACGATCATCGCGTCGCGAGGTAACTCGAGGTTGACGCTTTTGAGGTTGTGCTGGCGCGCTCCGCGCACGATCAACTGGTCTGACACCCCTCGATCCTACGGCTCCGGCGCGATTCTCGCACATCTGTTCCATGTGGGTGGGTGCGCAGGATCTGTTCATGCATTCAGGCGCGCCGCGATCGCAATGCTGGGATAATTGACCTATGCGTATCTATGTCGTTGAGTACACGTATGACACCAAGTTGAATTCTCTGACGCAGGATTTCCGCCCGGCGCACCGCCGTTTCCTGCGGGATCTGTATGCGAAAGATGTTCTGCTGTCCTCAGGTTGGCTCCGCGATGCGATGCATGAGGGTGCCCTCATCATCTTGAAGGCAGAGTCCGCCAATGTGGCGCTGAAGATCCTCGAGGATGATCCGTTCTACGTTCAGGGGTTCATCATTGATCGGCGCATCATGCAGTGGGAACCGACCATCGGCAGCCTAGCCGAAGAATTCGACACGAAGTTCCCGTACTCGTAGATTTCGGCTGCCTCTAGTCGACCAGCCCTTTGAGAGCCCGAGCCACCAGCTCCGGCTTCTCAACGGCGCTCATATGCCGCGCCTGAGGGATGCGTGCCACCTGCACAGTCGCCCCTCCACTGCGGATGGTGCGGGCCAGTTCGTCAGCGCCCGCCCAGTTCAGTGAACCGTCCTCTTCAGCGCTGATCAGGAGGGTTGGAGTGTGGATGCTCGCAACGTCGCCGCGCATGTCCGTACTCGCGAGGACCTCGCAGCACTGCGCGTATCCCTCGTCGTCACAGTTTTCGAAGATCCTGCGAATCGCCTCAACGCGGTCAGCACCCTCCCCCGAAGCAAATTCAGGCATGAACCAGCGCTCGAACGTTGCGTCCACCAGGCTTGCTGTGCCGTCGCGACGCACAGCCCCAGCTTTGTCGTACCACTGATCAGGCTGACCATTGATCGGCCCGGCACTCATGACGGTGAGGCTGCGCACCCGCTGAGGATGTGTGATTGCAGTAGCCATGGCGACCATGCCACCCAGTGACAGTCCGGCGCAATGAAACGTATCGACGCCGTGATCATCCAAGGCGCCAAGCAGTGCTTCCACAACGTCGGTCATCTTCAGTTCGCGGCCGACCGGAGCAATCGGTGTTCCCCCGTGTCCGGGCAGGTCGTAGAGGACAATATCAAAATCGTCGCGAATCAAAGGGATGACGCTCTCCCACATGTCGTGGCTTGATCCCAGTGAATGTCCCAGCACCAACGCCGGAGCATCCTCGTTTCCCAGGATCGTCAGCGGCAGCTTCCATGCAGTCATCTTCAACTCCTTCACGTGGTATCTCCGCACTGTCAGTCTAGTGGCGCACCGTCCGTTTCAGCCTTTCGCTGGTGGCGCAATGAGTATGCGCGATGCGCCGCTTCGATGAGGATACAGGCGGTGAGGCCGCACGCGAGGATCACCCATCCGTCGTGCGCTGCCGGCCACTCCAGCGCAAAGAAATTGCGGACGAATGGGATGAATACTCCCGCGACAGCGCAGGTCAGCATGAGTGCAATCAGTCCGGCGCGCCACGAATTGACCGGGCGTGCGGTAATGGACAGGAGCCACAGTGCACCACACATCAACGACAACGCGGCAGCGGTTTGGCCCTCCACTTTTCCCACGCCCACCATCCAGTACGCAGTCAACGCAGCTGCAGCCAACACGCACCCTGATGGAACGGCCAGGCCGAGCACGCGCTTCAAATATCCGCTGACGTATCGTCGCCTGTTCGGTCCCAGCGCGATGAAGAATGCCGGGATTCCGATGGTCAGCGCATCAATGTAAGTGAAGTGACGGGGCAGGAACGGGTAGTGCCAGGCGGCAAGGGCACAGATGACGGCAATGAGGCTGGCGTAGACCGTCTTGGCCAGGAAGAGCGCGGAGACACGTTCCATATTCGCCATGATGCGCCGCCCTTCAGCGACGACCCCTGGCAGAGCTGCAAACGCTCCATCGACCAGCACGATCTGCGCCACCGCTTTCGTAGCGCGGGCACCGCTGCCCATCGCGATCCCCAGGTCAGCATCTTTCAGGGCAAGTGCGTCATTGACGCCGTCACCCGTCATCGCGACAGTATGCCCGCGAGACTGTAATGCCCGCACCATTGCGCGTTTTTGCTCCGGAGTGACACGTCCGAACACATCATGATCCATCACGGCCTGCACGAACGCGTCGCTGTCCATGTCCTCAGGCAGGGTGCGCGCATCCATCCCGCGAATCGTCGCTTGGTCCTCACGCAATGAGGCCACGTTCGCAATAGCCTGCACAGTCGCGGGATTGTCACCTGATATCACACGTACCCGCACGCCCTGCCGGCGGAAATACTCCATTGTGTCAGCAGCGTCAGGGCGGATCTGTTCGCGCAGGACGATCAGCGTGTTCGGCTGAAGTCCCTGCGGCAGTTCCTCCCCCATTGATGAGGGAGCTGCCGGCGCACAGCTGAGCACCACAACGCGAAGTCCCTGGTCGGCAACGCGCGTGACGTGATCCAGCACGTTCGCGTCAGTCACCGTCATTTCCGGAGCGCCCAGCACCCAGGCCTGCTCTCCATCACTGAATCCCGACCATTTGCGTGTCGAATTGAATGGGACGCTCCAGTTAGCAGACAGGCCAGCTGGCTCTACCTCGAGTGCCTGCGCCTTCAGATGAGCAACGATCGCTTCCGCAGTTGCGTTGTGTGTGGAAGCATTGAGTGTCAACAGTGCGCGGGCGGCACCCTCGTCAATTCGGTCACCGCTGTCACCCGCGCCTAGGGGAATCATGGAATCGACGCTCACTCCGCCGGTAGTCAGCGTTCCCGTTTTGTCAACGCAGAGGGCATCCACACGCGCGAGGACTTCCACCGCGGGAAGCTCATTGACGAGGACTTTGCGCCGTGCCAGTGTTGCCGCGCCGAGGGCGAAGTTCATGGAGGTCAGCAGAACCAGGCCCTGCGGGATCATGCCGACAACTGCCGCGACCGCCAGGACGAGTGCGTGCCGCCATCCACCGCTGAGTGGATCGAGGCGGATCTGCGACCATACGATCAGCGCGGTGACGGGCACAATCAGCCACGAAATGACCCGCAGGACACGGTTAATGCCCTGCTGAATCTCGGAAGTGGTGCGCGTGAAGCGGCGGACCTGTTCAGTGAGTGTGTGGGCGTAAACGGCGTTGCCGACAACAGTGGCTTCGATAAGGCCGTCACCTGAGACGACAGCGGTGCCGGCCAGGACGCGGTCACCCTGCTTTTTTCTGATCGGTACGGATTCGCCCGTCAACAAAGATTCGTCAATGTCGAGGCTGTGGGAAGTCTGCACGATTCCATCGACGGGAACCTGGTCCCCCAGGCGCAGCTCGATGATGTCGCCGCGTACCACGTCTTCCGACAGGACCTCGCGCTCTTCACCATCCCGCCACACCAGCGAATGCGGCGCGTCGACAATCGCCAGGGAATCGAGCGTTTTCTTCGCGCGGTATTCCGCCGCGATACCGATGATGGCGTTGAGTACCATCACGCCGCCGAACACTGCGTCCCGCCAGTCCCCCACAATCAGTACCACAACAATTGCGGTGGTAAGGATCGTGTTGAACAGGGTGAAAACATTCGCTCGCGCTATTGATCCGAGCGAGCGGGACGTCTTCGTATGGTGATGGTTGACCTCACCCTGACGGGTGCGTTCTTCCACTTGCGCGGCCGTGAGGCCGGATGGCCCGGGTGCTGGCATCAGTCCACTGACGGACGCGGCTCAGTATGCTGCTCGTCGGAGTCAGCGACCTCACGCACCGAGGAGCGTGCCGCATCCTGCTCGGCCTTGGCACTGCGATTAATCGGCTGAGGTGCCCGCAGGACGTTTGAGTGGCGTGACTTGAGGATCGAGGCGATCACCGTGATGATCAGCGTTCCGGCGATGACGGCCAGTGAGAGCGGTGTGCCCACCTCGGGGACGCTTTCGAAGCCCTGTCCACCGTTAATGAACGGCAACGTGTTCTCATGCAGGGCGTGCAAAATGAGCTTCACGCCGATGAAGCCAAGAATGACGGCCAGGCCGTAGTGAAGGTACACGAGACGATCAAGCAGTCCGTCGATCAGGAAGTAGAGCTGACGCAGGCCCAGCAGGGCGAAGGCGTTGCACGCGAAGACCAGGTACGGCTCTTTCGTGAGGCCGAAGATTGCCGGAATGGAGTCAAACGCAAACATGAGGTCGGCTGACCCCAGAGCGAGGACCACCAGCAGCAGCGGTGTCACAGCAGTCCTTCCGCCATGGCGATAGAGGAACCGGTCCGAGTAATACCCGTCGGTGACGGGAACGATGCGGCGCACGAGGCGGATGAACCCGTTTTCACCCTGTTCGGATTCTTCCTCGTCTCCGCCGGTCCCCTGGCGTGCCTGAGAGTATGCCGTCCATAGCAGCCATGCACCGAAGATAAAGAAGACCCAGGAGAAGCGCTCAATCAGTGCGGCACCGATCAGGATGAAGATCAGGCGCATGACGAGCGCAATGATGATGCCGCTGAGCAGCGCTTTTTGCTGATATTCTCGCGGCACTCTAAACGAATTCATAATGATGACAAAGACGAACAAGTTGTCGAGCGACAGGGACCATTCGGTGATCCAGCCGCCGTAGAACTCTCCGGCATACTGGCCGCCATAAATCGCCCAGATCCCGATTCCGAATAGCATCGCGAGAGAAACGTAGCCCACAGTCCACAATGCCGCCTCTTTCATGGTGGGGGCGTGCGGTGTACGGACATGACCGATGATGTCGATAGAAATAAGCACAATGACGACGAGGCCTAGGCCGACCCAGCCGAGCGCGTGAACGTCCACGTAAAACCTTCCGTGTTCGGGGTGATACAGCCGAGGTCTGGTCCGCCTGTCTGCGACAGGCCTCGGTACCGGGTTCGCTGCGCGCACGTAGCGTCCCGAGATGACGATACCGGGTTAAAGGATTACTCCCCTCGTGGATCTCATACTACCGCGTTCAGACGCCCCGGAATCAGTTTGCTTCCTTCATCTGTCGAAGCTCACGTTTGAGATCCGCCACCTCGTCACGCAGCCGGGCGGCCAGCTCGAACTGAAGATCGCCTGCCGCCGCATGCATCTGCGCTGACAGGTCGTCAATGAGCTGCGCCAGTTCAGCTTCAGCCTGAAGTCCCAGTCGTTCACGGGTATCCCTGGCGTGGCGCAACACGTCGTCGCTGGCTCGGGCATGTCCGATGGGCTTGCCGGAGCGTTCCTGACGGTACCCACCTTCCAGCAGTGATTCCGTGTCAATGTCCTCGCGTGCGAGCATGTCTGTCACGTCAGCGATCTTCTTGCGCAGAGGTGTCGGATCAATGTGATGTTTTTCGTTATAGGCAATCTGCTTGGCTCTGCGCCTTTCGGTTTCCTCAATCGCCGCACGCATCGAATCGGTGATGTTGTCGGCGTACATGTGAACCTCGCCCGACACGTTACGGGCTGCGCGGCCAATCGTCTGAATGAGGGAACGCGTTGAGCGCAGGAACCCTTCCTTGTCCGCATCCAGAATGGACACGAGCGATACTTCGGGCAGGTCGAGGCCTTCTCGAAGCAGGTTGATCCCGACAAGGACGTCGAACTTGCCCTGACGCAGTTCCCGCAACAGTTCCACGCGGCGCAACGTGTCGACATCCGAGTGCAGATATTCGACGCGAACGGAGCGTTCGGCCAGATACGTGGTGAGGTCTTCTGCCATTTTTTTGGTCAATGTGGTGACGAGGACGCGTTCATTGCGTTCCACACGCACCCGGACTTCTTCGAGCAGGTCATCAATCTGTCCCGAGGTAGGCTTCACAATCACCTTCGGATCGACCAGGCCAGTTGGGCGAATGATCTGTTCAACAACTCCGTCGCAACGCTCGAGCTCGTAGGGGCCGGGTGTGGCCGACAGATACATGGTCTGCCCGATGCGCTCACCAAATTCATCCCACTTCAGTGGCCGGTTGTCCATTGCCGAGGGAAGACGGAAACCATGATCGACGAGGGTGCGTTTACGCGACATGTCACCCTCGAACATGGCACCGATCTGCGGAACCGTGACGTGAGATTCATCGATAATGAGCAGGAAATCGTCCGGGAAATAATCCAGGAGAGTGTGCGGCGGCGTGCCGGGGCCGCGACCGTCAATATGGCGTGAATAGTTCTCCACACCCGAGCAGGTGCCGACTTCCTTGAGCATTTCCAGATCATAGGTTGTGCGCATGCGTAGTCGCTGCGCTTCGAGAAGTTTGCCCTGAGATTCGAACCATTCGAGGCGTTCGGCCAGTTCATCCTCAATCGACTTGATCGCACGCTTCATACGCTCTTCGCCAGCGACATAGTGAGAGGCCGGAAACAGGTAGATCTGGTCAACGTCACGTATTACGTCACCTGTCAGCGGGTGCAATACGGCGAGCTGGTCGATTTCATCACCGAACATTTCGATGCGGATGGCGAGTTCCTCGTACACCGGGATGATCTCGATGGTGTCCCCGCGCACACGGAACGTGCCGCGGGTGAATGACATGTCGTTGCGCACGTACTGCATATCCACGAAGGCGCGCAGCAAATCGTCGCGGTCAATGACCATTCCTCGCTGCAAATCCACCATACGTGCCACGTATTCTTCAGGCGTGCCCAGGCCGTAAATGCAGGACACCGATGAGACCACAACCGTGTCCCGACGCGTCAGCAATGAGTTGGTTGCCGAATGTCGCAGGCGTTCAACCTCGTCATTAATGGAGGAGTCTTTTTCTATATAGGTGTCTGTCTGGGGCACGTATGCTTCAGGCTGGTAGTAGTCGTAGTACGACACGAAGTATTCGACCGCGTTCCTGGGCAGGAATTCGCGGAACTCGGCGGTGAGCTGAGCGGCCAGCGTCTTGTTCGGCTCCATGATCAGGGCGGGACGCTGAATCTGTTCGATGAGCCAGGCGGCTGTTGCCGTCTTGCCGGTGCCGGTCGCGCCCAGCAGCACGACATGTTGTTCCCCACCGTTGATGCGTTCGGCAAGCTCACGAATCGCGTGTGGCTGGTCGCCTGAAGGGGAATACTCCGCGATCACTTCGAAAGGATGTTCCTGGCATAAGATTCGTTGCCCGCTCATACGTCCCACCGTAGTCGCTGCAGACTGCTACCGCTTCCCGCCCATGGAGCAAGTGTCCTAGACTCGTATCTATATGAGTGCCTGCATGCGCCATAAGACCAGAGTTGTCTTCGATGAAGGTGGATTACCGTGACACATACTGCTGATCAGCCCCAATGGTGGAAGTCCTCGACTGTTTACCAGATCTATCCTCGGTCTTTTCAAGACTCCAACGGTGACGGCATCGGTGACATTCCCGGCATTACCTCGCGAGTGCCGTATCTGAAGAAACTCGGTGTTGACATCGTGTGGCTGTCTCCCCTGTACCGCTCCCCTATGGCCGACATGGGATACGATATTGCGGATTATCAGGATGTTGATCCGATGTTCGGTACCCTCGATGATCTTGATGAGCTGATCACGCAGCTGCACGCACACGACATGCGCCTGATCATGGATCTTGTAGTTAATCACACCTCTAACCGGCACCCCTGGTTCCAGGAGGCGCTCGACCCCGCATCAGACAAGCGCGACTGGTACATCTGGCGCGACCCGCGCCCGGGAGCAACCCCCCACGAGGTGCCGGCAGGGCAGCGCCGCGGTGATGAGCCTAACGACTGGACTGCGGCGTTTAACGGCTCGTCATGGACGTGGCACGAAGCCTCCCAGCAATACTACCTGCACCTGTTTGCGCCTGAGCAGCCGGATTTGAACTGGGACAACCCTCAGCTGCGCCAGGCGATCTTCGAGATGATGCGCTGGTGGCTTGACCGAAGCATTGACGGCTTCCGCATGGACGTCATCAACCTGATTTCCAAGCCTGAAGGATTCGACCAGCCTGGCGAAGGCTCTATCACATCGGCCGCATTCGGCCCGCACTTCCACGAGTACATCCAGCAAATGCACCGCGAGGTGTTCGACCGCTATCCCGACCGCGTGTTCTTCACCGTCGGTGAGACACCGGGTGCCACACCCCATGATGCGATTTTGACCTCTGATCCGGCGCGCCGCGAGTTGGATATGATCTTCCAGTTCGAGCACATGGGGCTGGACAGTGCTGACGGGGACAAGTACCACATTCGCGATCTGCATTTGCCTGACATGAAGCGCAACCTTGCGCGCTGGTCGCAGGAACTGGCTGGAAAGGGCTGGAACTCCCTGTACCTGTCGAACCACGATCAGCCGCGTCCCCTGTCGCGCTATGGCGATGAGGAGAATCACCGCTACCATTCAGCCACCGCATGGGGCGCGATGCTGCACGCTCACCCGGGCACACCGTTCGTGTTCGAAGGCGAAGAGATCGGCATGTCGAACTACCCGTGGTCCGGTATCGACCAGTTCAAGGATGTGGAAACGATTGGTCAGTGGCGCCAGTCAGTCACCCTCGACGGCCAGGATCCTCAGGCAGTGTGGCCGGCGATCGTGAAGATGAGCCGCGACAATGCCCGCACCCCGATGCAGTGGGATGCGACCGAGAACGCCGGATTCACGACCGGTGAACCGTGGCTGCCGGTGAACCCGAATTATGAGACGGTCAACGCGCAGGCACAGGTTGACCAGGCAGGCTCCACGTTCGAGTTCTACCGCGCGATGATCGCGCTGCGCAAGGAGTATCCGATTCTGGTCGAGGGTGACTTCGAGCTGGTCGAGCCAGATGATCCATCAATGTGGTGGGTGCGGCGCACGTTGGGCGGCCAGGTGCTCGATGCGGTGGCGAATATGTCCTCGCATTCCATTGCCTGCGCTGTCCCCGACGGCGACGTGATCTTGTCGAACCGTCGTCACGACAACGGGGATGACTGGGAGTACGCGGCTCTGGCCCCGTGGGAAGTCCGGTGGGTGATCCACCCAGCTTAAGTGCTCACCCGACCAGGGTGCTGCCCAGGTAAACGGCCACGAGAATCAGCCCGACCCCGGCGATGCGCTGAGAGATCAGTGCTCGCGAGGGGGCGGGCTGTTCCGATGCTTGCGTGCCGCGTACCAGAAGCTTCCAGATGATCTGCGGGCGGATGACCATCAGGAGGCCAAGGGCGCCAAAAAGGACGACGAAAAACCACAACATGAGGTGATTTTACAAATTCTGCCCGCGAACCACAGCGACGATTCGCTGCGCCTCGTCAGGATCGGTGCGTCCTGGCTGCTGTGCCGGAGCACGCATATGCACTTCGGTCGCTCCGGTGCGGTGGATCACGGAGGCGACATTGTGCGAGCGCAAACCGCCCGACACGAGGATGATCATCTCTCCAGCTGCGCGGTCTGTCAGGTGGCGAATATTCTCCATGTTGACCACAGACGCATCACCGCCGGTGGTGAGCACTCGATCGAATCCCGCACGAATAAGCTGGTCGAGGCTTCGGTCCATATTCTGCACGGTGTCGAAGGCACGGTGGAAAGTCAGTGGTCTCTCCCCGGCCGCGTCGCGCCACAGTGACAGCACGTCCTGATCGATCTCGTGGTCACTGGTCAGTCCACCGACGACGAAACCCACCGGTATGTCGGTGTGGTCGGTGCGTTCACGCAGGCGTCGCATCGCCTCGGCAATGTCGCGTTCCTCACCGGAGGGCATCACGAATGTGCCGGGACGGGGGCGGATCAGCACCTGCATCCCGCCTGACGGTGCGACGCTGAGCGCGCTGTCCACCACTCGATCAGAAGGAGTCAGGCCTCCGCAGCTCAGGTCATCGCACAGCTCGACTCTGTCGATGCCCATCTGTGAGGCAATCTGCACTCCCTCAGTGTCTTCAACACATAGCTCGATAACCGTCATTGATCTTCCAGTCGTTCCACATCTGCCGGTTCGCAGCCTGGGCACCCAGGATCGCGGCTCCCCACTTCCCTGCCTCTGCGCCCAGGCGGGCGGTCACAATTTCGGGAGGTGTTCGCCACGCCATCAGGTCACGCAGGTGACGGCGCACCGGTTCCAGCAACGTCTCACCGGCGTTGGACAGGCCCCCGCCGACAACGAAGCGGGTGGGGTCGAGGGCGAAGGTGAGGTGCGCGAAACACAGGGCCAGCGCGTAAGTGGCGGTATCCCATACCTCATCTGCAATGGGGTCGATTCCCAGCAGATCCTCTACCGTGCGAGCTGTTGCCTCTTTGCCGGTCTTCTGCGTGAAGCGTCGCGCGATGGCTTTTGCTGATGCGTACACCTCCGTGCAGCCTCGCTGTCCGCACGTGCATGTTTCACCATTCGGAATGACCGGCGTGTGGCCAACTTCTCCGGCGCTGAAGGCATCACCTGCCCACGGTCGGTTACCGTGGCAAATGGCTGCCGAAATGCCGGTGCCGATGGGAACCATGATGAAGGTGGGTGCGCCCTGGCCAGCGCCCAGGAGACCTTCAGCCAATCCTGCTGCCCGCCCGTCATGTCCGAGGCGCACCGGCCGTAAGCATGCTTCCTGCATGCGCTGGGCAAGGTTCACGTTCTTCAGTTCGAGGTTAGACGCATACTTGATAACGCCGGCCTCTTCGTCCACCACACCAGGTGTGATGACACCGATTCCGGCGACCTCTGGCCACTTGTCCACGATGGTCCGGGCGACGTGGCACGCTTGTTCGACCACGTTGCCCGGACGCGTGTCCAGGTGTACAGCATCGGTGACGTGTCCAGCTGAGTCCACCAGGAATGACTTGATGGACGTACCGCCAACATCAACCCCCGCAACCACGGTGTTCAAGAGATAAACACCTCTACGTCCAGTCTGGCGTCGGTCACATCCTCATCGAATGGGAACATCGGTCGGTCAATGCGGCGATGTCCCAGACGAATCAGATCCTGATCAACTCCGCCTGGAGTCAGTGCCATCATCCAGTCGGCCTGTGCCTTGTACAGATCCGGTTCCAGGTAGCCGATCTTGACTACCACGACATCGGGATCATCGATCGACAGCCCCAGTCGCTCATATTGCACGCGGGAATGGTATTGCATGCGCTGAGAGGTCACAATGACAGTCAGGCTATTGATCTTCAACGCACAGGTGCGACCACCCTCAGGATCATCGATTACTCGGAGCACTGTCGCGTGGACCTTTTGCGGTCCGGGTTCACGCGTATCGATGTGCGCGCCCAGCTCAACATCGACCTGTGCCCCTTCACCGGCCTGATCCGCCACCTTCACGGCATTCGGATCAACCAGCGATGCATACAGAACGTTGAGCGCCTCATCCTTTACCGGTGCCCACTCCAGGAGCTCCGACAGCGCCGCAGTGCAGTCATCAGCACCGCCAGCACCGGGGTTGTCTCCGGAATCCGAAATGAAGAACGGACGCGGAGCGTCGAGGGCGTGCTCAAGGCACTCGCTCATGGTCCCCACGGGTGCAACGAATTCGAACTGATCGCGTACATCCCAGAAATGCTGAGCCAGACGCAGAGCCTGAGCTTTCACGTCCTCAGCGTCATCGCCTGTGACCACAACGGCCCCCTGGCAGCGTGGCTGATCCGCCCATGCGAATCCGACCCAGATTGCCGCGTCAAGAATACCGGGACGCTTTTCAACCTCCGGAACCATGGCATACAGCGACTTGGCTGGTTCAATACGTGTCGATGTCTTCTCACCAGGCAGCAGCACCGGCACGTGAACCAGTGCCTTAGCCGGCCTGCCTTTGCCACTGACCAGTCGTTCCACTAGGTTCACCGCTGCTCGCTTGCGCGATTCGAACGCATCCTCATGGGGTGCCATCCTGTAGCAGGTGAGCAGATCGCATCCTGCGAACAGGGCTCGGGACACGTTTCCGTGCAGATCCATGGAGGTCGAGATCAGGGGTTTATCTCCGACAACTGCACGGACGGCTGTGATCAGGTCACCCTCGGTATCGTCGTATCCCTGAGCGGTCATGGCGCCGTGGATGTCGAAGAAGACTGCGTCGACAGGTGCAACGGCGGTTAAGCCGTCGACTATTTCCTGCCGCCAGGCTTCGTAGTCTGAACGCAGCACCTGGCCGCCCGGCAGTGCGCGGGCGTGAAGGATCGGGATCCATTCGACCTGGCGCGCCCAGTCCTCGTCCATCCACGTGTAACGTGCGAGCAGCTCGTCACCGCGGCTGACCTGGAAATCCTTTTCAGTTGAAACGTATGGGGTAAAAGTCGAGGACTCGATGTGGAGCCCACAAATTGCTATTCGCGGAAGAGTCATGTTTTTTCCTATTTCACCAGTTCTGTTTAGCGACCACCCATGCCGGACATGGCGATACCTTTAATCAGGTGTTTCTGAAGAATCATGACCAGGACTGTTGTCGGGATCATTGAAATAATCGCTGCAGCAATCTGCAGATCCCATCGCGTCCCGGTCTGGCTTGAGAACGAGGCAAGACCAATTGGCAAAGTTCCCAAGCGCGAGTAGTCGACGGTCACAATCAGCGGCCACAGGTATGAGTTCCAGAAAGACATAAATGTGAAGACCGCCAGCACGGCGATTGCCGACTTGGTCAAAGGAAGAATGATCTGAACGAACGTGCGGATCGGACCGGCACCATCAACACGTGCCGCTTCTTCCAGTTCGAATGGGATACCGCGCATGAACTGACGCATCAGGAATGTGCCAAATGCGCCGAATGCGAATGGGAAGATCAATGCCTGATAGGTGTCAACCCAGCCAAACCATTTCATCACGGTGAACATCGGAACGACCAGAACTTCCTGCGGAACCATCATGGTTCCAAGGAACAGGACGAAGACGAGTTCTCGCCCGCGCCAGCGCAGTCGACTGAATGCGTAACCGGCTGTCGCGGATACGAACAGCACCAGCAGCGTTCCTGCGATTGAGACGATGAAGGAGTTCTTAATGTAGGTCAGGAACGGGCCGTAGGTGAAAACTTCGAGGTAATTGCTCCACCGCAGCTTCTCACCAACCAAAGTCGGGGGCATCGAGAAAATCTCGTCCTTCGACTTCAGTGATGAGAAGAATGCGTAGATCAGTGGGGACGCAAAGAGGATGGCTGCGAGCCATACGGTCGCATTCGCCACGATGTCCTTGACGCGCGAGGGTTCACCGCCCAGAAGTCCGGGCTGACTGTGCCTGTTGGCAACCTGCTTTTTCTGTGTCCCCTTCTGGGGTGCCGTGGTTGTTGCGACATCAGTACTCATAGTGGACCCACCTCTTTTGAGCCTTGAACTGGAAAGCTGTGACCAGGATGACCAGGATGAACAGGATCCATGCGCCGGCAGCTGCAACACCGAGCTGCTGGAACTTGAAGCCCTGGTTGTAGATGAACATGACCAGCGGCAATGTTGCATTTCCAGGCCCACCACCGGTGAGCATTTGCGGCTGGACGAAGACCTGAAGTGAGGTGATGATCGTCATGACTGCAGCGAAGAAAATTGACGGCGACATCATGGGAAGGATGACGCGGAAGAGCATCTGCGCTCCCTTGGCTCCGTCGAGGCGTGCTGCCTCGATAACGGGTTCGGGAAGCTGCTCGAGTGCTGCTGAGAAGATCAGCATGTTGTAGCCCACGCCCTGCCATACCGACATGACAACGATCATGACCATTGCCCATACGGGATCAGCAAGGAAGTTCGGCAGTTGGAAACCGAATACTGATACCGCTATGCCGTTGAAGAGACCCTGAGGCTGGAGCAGCATCTTCCAGACCAGGACGTTGGCAACCATCGGCGTCACTACTGGAATGAAGAAGAGAACGCGGAAAGCGTTGCGTCCCTTGATTCTCGGGCCGAGCAGCAGTGACAGCGTCAGTGCGACAACGATGTTGACAGGTACGTAGGTGACCGTGAAGATGATGGAATTTCGCAGAGCAGGATAGAAGTCAGGATTTTGACCTGACAGCAGGTTGCGATAATTCTCAAGGCCAATGAAGGTTCGTTCGCCAAAGGCTGGCCAGTTGAACAGACTCATCACGACCGACAGGACGACGGGAACGACTGTGAAGAGGCAGAGGCCCGCAAGCGCTGGGCTGACAAAGCCCAGCGCTTGACGGGACTCAATCTTCCGCAGTGAACTCCGCCGATTCGTGACGGCAGGTTGTGCGGTCATTGCGGTCAACCTCACTTATTGCCAAATTGTGCCTGAGCTTGCTCAAGCATCTGAGACATTGGCGTCTGGCCAGTGTAGACCGACACGAGGTTGGGCTGAATGTAGTTGTTAACCTGCGACCACACAGGGGTGGAGTTCTGACCCTGCTGATCCTTGAATGCAGCGTCGAATGCGGCCTTCACTTCTTCCCGGACAGCTTCATCGAAGGAATCGAAGTACTGCGCCTGAGATTCGATACGTGAGGGGTAAGAACGGCCCGAGGAGCTCAGGAGGTCCTGTGCTTCCTTCGACACCAGTGAGCCCAGTACCTTCAGTGCGGCGTCACGGTTGTCACAGTTGGCCGAGATACCGAAACCGGAGCCAAGGATAAGGCCCAGAGATCCGTTGTCTCCCTGAGGAAGACGTGTTGCGCCGGCCTTGAAGCCTGCTTCGTTGTTGAAGTAGCCGTAGGCGTTCCAGGTGCCGTCCACAGCCATTGCAACGTTGCCGTTCTGGTACTGTTCTTCGCCCCAGCCAGCTTCAGATGCTGACGGGACCGGATCGGCAACCTTTTCCGTCAGAACAAGGTCGGCATACCATTCAGCGGCCTTGACGAAGTCAGGGTTCGTCAGGTCGATGTTGCCATCAGCGGTCACAGGCTGGGTGCCGGACAGTGCGATCGGCAGTGCCATCCATTGGAATTCACCCATGCCGATACCGAAGCCCTTGTGCTGGTCGGTCGTGGTCTTCTTCGCAGCTTCATTGAAGTCGTCGAAGGTCCAGTCCAGGGTCGGTTCCTTCGCACCGGTTTCAGCGAACATGTCCTTGTTGTAGAAGACCATCATCGCTGACACGTCGTAGGGAATGCCGTACAGGTTGTCGTTGAAGGTCATGATGTCGAGGGCTCCGTCGGTGAAGTCCTCTTTCTTGATCCCCGCTTTTTCGAGGTCCTCATCGGTCAGAGGTGACAGTGCCTGATAGAAGCCCGACAGCTTCTGCCCGTTCATTGAGGTGATGCACGCCAGGTTTCCTGACGACATGTTCGAGGTGAGCTTGGTGAAGTAGTCGCCCCATGAGGCGGTCTGTGTTTTCAGCTCAATATCCGGATTCTGTTTGCGGACGATGTCGGCAGTTTGGCTAATCCAGTCCAGATCATCGTCGGAGCCGCCCCACATATCCCATGTGATCGATCCGCCTGATCCATTCCCAGATGCCGATGCGTTGTCACCGCCCCCAGAACATGCAACGAGGGAACATGTCATACCTGTAGCAAGTAGCGCCGCTGCTGCTTTTTTCTGTAGAGATTGCATTAAGAGACCTTTCTTCGGTGAGTCCCACATAGGACTTGACCTGTGTATCGAGATGCTGATTCCAAGAAGTCTTCGCGTCGTCAACGATACTTCAGCCTTCTTTTAACGGCATCGAAGAAACTATCATCGTTTCCAATAGAACTATATATGACTTTCTAGTAAAATTCGAACCAGACAGGTAACAAATCGATGACGTAGTCCCGCTGTCCGATCCTTCAAACCGAAAGAAGCGTCCTCTTGACGAACCAGACATTTACTCCACAGGAGACAAGCACAACTGATGCGATGATTATCGAAGCGGTTGCAAGTGGTTCTGCGACGACACGTTCAGACCTCTCGACTCTCCTTAAGTTATCGCCTTCTACCGTTTCGGTGCGAGTGCAGGCACTTCTCGAGAACAACGTGTTACGTGAGGCCGGAGCGGGTAAGTCCAAAGGTGGCAGGCGTCCTCAGGTTCTTGAGACGGCTGGCACCCCCAGCACGTTCGCCGCCATTGACATGGGCGGCGCCCATGTTCGCTTCGGAGTGTTCGACACGCAAGGGAACCTGCTGGCCTCGTGGGAAGCGTCTCTTGACCTGTCTTTACCGCCCCGGGATGTTCTGTCCAGCGCCCTTGACTCACTTACAGGAGCCGATCTGGACGTCGACCTTGACGCGACGCTTCGTGGCATCAGCCTTGGCGTTCCGGCACCTGTGAACCAGGAACTCCAACGCATCGACGTGGGGGCACGCATGGCAGGGTGGACTCACTTCCCTATTCGCGAATGGATGGAATCTCACATCGATGTGCCCGTCGCGGTCGAGAACGACGCGAACCTCATGGCATTGGGCGAAGCCCGTCACCATCCGGAAATCGAGCGCTCCATTACCGTTAAAGCTGGTGCCGCCATCGGCAGCGGCATCGTGGTGGACGGAAAGATCTATCACGGCGCCTCCGGCATGGCAGGTGACATTTCACACGTGCGCTCCCATCGCAGTACTGACCGGCCGTGTGGATGCGGAAATATCGGGTGCCTCGAAACGATCGCCTCTGGAGTCGCCCTCGTGGAGCGTGCACGCGCCAACGGGATGTCGATCACCTCGCTACCCGAACTTGTCGCGCGTGCGCACGAGGGTGATTCAGCGGCGACCACTTTGATACGCGATGCCGGTCGCGCGCTCGGTGAAGTTCTGTGCAGCGTGGTCGGTTTTGCCAATCCTAATGCACTGTTTATCGGCGGCAGGCTTTCCACGCTGGAGATCTTCATCGCCTCCATACGCAGTGAGCTGTACGGCGGATGCCACCCCCTCGTCACTCGCAACTTGCTGATATCGCAGGCAACTCTGGGCGCTGACGCCGGTATCTACGGCGGCTTTGAGCTGATTCGAGATACCGTCTTTCATCTTCCTGCTCTCATTCATTAAGACCACCGAAGAAATCAACAAATGACAAAGGATAGTGCTCATGATTAATTTCGAACATCGCACCGGCCCGGTTTTCTCTCCTGAGCCAACCTACCCGCAACGCGATGTGCCCGACTGGTTCCAGGATGCCAAACTCGGCATTTTTGTTCACTGGGGTCTCTACTCTGTTCCCGCCTGGGCATCGCTGCCTGAAGAAGGCGTACAGCCCGATGACGAATACGCGATGCATTCCTACGCCGAGTGGTATGCCAATACAGTGCGGATTCCGCACAGCCCGGCGCATATTCGCCACAACAAGAAGTACGGAATCGGGACCTCCTACGAGGATTTTGCGCACATGTGGCACGCGGAGAAGTTCGATCCGCGCGCGATGGTGGACCTTTTCGTTGAGGCAGGTGCGCGCTACCTCGTTCCCACAACCAAGCACCACGACGGTTTCTGCCTGTGGAACACGGACACCACGAACTTCTCAGCCGCGCAGCGAGGCCCCCAGCGCGACATCATTCAGGAGTTTCATGACAGTGCGCGCGAGGCAAAACTCAAGTTCGGCGTTTACTTCTCGGGCGCCCATGACTGGCACGTTGCGCATTTCCCGCCGATCGAATCGGACAGAGATCTGTTCGTCTACCGTCGCAATGACCCTGAATTTGCGCGCTACGCGGCCGATCAGCTGCGCGAGCTGATTGACCGCTTCCATCCCGACATTCTCTGGAACGACATCGAATGGCCCGACAGCGGAAAATCGAATGAGGATTACGCTCTGGCCTCGCTTTTCCGCAAATACTTCTCGACTGTTCCCGATGGTGTCGTGAACGATCGTTGGGGTATTCCCTACCATGGCTACCTGACGCGCGAGTACAGCATCATCGACTCAGTGATCCCCGAGCCGTGGGAAGCAACACGTGGTCTGGGGCATTCATTCGGCTACAACACCAATGAAGACGAGAACAACACCCTGTCAGCACCAGCCCTGATTGATCTACTCGTCGACACTGTCTCCAAGAACGGCAATCTGCTCATCAATGTCGGACCACGCGCCGATGGCACGATCCCGGAGCTCCAGCAAAACTCGCTGCGCGGCCTGGGACAGTGGTTGAAGACGAACGGCGAGGCGATCTACGGCACGCGCGTCTTTACCGATGCTGACAGTAGGAAGTCCTCGCAACGCTACACGCGCAATGATGGTGAACTCTTCATCTTCGTGGATCCTTCTCAGCGCAGCGACGTTGAGATTCCGTCAGGGTGCCCGAGCGATGCGTCTGTTCGCTGGCTCGGTAATTCGTCACCGGCTGAGCGCAACGGCCTCGCGGTACAGATTCCGGACAGCCTACGTTCAGGTTCCCTCGCGGTGTGCGCAGTGCGTATGAAGTAGCATCACCGTCGCTGTCCTATAGAAAGATCCCGGCTCGCTAAGCGAGTCGGGATCTTTCGTGCAGCTTCTTACCGCATCAGCATCAGTTGTTCGTCAGCTTCTCGCGCAGAGCGGCGAGTGCCTCATCCGATGCCAACGTGCCGGAGTTGTCAACCGGCGAGGAGTAGGACGCCTGTTCCTCGACTGACGGAGCAGCCTCTGCGTCTTCTTCCAGTGCCTTGGCAACCTGGGCACGGTGGGCTTCCCAACGGGCGTGCGCTTCCGCGTACTGGGCTTCCCAGGCCTCGCGCTGCTCGTCGTATCCTTCCATCCATTCCTGGGTTTCCGGATCGAAGCCTTCAGGGTACTTGTAGTTGCCGTTTTCGTCGTATTCGGCAGCCATTCCGTACAGTGACGGATCGAAGTCTTCCGATTTCGGGTCGACGCCCTCGTTGGCCTGCTTAAGCGACAGCGAGATGCGGCGACGTTCCAGGTCAATATCAATGACCTTGACGAAGACCTCTTCACCGACCTTGACGACCTGCTCCGGCATCTCAACGTGGCGCTGGGCGAGCTCGGAGATATGGACAAGGCCTTCGATTCCGTCCTCGACGCGCACAAACGCACCGAACGGAACGAGCTTGGTGACCTTGCCGGGCACAACCTGGCCGATTGCGTGGGTACGGGCGAATGCCTGCCACGGATCTTCCTGGGTGGCCTTCAGGGACAGGGAGACGCGTTCGCGGTCCATGTCGACGTCGAGGACCTCGACGGTGACTTCCTGGCCGACCTCGACAACCTCTGACGGGTGATCGATGTGCTTCCAGGACAGTTCGGAGACGTGCACCAGGCCGTCCACGCCACCCAGGTCGACGAATGCGCCGAAGTTGACGATCGAGGAGACGGTGCCGTTGCGGACCTGTCCCTTCTGCAGGGTGTTGAGGAAGTTGGTGCGAACCTCGGACTGCGTCTGCTCGAGCCATGCGCGGCGCGACAGGACCACGTTGTTGCGGTTCTTGTCGAGCTCGATGATCTTGGCTTCAAGCTCGCGGCCGATGTAGGGTTGCAGGTCACGCACGCGACGCATCTCAACCAAGGACGCGGGCAGGAAGCCGCGCAGGCCGATGTCGAGGATCAGGCCGCCCTTGACGACCTCGATGACAGTGCCGGTGACAACACCTTCTTCTTCCTTGACCTTTTCGATCTGGCCCCATGCGCGTTCGTACTGTGCACGCTTCTTCGACAGAAGCAGGCGGCCATCCTTGTCTTCCTTCTGGAGTACCAAAGCTTCGATCTGATCACCCACCGCGACGACGTCATCAGGATCGACGTCATGCTTGATGGATAATTCGCGTGAAAGGATGACTCCTTCGGTCTTGTAGCCGATGTCGAGGAGGACCTCATCGTGGTCAATCTTGACGACTGTTCCCTCGACAATGTCCCCATCGTTGAAGTATTTGATGGTCTTGTCGATGGCGGCGAGCAGGTCTTCTTCAGACCCAATGTCGTTCACTGCAACCTGAGGCGTAGAGATGCTCGGCTGCTCGGTGCTTGTGGTCATGTAGTTATGTACTCCGAAACGGACGATCTAGTAGATGGACAAAATTGAGTGTGTCCGTCAGTCGCTCAGGAAGCGATCGACACACACCCGAGAAAGTTTACCAGTTCAGGATCAAAGATCTACCCTCAGTTCCTGAAAAGATGTGTGAGCAGTGACATATTTGACCAATCTCACAACTGGTGCACTGGTGCGCTTAGTGAGCAGCTTCTTTCCATGAATGGCCGATCCCCACCGCTACATCCAGCGGCACGCGCAGCGCCAGCACCGGGTGTTCGGCGCGCGTATGGTCGGTGGCTTCCTCCTGGCCGGTGGGTTCCACATCGCCATCGTCATCGGATTGCGGGGCGCGAGCAGTCTGCAGGCCATGCGGCAATGGAGGATAGGCCATGTTCTCACGTACCAGCTCTTCCACGTGCACAGCTTCTCCCTCGGCTATTTCAAGAATCAATTCATCGTGAATCTGCAGCAGTATGCGCGAGCGTAGTTTCTCGTCGCGCAAGGCACTGTCGACTCCAACCATCGCGATCTTGATGATGTCGGCTGCCGATCCCTGGATCGGCGCGTTCAGTGCGGCACGCTTGGCTATTTCACGGCGCTGACGGTTGTCGGAGATGAGATCGGGCAGGTAGCGGCGACGACCGAACATTGTCTGGGTAAAGCCATCCTTCTGGGCCTGCTCCACGATGCCGTCCAGGTAGTCACGCACGCCGCCGAAACGCTCAAAGTAGCGTTCGCGCAGCTCCGCCGCCTCCGGCACACCGATTCCGAGCTGCGCAGACAGACCGTACGATGACAGCCCGTAGGCCAGACCGTAGGAGGTGGCCTTGATGCGCGAACGCTGCTCGGATGTCACCTGATCGACAGGCGTGTCGAACACCATCGACGCCATCGTGCGGTGCAAATCCTCACCCGAGTTGAATGCGTCAATCAGTCCTTCATCGTTGGACAGGTGCGCCATGATGCGCATCTCGATCTGCGAATAGTCCACGCTCATCAGGGACTGCCACCCCTCCCCTGCAACGAACGCGTGCCGGATGCGCATGCCGTCGGGTGTGCGCGCGGGGATATTCTGCAGGTTCGGTTCCGACGAGGCGAGCCGCCCCGTGGCAGTCGCAATCTGAGAAAACGTCGTGTGAATCCTGCCGTCATCAGCAATCGCGCTGTGCAGGGACTGCGTCATCTGGGACAGCTTGATGCGGTCGCGGTGCGTGAGCAAATGTTCCAGGAACGGGTGGCGCGTCTTCGCGAACAGTGTCTCCAGCGCTTCCGCATTCGTCGTGTACCCCGTCTTCGTCTTCTTGGTCCTGGGCATATCGAGTTCATCAAACAGGACCTGCTGGAGCTGCTTGGGGCTCGACAGGTTCACCGTGTGGCCGATTGCGTCATAGGCGCGTTGCGCAGCACCTTCAACAGCTTTCGACAGCTCCTGACGTTGCAGGTCGAGTTCCTCGCTGTCAATCGCGATCCCCACGTGTTCCATGCGCTCCAGCATGCGCGCGACAGGCTGTTCCACATCGTCAAGCAATGTTCGTTCATCATCATTCATCGCCCGCCTGAGAGCATCAGCCACATGCGGCAGGACGGCTGCGCGCTGCGCCATCTGTCTACGCGCCGCAGCCTGTTTCTCCTCCGATTCACCGTCCAGATCCAGCATCTGCTGACCGGATTCTTCCTCTTCTAGGGCCGTGATGTGCACGCCCAGATACTGCTCAGCCAGATCGTCGATCGCGTAGGAGCGCTGCTCGGGCCGCAGCAGGTAGGCGCCCAATGCAACGTCAAAGGTCACCGGCAGGGTCTCCACGTCCCAGGCGCGCATCATATGCACCAGTGTTTTGAGGTCATGGGCAATCAGGGGTCGTGTCAGGTGCGCCAGCCATTGCGTGCACTGAGCCGTCTGCTCGGTGGTGACCTCTCGAGCATCAATGAGGAGTACCTTCATTCCGCTCGCAATCGCAAGATGTTCTAGGTCAGGCAGGGGCGGGTTCGCGACGCCTTCGCACCAGATTCCCACTGACGTCTCTGCCTCAAAGGTTGCAAGGACCTGCTGGACATTCGTGTTCGCATCGGCTCGGATAATTTCCACGTCATCAAGGATGAGTGATTCTTCCGCGCCACCCTCGTCGGCCGTGCTGCCCCCGGAATTGACGAGGGCGTCCGGAGCAGAGGGGTTGAGTGCGATTGATGCGACCGAGACGATCTCGCGGCGCGTGCCGGGTCCGAATTCAAGGCTGTCGCACAGACTCATCGCCTCTGAATGCTCGGTGGGACGACGGTAAAGGTCATCGAGGGTGATTCCCAGATCAACGTCAGTGAGCAGGCGGTTCAGCGAGCGGTTGCGGCGCACGTCATCGATATGGGCGCGCAGATCTGCTCCGCGTTTGCCACCGATCTCATCTGCGCGAGCCAGGACATTTTCCAGTCCGTCGAATTTGTTAATCCACGTGGCAGCGGTCTTGGGGCCGACGCCAGGCACTCCTGGCAGATTGTCGGCGGTCTCCCCCACCAGCGCGGCAAGCTCCGGGTAATGCTGAGGCGGCACGCCGTACTTATCCTCAATGGCTTCCGGTGTCATGCGACGCAGGTCCGACATCGACTGACCGGGGTACAGAATCGTGACGTGTTCGTTCGCCATCTGGAAGGCGTCGCGGTCACCTGATGCCACGACAACATCCAGCCCCTGTTGAGACGCAGTATGTGCAAGGGTGGCCAGAATGTCGTCAGCCTCTATATTGTCCTTGCGCAGACGGCAGATACCCATGGCTTCCAGGAACGCGTCGATCAGATCAACCTGTCCGTGGAATTCAGGAGGGGTCTCATCGCGCGTGCCTTTGTACTCCGGGTACTTATCCGTGCGGAACGAATGACGCGAGACGTCGAAGGCAACAGCGACACGTGTCGGATTCTCATCCTTGAGGATCTTCGTGAGCATGCGGATAAATCCGAACACAGCACTGGTGTCCTGACCGGTCGAGGTCTGGAAATTACCCGAGCGCATCGCGTAAAACGCGCGGTAGGCCATCGAATGTCCATCAATAATCAGCAGTTTTCCGTCCACACATGACACCCTAGAGGTATGAGCGAGACGAATCACGCCAATGACACACATTCACATCAATCTGATGACCACCAGGAATCTCACAGTGACCATGGGCCGACGATGGTGGGTCAGCATTGGCCAGGGACGCTGATGGACGCGATGGGCATGGAAGTGACACAGTATGGCCCTGACTGCACGTCGATCACAATGCCGCTTGAGGGCAATACGCAGCGAATTGGAATCCTGCATGGCGGCGCATCGGCGGCTCTGGCTGAGACAGCGGGATCGCTTGCGGCGGGAGCACACGCCTACAGTGTGGGCGGCCCGGATGCCTACGTGGTGGGCGTGGAGCTGTCCATCTCGCATCTTCGAGCAGGCACCAAGGGGCCGATTACGGCGACGACCCGTGCGGCCTATCTGGGTGGCTCATCAACGGTTCATCTGGTCTCGATCACCGATGGAGATGAACGCCTCATTGGAACCGCACGTATTTCCAATCGTGTGCTGAAGCGACGCTGATCTCGGTCTTTAGCGAGACTGACAAGGGCGACGAAAATACGCGGTCTACACCTCTTGAGTTCACTGAGACGAATGCCACAGATACTGTTAATCTCATTTTTGGGATAGGGACTTACGTCACACCTACCTAAACTCCAATTGAGAGGACATTGTCATGACCACACACTCAATCGAAGAACTTGCCAACGCAATAGCTTTCGACTCCAACGGCGACAAGCTGGGCGACGTGAAGCAGGTATTTACCAACGATGCGACGGGTGAGCCCGATTTCATCGAAGTTGCTCACGGCCTCTTTGGCATGGGCTCCAGCCTTGTCCCACTGCGTGGATACCGCCTCGACGAGGAAGGCCTGCACCTCGCGTTTGAAAAGGATCGCATCAAGGATGCGCCTGACCTCGCTGATGAAGGTCACCTGACTCCTGAGGATCAGGACACACTGTACCGCCACTACGGTGTCGGTTCTCTGGCCGATGGTGCAGCACCGATCGAGGACCAAGCTCCGCGCACTGCACCGGAATCAGACGTTCCTGCCGACGCCCCCGTTGCGCCTGTGGCAGACGAGGAAGTTCACGAGGAGGATCGCGCCGCTGAGGCGCGTCACCTGGCTGACCAGGAGCCGATCCACGACGAAGCAGACCAAGGCGAAATCATTCGTTCCGAAGAACAGCTCAACGTTGCCAAGGAACGCGTCGCGACTGGTGAAGCTCAGCTCCGCAAGACGGTCGTCACCGAAACCGAGACTGTCGAGGTTCCCGTCGAGCGCGAGGAAGTACGTGTGGTTCGCACCCCCATCAGTGAGGAAGAGGCAAAGAACCTGGATGGCCAGGACATCTCCGAGGGTGCTGCTTCCGTGACCCTGCATGAGGACCGTGTCGTTGTCTCCAAGGAGAGCGTGCCTGTTGAGCGCGTGTCACTCGAGACGCAAACCGTTCAGGACACGCAGACCGTGTCTGAAGACCTCAAGAAGGAGCGCATTGAAAGCAACGTCGACGGCGAAGAGCGTCCCGACTGATTGAGCGCGACTCTCACTCAACAATGCGGGTCTTGCAACTTCGTGCAAGACCCGCATACACATATCTCAAGCAGTCTCAGTCATCCACCTGATCGATCACTGCGTCTGCGACCTCACGCATGGACAGGCGACGATCCATGGACGTCTTCTGGATCCATCGGAACGCCTCAGGCTCAGTCATGTCCATCTTTTCCATCAGGAGTCCCTTGGCGCGGTCAACGCGCTTGCGCGTCTCGAAACGCTCCGACATGTCGGAGATTTCTTCTTCCAGTGACTCGATTTCACGGTGACGGGACAGGGCGATTTCAACTGCGGGAATCAGGTCGGCAGGGCTGAAAGGCTTCACGACGTACGCCATAGCTCCTGCGTCGCGCGCACGTTCGACCAGTTCTTTTTGTGAAAAGGCAGTCAGCATGACAACAGCGCAGGAGAGCTCTCGCAGAATCTTCTCTGCAGCTGTGATGCCATCCATTTTGGGCATCTTGACATCCATCACACACAGATCAGGAGTGTCATCCTCGTTGTCGGGCTCCAGTGCCAGCCGAACAGCCTCTTCTCCGTCACTTGCCTCTGCGACGACGTCGAAACCTGCTGCGGTCAGCGTCTCGACAATATCAAGGCGGATCAGGGATTCGTCTTCAGCTACTAACACTTTTCGCGGCTTGTTTTCGTCTGTGCTCATCTGAAATTCCTTCAATTGGTGTCTGATCAATAAATATCTTATCCTTGATGAGCACGTTCGCGTGTGCCCTGGTAGCCCAATTGGCAGAGGCGGTCGGCTCAAACCCGGCTTGTTGTGGGTTCGAATCCCACCCGGGGTACAGAAGTATTCGGCATTATTCGGCTGAAAACTCCCTCGACGAGGGCGTTTGGGGTGCGTTTATCACACCAGTTGGAATCACCCTTCTGAGCTGTGTTTCACTGCAGTATCCGCTCGTCATGCGATGGAAAATGTCCTGCAGCAGGCTACGACAATGTGAATGTCTTTTCACCCCCGAAGCAAGAAAGATCTCACTCGATACGGCCGAGAAGCAGGGCAGCGCCGTGGACCAATGGAACACAACCGCTGCGCCTGGTCTCATTCCCAGCAAACTGACAGGTGGAATGAAGTATCTCCCAAGAATCGTTTCTTATGCTCAAGCTATCCGAGCCGGACAGAACATGAAGCACGACACGTGCTGGTGCGACTGGCCGTTACGCTCGGGGATCTGAAGGAAGGGGCTCTGTTTTCGAAGGACTCGCACTGTGTTGATGGGATAGTGTTGGGGGTCGGCCACATGTGGCCGACCCCCAACACTGCGTCTGTGGCAGCTTTCCTTTATGCAGCTTCAATGAGTTCAAGACCCAGAAAGTCTGCTGCAGCGATGCGGCTGGCAGGTACGCGCAAGGCCTCGATGGCGCGACGCACGTCGCCGTTCGTGAAATCAGCAAACCACGGGCGTACCGCATTGGAAAGTTGATCAAGCAGAACGTTGTTTGCCTGCCGATCTGAATTCCGGTCATGAACTGACACGGTCTTTGCATTGCGATCTTCAATTGTCATATTTCTATCCTCTTCTTCTTCCTCACGCCATAACGGGGTATGTACTCTTTGCGCACAGGCCGCCCCGTCAGGCATTCAGTTCTCAATCACACTCGCCCACCCCTCATCAGGTGGAAAGTGTGAAGTCATATCAGCGCAACTCTCAACACCAGGTTGACAGTTTGCATCCACTTTTACGATAACACATCATCGGGTCGCGTGAGAATAAGCCTCGGCGGCGGTTAGAGAAAACGTCCTCCCCGCAGCATCGCCATTGATGCTGACGGCTCGACGCGATCATCTACTGTCTGCCCAGCATCCCGACTCGGCCACCAATGGAGTAATCAATATCGTCACCCACTGAGTGAACACGAATCAGGTTCGACGAGCCCGACACGCCCGGCGGCATACCGGCCACGATGACCAGCTGGTCACCCTGCTTACACAGCCCGGCTGTCTGTGAGATTTGATCGACCTGCCAGACCATGTCATCGGTGTGCATCACCGAGGGCACACGGTAGGTCTGCACTCCCCACGTCAGTGCCAACTGCCTGCGTGTCTCTTCGAGCGGCGTGAAAGCCAGCATTGGGATAGGGCTACGCAGACGCGCCATATAGCGCGCCGTCATTCCTGCCTGCGTGAAGGTCACCAGGAACTTCGTATCGAGCTTCTCTCCCACTGACACGGCGGCCTGGGAGATCACGGCCGAGCGGTCTGCGATGAAACCACCCAACGGCGCGATGCGCTCACCACCGTTTTCTTCGATGTTCTCCACAATGCGTGCCATCGTGCGTACAGCCTCGATCGGATACTGACCAATCGACGTTTCACCCGACAGCATGACGGCATCAGCACCGTCAAGGATCGCGTTCGCACAGTCCGATGCCTCAGCCCTGGTCGGACGCGGGTTCTTGATCATCGACTCCAGTACCTGGGTCGCAACGATAACCGGCTTGGCTGCCCGGCGTGCCAACTCAATGGCGCGCTTTTGAACCAGCGGCACAGCTTCAAGCGGCATCTCCACGCCCAGGTCACCGCGCGCCACCATGATGCCATCGAAGGCGTCGACGACCTCCTCGAGCACCTCAACGGCCTGCGGCTTTTCAATCTTCGCGATGACAGGGCGCCTGCGGCCTTCCTCGTCCATGATCGCGTGCACTTCGTCAATGTCGCGGGCGTTGCGCACAAAGGACAACGCAATAAAGTCCGCACCGATCCTCAGTGCCCACCGCAGGTCATCGCGGTCCTTTTCCGACAGCGCCGGCACTGACACCGCAACACCCGGAAGGTTCAGGCCCTTGTGATCGGACACAAATCCGGGGACCTCTACCTTGGTGGTTACGTCGGTGTCCGTTACTTCCATGACACGCACGGCGACGTTTCCATCGTCGATCAGGAGACGGTCACCAGGACGACAATCCCCCGGCAGGCCTTTGAACGTCGTGCCGACGCGTTCCTTGGTGCCCTCGACATCTTCAGTCGTGATCGTGAAGGTGTCTCCCATCTCAAGGAACTGCGGGCCGTCCTTGAATGTCTGCAGACGAATCTTCGGGCCCTGGAGGTCCGCAAGAACAGCTACGGCCCGGCCCGACGTCATCGCTGCACGACGCACACGCTCAATGACACGTTCGTGTCCTTCGTGAGTTCCGTGTGAGCAGTTGATACGGGCCACATCCATGCCCGCGTCCACGAGTGCCTGTACTTGTTCGGCAGATTCAGTGGCTGGGCCTAACGTACACACGATTTTTGCTCGACGCATACTCTTACTCTACAGTGCCGATCTCGATTCAGGGGAACCCTCACCGGCTTCGACGCTTTCAAAGACGTTTTTCGCGCCCTGCGCGCTGCCCGATTCGTCCGCGAGTTTCGATACATCCTCTTCATCTAAAGATTCGTCGGCTTCATTATCTGCGCCATCCGACTTGTCGAGGCCCAGGTGTGCCCGCAGGTGCTCATGCTCGTCTTCGCTGACAGTCGTTGACCTGCCGAGGCGTCCTGCCACGCAGAAAACGGCCAGGCCCGCGAGGAAGACCGCGATCGATGTCCACACGTTCAGACGCAGCCCCAGAATGTGCTGCGCTTCGTCAACGCGGAGCATCTCGATCCACACACGCCCGAGCGTGTATCCCATCAGATACAGCCCGAAGACCTGACCTGAAGCGAACCGTGCGCGCCGATCCACCCACACGATCAGTGCGGCAATAACCAAATTCCACAGGCATTCATAGAGAAATGTCGGGTGAAAGAGCGTGCCGGCGGCATACTGGGCAGGCATGTGAGCCGCGTCGACCTGCAGCCCCCACGGTAGTGTCGTCGGCGCGCCGAACAGTTCCTGGTTAAACCAATTCCCCCACCGGCCTATTGCCTGTGCCACCAGGAGGGCCGGTGCAATGGAGTCAGCCAGAGGTCCCATTCGTTGGCCGGCGCGTCGCAGCGCAATGTAGGCACCAACAGCGCCCAGAGCTACGCCGCCCCAGATTCCAAGACCGCCATTCCAGATTTTGAACGCGTCAATGGGATTGCCGTTGGGGCCGAAGTAGGCATCAGGTGAGGACACCACGTGGTAGATTCGCGCTCCGATGATTCCCAGCGGGATCGCCCACAACGCAATTTCGTACATGAAGTCGGCCACGCCACCGCGCCGCTCGTACCGCCGGCCGGTGATCCACACTGCAGCGACCATCCCCACCATAATGAGGATGCCGTACATATGGATGGTCAGTGGACCAATGTTCCACGCTCCCTGCGGCGGAGACGGTATCGCTGAGCCAATCAGTGAGCTTGCCACAGTCAGATCGTTCATCGTCACCGCGCCTTCCGGTTAGACAGTTCGTGAGTTCTTAACGCCATCACTGAGTTCACGGGCCAGAGTTCCGAGCGCTTCGAAAGCCTGTTCCCTGTCCTCGTCAAAAAGTGTGCGCACAAGTGCAGAACCCACAATAACGCCATCGGCGTAGGAGCCTATTTCATGTGCCTGCGTGCCGCTGGAAACGCCCAGACCCACACACACGCGTTCGGCACCGGCTTCACGCGTGCGTGCGACCAGTTCGCGCGCGTGAGTGTCGACCGAGGATCGCGCCCCTGTCACGCCCATCGTTGACGCGGCGTACACCCATCCGCGTGCGTGGGAACTGATTAGTTCCAAACGCGTGCGAGTTGACGACGGTGCCACCAGGTAGATGCATTCCAGGTCATTTTCGCGAGCTGCATTTTCCCATTGCTCGCCTTCGTCGGGTGGCAGGTCCGGCGTGATCAGGCCTGATCCGCCGGCTTGGGCAAAGTCACGGGCAAAATGGTTCACGCCGTACCATTCGACCGGGTTCCAGTACGTCATGCACACGGTGGTCAGACCATAGTCCACGACTTCCCTGGTCGCTTCCAGCAGGTCCTCCAGGTGTGTTCCATGTTCGAGGGCGGCCACGGTTGCGCGCTGGATCGTGGGGCCATCCATCCCAGGGTCGGAATACGGGAAACCAAATTCAAGGACATCAACGCCGTTATCTGCCAGCACTTTCGCTGCACGCACCGAGTCTTCCACAGTGGGGAAACCGACGGGCAAATATCCGATCAGGGCGGCGTGCCCGGCATTATTGGCGCGATCAATCGCATCTGCGCTGTGCATCATTTGTCGGCCTCCCTGCTCGGATCAATGTTCTGGTATGTGGGTTCACCCAGGCCGAACCACTTCGAAGCGGTTGTCACGTCCTTATCGCCGCGCCCAGACAGGCACACCACGATAATGGGTTCCTTGCCTTTTTCGATCGGTCCTGCTTCGAGTCGCTCGTGGGCCCACTGAATTGCCCCTGCAAGTGCGTGTGCCGATTCGATGGCGGGAATGATACCTTCGGTGCGACACAGGCGCACGAATGCGTCCATGGCGTGCGTGTCGTCAATCGCAATGTAGCGTGCTCGTCCGGAACGGGCCAGCCATGCATGTTCGGGTCCCACACCCGGGTAGTCCAGGCCCGCAGAAATCGAATGGGAGGCCTTGGTCTGCCCGTCGCGTTCCTGCAGCACGAATGTGCGCGCACCGTGCAGAACACCGACTTCGTTCGCTGAAATCGATGCAGCGTGGCGACCGGTCTCGATGCCGTCGCCTCCGGCTTCACATCCGATCAGCTCGACGTCCTCATCATCGATAAAAGCAGTGAAGGATCCAATCGCATTTGAACCACCGCCCACGCACGCGGTCACGGCATCCGGCAGGCGTCCCTCGCGCTCCAGGATCTGCTCGCGGGCTTCGTCACCGATGACGCGTTGGAGGTCACGGACGAGGCTGGGGAACGGGTGCGGACCTGCAGCAGTGCCGAAAATGTAGTTCGTGGTCTCCACATTCGTCACCCAGTCACGGAACGCTTCGTTAATGGCGTCCTTGAGCGTTTGAGACCCCTGAGTCACACCAATGACTTCCGCGCCGAGCATCTGCATGCGGGCTACGTTGAGTGCCTGACGTTCGGTGTCTTCCGCGCCCATATAGATCGTGCAGTCCAGGCCCAGCAGCGCCGCGGCCGTTGCGGTGGCAACGCCGTGCTGTCCGGCTCCGGTCTCAGCGATGATACGGGTCTTGCCCAGTTCCTGTGTGAGCAACGCCTGTCCCAGCACGTTGTTGATCTTGTGGGATCCGGTATGGTTGAGGTCCTCGCGCTTGAGGAAGACTCGGATTCCCCCCAGATCGGCAGCAAAGCGCGATGCTTCTGTCAACAATGAGGGGCGTCCGGCATAGTTGACGAACAGGTCATGGAGTCGTTTCTGGAAACCGTCATCATGCCACAGACGCTGCCACGTTTCATCAAGTTCTTCCAGTGCAGACATCAGCGATTCGGCCACGAAACGACCACCGAAGGCTCCAAAATACGGGCCTCTCAGGTCGTCCGAGCGCGGCGATGCGGTACTCGACATGCCGACTCCTCCTTACTCGTCAGATGATTCATTGCGTGCCATGCGCACGCGAGCTTTTCTATCGGTGAGCAGTGCCGGATGTTGGCCGGCGCTGACGATATCGCTGACGGCGGTCGCTGGATCACCGGACGTTACCAGTGCTTCTCCGACCAGCACAGCATCAGCGCCCCAGTTGGCGTACTGGATGACGTCGTGGCGATCGCGCACACCGGATTCGGCTACAGCGATCACGTCGGGCGGGATGACATCGATCACCTGCTCGACAACAGTTGGATCGACATCCAGGGTGGTCAGGTCGCGTGCGTTCACGCCAATGACGCGCGCTCCGGCATCGAGCGCCCGCAGCACTTCCAGGCGCGAATGCGCCTCGACCAGCGCCGTCATTCCCAGTGATTCCGTTCGTTCCAGCAGCGACACCAACGCCGGCTGTTCAAGTGCGGCAACAATCAGCAGCACAATGTCAGCGCCGTGAGCGCGCGCTTCATGGACCTGATACGGGGTGACAATAAAATCCTTGCGCAGCACAGGGATATCGACTGCTGCGCGCACTGAGTCAAGATCGGACAGTGACCCCGAGAAGCGACGCTGTTCAGTAAGCACCGAGATTGCAGCCGCACCGTTCGCCTCGTAGATGTGGGCCAGTGCTGCCGGATCGTCGATATGCGCCAGCGCGCCCTTCGAGGGCGAGGACCGCTTGACCTCCGCAATCAGCGAGACGGCACCACTGCTGCGCAGTGCTGACACCGCGTTTTTCGCGTCGGCGCAGCGTTGCGCACGCTTCTTGATGTCATCCATCGGCACGCGTGCTTCCCGCTCACGCAGATCTTCCAGCACTCCCGCGATGATCCCATCGAGGACTGTTGCCATCGCTCCTCCTCACCGTTGCCTACTGTGATGCTAACCAAAGTCAGGGTGTTTTCCCCAATTGGCTCACATGATGGGCTCAGTCCAGGTCCCCCGTCAGCTTCGCTGCGGTCAGTACGGATGCCAGTGCCGCGGCCGCTTTATTATGGGTCTCCACATACTCCGTGTGTTCAACCGAATCAGCCACAATTCCAGCTCCCGCCTGCACGCTGGCGCGGCCGTCTTTCAGGCATGCTGTGCGGATCGCGATCGCAAAATCTGTGTCGCCGCCCAGGTCAAAATAGCCGACCACTCCCCCGTACACGCCGCGCGCACACGGTTCGAGCTCGTCGATCAGTTGAATGGCGCGCGTCTTGGGCGCACCTGACAGTGTTCCGGCAGGGAACGTTGCCACCAGACAATCCAGCGCGTCCACCCCCTCGTTCACGATGCCCGTAACGGTGGAGGAAATGTGTTGAATATGGGAGTAGCGCTTGATTTCCATCAGCGTAGACACTTCCACCGATTCAGGCCTGCAGACTCTCGACAGGTCGTTGCGCGCCAGGTCCACCAGCATGGCGTGTTCGGCCAGCTCCTTCGGATCCTTCAGCAGGTCTACGGCCAGGTCGTGGTCCTCGCTCCCGTTCGCTCCGCGTGGGCGTGACCCGGCAATCGGATAGGTCCACACGCGCTGTCCCTGCGTACGCACCAGTGTTTCAGGCGAGGAACCCACCACGTCGAAGTCACCGCCCACGCCATCGGGCAGGCGCAGCAGGTACAGATACGGCGAAGGATTGAGGGTGCGCAGCACCGAGTACACGTCCAGCGCATCCGCCTGGGTGGACACATCCATGCGTTGCGACAGCACAATCTGGAAAGCGTCGCCTCGCCCGATCGCCTCTTTCGCATCCCTGACGGATTGTTCAAAATCGTCCTGCGGTGTGCGGTGCTGGATCGCCAGATCATCCGACGAGGGCGACACACTGACCCATACAGCTGGATTCATGCTGGATTCCAGGCGATGACACATGTCGCCCACTCGACGGCACGCTTCGTCATACGCCCAGTCGACTCGTTCATCGGTACCGTCCATGTTCCACGCATTCGACACCAGCCACAGTGAGCCGTCACTGTGATCGATAGCAGCCACGTCGCGCGCCAAAATGAGCGATGCATCCGGTACGTCCATCTCGCGCGGAGCCGACATCGTGATGCTCGGCTCCCATTCGCGGGCCATTGCCCAGCCAATCGAGCCGACAAAAGCGCCCGTCAAGGGTGGCAGACCTTCGATGGGATCAGCTCGCAGCACCTCGAGAGCCGAGTGCATCACCTCGCGAAATGATCCGGTCTCCATTGCGCCCCCCGGGCACACCTCCTGCCAGGACGTGACGCCATCACGGGTGATCACTGACGAGGCGGAATCCACTCCAATGAATGACCAGCGTCCCCACCTGCCGTCGTGTTCGGCTGATTCAAACAGGTACGTCCCCGGCTTCGAGCCGCACAGGTGGCGGTACAGGCCCACCGGTGTAATATCGGGCGCCAGGACTTTCCGTGCCACGGGAATGAGCCGTCGGTTGGCCGCCAGCTCATGGAACTCTTCGCGCGATGGCCATATCTGTCCCAGAGGCAGGTCAGTGGCGTGACGTGTCATTGAATTGTTCCCCCCGCTTCAAAACATGAATGTGTCCCCGTATGGCACGCAGCACCGATCTGATCGACTTTCATCAACAGGGCATCCCCGTCGCAGTCAATCTGAATGCTCTTGACGTGCTGCACGTGTCCTGACGTGTCGCCTTTGCGCCAGTACTCCTGACGGGAACGTGACCAGTAGGTCGCACGCCTGCTTTCCAGTGTGCGTCGCAGTGCTTCGTCGTCCATCCATGCCAGCATCAGAACTTCGTCAGTGTCGTATTGCTGGACGATGACTGCCACGAGACCTTGCTCATTTCGCTTCAGTCGCTGCGCGATGCGCGGGTCGAGGTTCTCAGCCGACCGTTTCACAGTCGCACCGCGATTCCGGCACGCGCCATCGCATCCTTGACCTGCGTGATCGTCAAGGTACCGAAGTGGAACACTGAGGCAGCCAGAACTGCGTCCGCACCTGCCTGAGCTGCCTGAACGAAATCGTCAGTTGTGCCGGCCCCGCCCGAAGCGATCAGAGGAATGGACACTGTGGATCGAATCGCGCCGAGCATTTCCAGGTCGAATCCGCCCTGAACCCCGTCTGCGTCCATCGAGTTCAACAGGATTTCGCCTGCTCCCAGTTCAGCGACCCGGTTTGCCCACTCGACCGCGTCGATGCCGGATGAGCGCGTTCCACCGTGTGTCGTGACTTCGAATCCGGAGGTCGTTGAGACACCCTCGGGCGTGCGCCGTGCGTCCAGGGACAGCACGATGATCTGGTCGCCATAGCGTGAGGCGACCCGTTCGATCAGGCTCGGGTCAGCGATCGCCGCCGTATTGACTGATACTTTGTCGGCTCCGCAGTCCAGAAGGCGTGACACGTCGTCCACACTGCGTACACCGCCACCGACAGTGAGCGGCACAAAAATCTGGCTCGCAGCGGCAGAGACGACATCGAGCATTGTCGAGCGCTGCTCGGTCGAGGCGGATACGTCGAGCAAAGTGATTTCATCAGCGCCCTCGTCGCTGTAGTGACGGGCACGTTCAACAGGATCGCCCGCATCTTTCAAATCTGTGAAGTTGACACCTTTAACGACGCGTCCGGCGTTGACGTCCAGGCATGGAATGATTCGGCAGGTCACTGACATGCTTCCATCGTAGCCATGTGCACGCACTTGGTTGGCACCGGCTCAGGAAGTGGATGACGACGGCGGGTAGGTGGCAAGGATATCGACCAGGACGCACAGCGTGTCGTCACCTTCGGCCAGATCAGGAGGAATGGTGATCGCCAGGCGTGAGCCGACTCTTTGATCGACCAGCCCCTGCTGCAGGCCCGGCATGATGGTCGCCATGTCCAACCGTTCCGGCATTCCGTCGTTCCACGTTGATCGACGCTTGTCCGGATTGTTCCACCCCGCAATCACGTATTGCACCAGGACCCGGTCATCGGGCCCGACCTGAGGACCGTCACCTTTGATATGTGGGGCGATGACGATCTGGCTGGGGGCCTCCCCCGTGTGAGTGACCTTGAAACCATCTTCTGCGAATTCGACGCTGAATGGCTGGGTTGGTTCGGGATCAATCGGTGTGCCAGTAGCAGTCGAGGAGATCACATCGACGACGTCAATTTCAATGCGTGGCTGCGCAGGGGTCGTTCCGGCAAGTGTCTCCCCGTCCTTATCCGACGCCGGTGTCAGTGGTCTGACGAACAGGAGGCGCGTCCCTTCGCGAGACCCGATCAGGGCCTGAACCAGCGTGGCATCCAGTTCGTCACTCGTTGCACGCTCCGTAAAGATCGCGGGCTGCCCGTCGGCCGTGATGACTTCCCCCGTGTCTCCGTCAAACGGTGTGATCGCGGCGATCACGGGCGACCCCTCGGTAATTTCCCGTCCTTGCCCCTCGATAATCGTTCTCACGAAAGGTGCCGTCACCGTCAAGGTACCGTGAATGGACACAGTCGGTATGGCGCCGTGGTTACCGAATACTTCAACCTGATTGCCCACTGACTGTGTGTCATCAGCGCTTTGCACCACGTCAGGTGAGCTGCGGCGCCCCAGGGTCCACCACCCGACCATGATGAGGACGACGACCACCAGCACAGTCACTGTGGCAACCGTTCTGCGCGAAGACAGTGTCATGTGATCACGCCGGCAAGTCAGGCGCCGACTGGTTAATGTGCTCGATCAGCGCATCCACTCGCGCATCCTCGTTCGAGAGCGGGTCATTGAGCGTCAGTGGGGTGGCTGAAATATCTCCGAGCCGCACGTGCACCCAGTCGACCGACAGATCCCGGCGCGCGTCCTGTGCTGCACCGATGATCCGGCCGCGCAGGGACGCCCTCGTTGTGGCAGGAGGCGTGGTGACTGCGCCTGACACCTGGTCGGCTGCGATCAGCCGGCGCATCAATCCGCCGCCTTCCATGCGGTCACGCAGGCCTGTCGCCGTGATGTCGTGGTAGCTGAGCTCCAGGCGCGCCACGCGCGTGTCGGACAGCGGCACTGAGCGGCGTTCACAGTACTGGCGCAGCAGTCGGCGCTTAATCGCCACATCCAGTTCGGTCTCGACGCCGGACCAGTCTCCTGATTCGATCGCATCCAGTCCACCCTTCCACAGGTCCAGAACGTAGGTGTGCATGGGATCGAGGGCGCTGGTGTCCGTGTGGTCGAGGATCCGGCGCCGGATTTCCCGCTGGATTGCCACAGGTGACATGGATGTTCCCGAGGCCAATGGGATAGGTGCCTGTCCCGTCAGGTCCGCGTTGATGGAGCGAATAGCCGACATGGGATCGGCCAGCGCCAGGTCTGCCAGCTTCACACCATCTTCGACCGCGCTCAACAGCAGCTCGGTTGCCCCGACCTTCAGGGCGGTTGTCGGCTCGGACACGTTCGTATCCCCCACGATCACATGCATGCGCCGGTAGGAGCCTGAATCTGCCAGTGGTTCGTCGCGCGTGTTGATGATTGGGCGCGAACGAGTGGTTGCTGCCGAAACTGCGTCCCACATCTGGTCTGCACGTTGGGAAAAGACGTACGTGCTGCGTCCTGAAATGGTGCGGATATGTCCAGCTCCGACGACGATTTGTCGGGTGATGAAGAATGCGACGAGGGCGTCCGCGACTTCTCTGAAGTCACGTCGGCGGTGCAGCAGATAGTTCTCGTGGCAGCCGTAGGAGTTTCCGTGGGAGTCCACGTTGTTACGAAACAGGTGGAGTCGGGCTGGGACACCCTCGGACTGGAGCTGCTCGTCTGCGCGAGAGGCGAGGTCAGCCAGTAGAAGGTCACCTGCACGATTTTGGGCCAGGAGGTCCTCCAGCAGGTCGCATTCGGCTGTCGCATATTCGGGATGTGAGCCGACGTCGAGGTACAGGCGCCCTCCGTTGCGCAGGAACAGGTTCGAGGAACGTCCCTGGTCAATGAGCGGGGCGAACAGGTACCGCGCCGCCTGATCCGCATCCACTGGTGAGGGCGCGGAGGTAATGGAAGCTGCGGTCAGCCCGTATTCCGTTTCGATTCCGACGACTCGGCGCCTCACTTTATTGGCCGCCCTTCTGCACGAAGCCCTGAACGAAGCTTTGCGCGTTTTCTTCCAGAACGGTGTCGATGTCATCCAGCAGGTCATCGAGGGAATCGGTGTTCGCCTGAACCTGCCCGGCCTGGGCGTCGTCCTCGTCGAGCGGGTCTGAGTGAGGTGAATGTGTGTGTGACTGAACCATGGATGCTCCTTAGACAAGGTCACAGATGTCGGTTGTGGTATCAGATGCGTCAGGCAGTGAGATGCGGACCAGGCGGTTGTGTTCGGGGTCGTCGACTACCACTGATGTCCATGATGCCCGAACGACGTTCGGCATCGAGGCAACAGCGTGTCCGCGTACTCTGGCGCGGGTTGACTGCGGCGGCGTATCGGCCGCACGGATCACGTCGTCAGGTGTGAAGAGTCTGCGGACTCGTCCCGCACGGTCGAGGCGGTTCACCAGGGAGCGTTCTTCTCGCAGGTCCGCCCATTGCAGATCCATTGCCGCCAGACGTGGGTCGGCCCAGTCGGTGTTCAGCCGCTCACGCTGGCGATCGAAAAGCTGGTATTTTGCCACCCATTCAACGTCGGTGGCCACCGAGAACATGTCGGTGCGCAGACCGTCCAGGACTCGCTGCCAGGTGTCAAGCAGGTCGCGTGTGTCCTCATCCGGATTCTGGCCAGTCTCGTCGAGTGTTTCGAGCACCAGATCCAGGTAGATCTGCTGAATATCAACGGCATTCAGTGTGCGTCCGGCAGCGATCGGAACTTTGTGGCTCAGCGTCGGGTCGTGACTGACGTTCCATGTTTCCTGCACCGGGTCGTCAATGCTCAGTCCATCCCACTGCATCGACGTGCCCTGTTCAATGGCCCACAGGACAATCGAGGTCGTCCCCATCTTGAGGTAGGCCGAGATGTCGAAGAGGCTGGCATCGCCTCCGATGACATGCAGGCGACGGAACCGTGCGGGATTGGCATGAGGTTCGTCGCGCGTATTGATGATCGGGCGATTGAAAGTGGTTTCCAGGCCGACCTCGTTTTCCACGAAGTCAGCGCGCTGCGAGAGCTGGAAGCCGGGAGCCTGTGACTTTTGACCCAGCCCGACCCGACCCGAACCACAGGTGACGGGGCGCGTCACCATGAATGGGATGAGGCCGCGGATCAGGTCATCCAGATCAGCTGAACGCTCCACCTGGTAGTTCTCATGAGTACCGTAGGCCGCACCTTTACCGTCGGTATTGTTCTTGACCAGGACGAGCGGCTCCTCCGAGCTGGCATCGATATGTGCCATGATTCGGCGCGCAATCTCATCACCGGCCCTGTCCCACAGCACTGCTTCGCGCGGTGACGAGGTTTCAGGTGCGGAATACTCCGGATGTGCGTGGTCGACGTACAGGCGCGCACCGTTGGTCAGCACCGCCACCGTCGGGGTTGGCAGTGCGCGCTCACTGTCACTGGGGCGTTCCAACGCTTCCACGCCCCCTGACGGTGCCAGGTGGTAGGGATCATCGGTCAACAGTGACGGGTCGGCTGCGGCACGGGACAGGCGCATACCGCGCAGATCATTGAGCGGGTCCTCACCCGTGTAATCCCATCCAACAGGGTCGTCCTCGCGTGACAGCTGTCCGCCTGCAGCGATTGCCTGCGTGGACAGTGCGACCGCATTTGCCCACGGGTTGCCTGGCTGATAGACACCGAATTCTGTTTCGGTGCCCATGATGCGGTGGACGCTCATTGTGGATCTCCTTGAATGGGGGTCACGGATTGAATATCATCACGCACTCCCACGGTGCGTGCCCAGTCCACTGGCGAAGACGTAGCAGCCAGCTCCATTGATTCGCGCATCTCTTCTTCCACGCCGCGCAGCACGTGTTCCTGGCTCAGCCCCTGCTCGCTCCCGCCAAGCGTGGCGCGGATAGCGTGTTTCTTGGCTCGCTCCACGCTCGAGGCGATCAATGCGCCTGAAACGATGTCACTCAGGTACAGCGTCGTCTGCGCGCCTGAGGTCAGCGTCGCGTGGAACAGTGCAGTGGACTGATCGCGTGCATACAGACGCTCCACGGCGGCGTCGATCATCTGATTGAGGGCCTCCTCGTGGCTCCCATAGCGGGAAATCTCGCTCGCTGCAATCGGGACGTGCGTGGTCAGATACTTCGTGAAGATGTCGCGCGCGCCCGTCCGGTCGGGTCGGTCGATGCGTATACGCACGTCGAGGCGTCCGGGCCGCAGTACAGCAGGGTCGATCATGTCGGCTCGGTTGGATGCGCCAATGATGATGACATTGTCGAGGGCTTCCACTCCGTCCATTTCAGCCAGAAGCTGCGGGACAATCATGGTTTCCACGTCAGAGGAGATACCTGCGCCGCGCGTGCGGAACAGAGCTTCCATCTCATCGAAGAACACGACAACAGGGATCCCGGTTGCCGCCAGTGCACGAGCACGGGAGAAAATTGCCCGAATCTGGCGCTCTGTCTCCCCTACGAATTTGTTGAGCAGTTCGGGGCCCTTGATAGACAGGAAGTGGCCGCGCACGCCTGATTCGGTCTGCGACAAGGCGTTTGCCACTGCTTTGGCAATGAGTGTTTTACCCGAACCTGGCGGCCCGTACAGCAGGATGCCTTTGGGCGGGCGCAAGCCGTAATCGCGGTAGAGCTGCGGGTGACGCAGCGGCATCTCGATCGAGTCACGCACACTGGCCAGCTGCTGATCCAGTCCGCCGATGTCGTCGTAGGTGACGTCCGGGACCTGCGGGGTGAGCAGCTGCTCGACATCCGAGCGGGTGACGCGTTCGATGGCCTGACCGGCGCGCAGATTCGCCATGACGGAATCGCCTGCCCGTACGCTTCCATGCCGCAGTGGTCCGGCCAGCGTCAGAACCTGTTCCGCGCCGCCTTCCAGGGACACCAGTACGCGATCGGCGCCCAGTACTTCCAGCACCGATGTCAGTGTCCCGGTGCGCTCGAAGTGGTCCACACCCACCACGACCATGTTCTCGTTGAGGCGTACCAGCTGTCCGACGGCCACCGTTGACAGGTCAACACTGGAGTCAACGGTCAGGCGCATGCGTTTGGTGCCCACCATCGCATCGATCTGACGCGCGGCGGTATCGACCGCGAGAACTGAGACGAATGTGTGTGGAGGCTGCTGAGAGCGGTGGATTTTCTCGTTGAGTTGGACAAGCTGTCCGCGGGCCGTCGACAGGGCACGTGAGAGGCGTTCGTTCTTCTCTTCCAAAGAAGCGACAGATCGCCGCAACGCGTCAACGGTCTGTTGGTCGGCAGACGTGCTCACTCGTACCCTCCTCGCGAGTCAGTTTTAGTGGTCATTCAACACTATGACGATCAGTGGGATTCCTCCAGATCCTTCCGAACCGTGGTCTGTAATGTTTCTCCCACCCAATGTTCGCTGCGCGCAGTTGCGTCACGACGCACTCGCCGTACTTTCTTGTCGCTGGGCACTCGCTGCCCGATTGACGAGGGTGTCCACCCATCCTCGTCGTCCCACATTCCGCTCTGTCCTTCAGCAGCCGGAGCGGGGCGGCGTTGGGCGGTTTGCGGACGGGTGTGCGGTGCCAACAGACGCGTGGTGACCAGAAAGCCGGTATGGGCCACCATGCGGTGTTCGGGACGCACGGCCAGCCCTTCGAGATGCCACTCGCGCTGCATCGTTTCCCACGCCAGTGGCTCTGTGAATCGTTCGCATGCGCGGATATCTTCGACCAGACGGGACATCTGGGTCACTGTGGCGACGTAGCACGTCAATACTCCTCCGTAGTTCAATGCGTGTTCCACGGCTTGAAGGTTCTCCCACGGGGCCAGCATGTCGAAGACGATGCGATCCACGCTATGCGCCTCGCATCGATTGAGCACATCAGCCACCTCGCCTACTTCCAGGGTCCACGCGGGGTGGTGAGAGCCGAACCAGAGATCCACATTGGCGCGCGCAATGTCCGCAAAGTCTTCGCGGCGTTCCACTGAGTGGAGGTGGCCGTGTTCGCCTACCGCGTTGAGCAGTGCCAGTGTCAATGCACCTGATCCCACACCTGCTTCCACTACGCGTGCGCCGGGGAAAATGTCCCCCATATGAATGATGGTGCCGGTGTCTTTGGGGTAGATCACCGTTGCGCCGCGCGGCATCGACATGACGTAGTCGCTTTGCAGGGGTCGCAGCACCTGGAATGAGCGTCCTTCAGGCGTGGTGATCACCTGGCCGTCCGGCTGACCGATCACGGCGTCGTGATCGAGCCATCCGCGATTGGTTTGGAAGCGTCCGCCCGCCACCAGCGTGATGGTGTGGAATCGTCCCTTCGGGTCGCGTACCTGCACCCGATCGCCTTCGCGCAGTGGCCCGCGCCGGTTTTCCTGACCTAGTTCACTATGAGTACTCATCGCTGGGATTGTATCCACAACCGGAGCAGGCGAGCACGCAGATGCCGGTGCGCGGCGTTACGGTAGGCACATGCCGTCTTCATCATCGTCTGAACAGTGGGCGCCCGCACTGTCGGTGTCGCGCGCCCGCGATTTCATGAAATGCCCTCTCAAGTTCCGCCTGTTAGTTGTGGATCGCATTCCCTCGCCCGCCACACGTGCCACGGCGATGGGCACCCTCGTACACGCTGTCCTCGAGCATCTCTTCGACGTGCCGCAGCACGATCGCACCCCTGAGCATGCTCAGGAACTGGTTGCCCCGCAATGGGAAGTGCTACGCAGCAACGATCATACAGTGATGGATCTGTTCGATTCTGAAGAGGATTTGCAGTCATGGATGCGTGACGTGCGAACCGTAATCGAGCAGTACTTCCATATCGAGGATCCACGATGGCTTGAACCGGTTGGACGTGAAGAACTGATCACTGTGGTGATGCCCGAAGGCATTCGTCTGCGCGGATTCATCGACCGCATCGATCAGGCTCCCACAGGCCAGCTGCGCGTTGTGGACTACAAGACAGGCAAGGCTCCCAGTCCACGTTTCCAGGACGAAGCTCTCTACCAGATGCGCTTCTACGCATTGCTGCTTCAGCTCACACGCGAACTTCCGGCCCGCACGCAGTTGGTGTACATCAAGTCCGGTCAGGTCCTCACCTTGGACCCCACCGACGCCGACATGGTGGACATTCGCGCCGATGTGGCACAGCTGTGGGAGCGCATCGAAAGTGCGGCTCGCCAGCGTCGTTTTGTTCCGACAAAAAACCCGCTGTGCAACTGGTGCCACGTGCAGTCCATGTGCCCCATCTTTGGCGGTCAGGTGCCCGATATTCCTGAAGAAGGCATCGAGCGTGTACTGTCCATGCGTGCGAGTCAGTAAGTCACCCTCGTCAGGCTGCGACTCCCCCGGGCGTCAGGACGCCGGTCAGCAGCAGGATCGCGACGAGGGCGGCCAGACCCAGGCGGTACACGACGAAGGGGCTGAACGAGCGGGTGGAGATCAACTTGAGGAACCACATGATCACCACGTATCCCACGCCGAAAGCGATGAGCGTGGCCAGGATCGTCGGCCCGACCGCAACAATGTCACCACCACCGATCACCTTGGCCATCTTGTAGAACCCCGATGCGAAGACGGCGGGCATGGCCAACAGGAATGAGTAGCGCGCTGCAGCTTCTCTCGTGTAGCCCAGCGCGCGCCCCATCGTGATGGTGCCACCTGAACGGGAGACGCCGGGAATGAGAGCCATCGCCTGAGCAAAGCCGTAAGCAATGGCATCGCGCCAGCTCATGCGGTCAAGGGTGAGTTCCCTGCGCCCCAAGCGATCAGCCGCGCCGAGCAGCAGACCGAAGAAAACAAGCATGGCCACCGTGATCCACAGGTTACGGAATGATGTGTCGATCCAATCTTCGAGCAGCAGTCCAAGGATTCCGATCGGCAGGGATCCGACGATGATCATCCACCCCATGCGCGCATCGGGATCGGCACCGCTGACGCGCTTGGCGGGGCCGACTACGGGAAGGGAACGCGCCCATTTCGACACGATCCTCACGATGTCTTTCCAGAAGAACACCAGCACTGCGGTTTCAGTTCCGATCTGCGTGATCGCGGTGAAGGCAGCTCCCGGATCTGCCTGTCCGATCAGCTCTCCCACAATGCGCAGGTGAGCAGATGAGGAAATAGGAAGAAACTCCGTGAGGCCCTGAACCAGCCCCAGGATGATTGCATCAAGCCAACTCATGAGGCCTACTGTACGGGCACCACGCCGATTCCCCTACCGCGCCACCCGGTCACCACCACACTACGGTTACAGTATGCGCACTCGTTTTTGCGGCCGTTCGGGCCTGAGCGTCTCTGATGTTGGACTCGGCACACTCACGTGGGGCCGCGACACCGATGAGCACGAAGCTGAAGACATGCTGCGCCATTTTGTCGATGCCGGTGGGAACCTGATCGAAATTGCACCAACGCACGGAGACGGCGCGGCGGTGGACGTCCTCGGGTCGCTCATCAGCACAGTCAGTCGCAATCAGCTCGTGATCGCACTTCGAGGGGGCGCACACCTGGATGCGTCCACTAAGTGGCGTGCCAGTGCGGCGCGCGGCGACATGCTCGCCAGTCTGGACGATGCGCTGGCCCGGTGGCACACCGATTTCGTTGACCTGTGGCTCGCGGAGTTCACGCCGCACATTCCGGTCGACGAAACACTGTCCGCGCTGGAGGTCGCCTGGCGCTCGGGTCGTGCGCGCTACGTAGGGATCGCTCACGCATCGGCGTGGACGGCGGCATCAGCATCGACGAGGGCGGCCCTGGCGGGGATGCCTGTGGTTGCGTTGGAAGATTCCTGGTCACTGCTGGATCGCGGCCTCGAGTCTCAGGTGTTTGCACCGGCACGCTCAGCCGGGATGGGAATCCTGGCGCATTCGCCACTGGCGTGCGGCGTCCTGACCGGGAAGTATCGCCATGCCACTCCCCCAGATTCACGCGCCGCGTCACCGCACCTGCGTTATACCGTTGAACGCTACCTGGATCCTGCTTTGTCTGGCACGCTCAACGCCCTCGAACGCGCTGCTCAGGGGCTTGATCGCACGAGTATGGATGTGGCGTTGGCATGGGTGCGTGACGCTGAGGGTGTGGCAAGCGCGATCGTCGGTCCGCGCACGGTCCGACAGCTCGATCAGCTGCTCGAATGTCAGGATCCACTTCCTGAGCAGATCCGAACGGTACTCAGCGAAGTATCTGATCCGCGCGTAGATTAGTCGTCCTCGTCGTTATCGTCGTCCAGGTCGATCTGGTCGTACTCGTCATCGTCGAAGCCGTCGAAGCTGTCATCGTCATCATCTTCGTCGTCGCCGTCGTCCTCATAGTCGTCATCATCGTCGTCGTCATCATCTTCATCCAGAATGTCGAACGGCAGTTCAGCGTCGAATCGTGTGAAGAGAACGTCGTCGTAGGTGAAGAACGCATCACGGAGGCGTTCTTCTGCCTGCGAAATGACGGCATCCGACGCGGCTGTGCCGCCCTGGACGACATCAAAGTGGTGCTCAAATGCTGCGATGAGTAAGTTCAGCGCGTCGCGAGGATCTTGTGTCATGCTCCCAGCCTACCTGTTCACGCCTAAATTGACGTGCTCAATTCAGGGAAGATTCAGTTGCGAGCGGATAACGGAAACCATCAGATCAGTGCCCTTGATCTCCGCTGTCTGTTCTGCACCGAGGATACGCATATTCCCGTCTGCGTCGATCAGCTGCGATGCACCCATCGACGGCCCGAGCGGCAAGATGACCCACTCCTTGGTGGGTTGGTAGGAGATATCGGGCTCTCCGCCTTCCAGCTGATGCGTGATATTGGCAATGACAACTCGGGCTTGCTGACGTGCCGCATCTGCGCGCTTGGATTCACGCACGTCGGTGATATCACCAATGGCGTACACGTTGGAGTGTCCCTTGACCTGCAGCGTGGGATCAACACGAATTGTTCCGTTCGGGTGAAGAAGTTCTTCGTATTCCGTTCCCGCCAGGTATCCGGAGTTCGCTGTCGCGCCGTAGCACTGGAACCATATATCTGCCTCGATCTGGTCACCGTTATGCGTCTGAACACTGAAGCGTCCTAGCTGGCCGGCCTGAATCGGCGGCAAATATGCCAGCGGGGAGCCTGTCACCACGCGCACACCCAGTTCGTCGAGCTGTTCCGTGATCGCGTCGCGAAGCTCCTGTGTGTAGCCAGGCGTGGACAGAATGGAGTCACCGGATTCAACCAGAATGATCTCCAGATCAGGGAACGCGCTGGCCAACTCACCTGTCATCTCAATGCCGACGGTGCCTCCGCCTACCAACATGACCGAGCCGGCCGATGTCAGTGCGTCGTGGAGCTGTTCAAGGCGCGCTTTCGCCACAGTCGCTTTCGAGGAGGAGTACTTTGCGGGGAACGGATACGTTGATCCACTTGCCAGGATCACGTAGTCCGCTTCGATGGGGTCGTGCCCAAAGACATGCACCGTCGTCCCCGTCACTGACGAGACGACGCCCTGGATCACCTGCCCATTCTTCAGCAGGTTCGAGTACGGCATGAAAATGGCGTGCTCCCACACCTCGTCGACCGCTGCCCGAAGTGCGGCCGCGTGGTGAACGAATTGGTCCTTCTGCTCAATGAGGATCACGTCAGCGACTGGATCCAGTCCTTTCGCGACGGTGACACCACCGTACCCACCGCCGACAACTACCACTTTGGTCACAGTTGATCTCCTTCGTTGATGATGATGCCATCATCTCACGTGTCAGTCGTCCAGGTGGAGCACGCGAGCAATATTGGGTGGGAAAAAGTTCGGTCCCTTCAGAACTTTTCCGTCCTCACGACGCTTCACCGACCCATCCGGCATGAGTTTGGACAGGTTCGATGCCTGAACTTCTTCCAGGACCGTATCCAGGTCGATGCCTGATTCCAGTGCCATCCCGTAGATGACGTAGACCAGGTCGGCCAAAGCGTCAGCGGTCTCGACGATATCGGAGGTGGCATGATCGCCTTCAGCTGCCTGCTGATAGGCCTGCTCGATGAGTGTCCTCGCGTCAGGTCCCCACATGGCTCCAATCAGTTCGCTGAATTCCTCAGCGATCAGGCTCATGCGCATCATGACACGGTCGTAGTCCAGTGTGGGTTCCCCGCCGTCTGCCACACGGTTGGGCATGTGGTAGGTCGAGTGGAACTCGCTGACCAGTTCCTGGGGGCTACGCGTGCTGCGGCCCGGTGTGTGCGAGGTGCCACTGCGCCGCCCCATCACCGGTGCGGGTGCAGCCGGCCCGTCCCACGGTGCAGCAGGCTCCATCGTGTCATCTGGTTCAAGGAATGCTTCCCAGATTTCTTCACCCTTGTCGTTTTCGACTTGCCGCCCTCGTTTGCCTGCGTGGAAGCCCAGTCGCCACGCCACGCGCCACGATGGCCAGTTGCCGACCCGTGAGCGCCACACGAGGCGCGGCGCGTTCAGCGTATCGAATGCGACGCGCGCAGCCAGGATAAGTGCTTCGGTAGCGTAGCCTGATCCACGGCTGTCGGCGCCTACCCAGTAGCCCACATCGAGCGTCCCGTCCTCGGATTGAATCCGCATCGACAGGGTGCCCACGAGCGTGTTGGTGGCCACGGTGCGGATCGCCCAGTGTGGCTCGTTCTTCTCCCAGCCGGCGGTCGCGACTTTTTCAACGAATTCCCTGGCCTGGTCACGCGAATATGGCGAGGGAACCGTCGTCCACTGCATGATGGCAGGGTCCTGGCACAGACGGTAGATATCGTTGGCATCGTCACAAGCTAGTGGCACCAGGGAGATGCGCGCACCGGTGACCGTGAAGGGAGCGAGCGACATTGAATCCTCCTTTGGATGATCGCTTCAGGCTTCAGCGTGAGTGTGTTCCCACGCGGTCGCCAGCATAGTCCCCAAGGCCTGCGCATTCTGTGCGCCCTGGATCACAAACTTCTGATCGATGAGCATGGTGGGAACCGACTCAATACCCATTTCAACGGCGATCTGGTAGTCGGAAACTACATCTGCTGCTCGCTGCTCATCAGCGAGGGCGGCCACCACATCTTCTGCTGACATACCGACTCGCTTCGCACACTGAATCAACACCTCCGGATCGGAGACGTCCTGACCCATTTCGAAGTGGGCACGGTCAAGCGCTTCAGCCAGAGCAAGCTGAGTGGTATTCGCACCTGTCAGCGTGTCGTGCGCAAGGTCGTGTTCGTAGGCTGCGGCGAGGAGCCGGTGTGCGTTCGAGGTGGGCGCCACCACCATCGTTTCGAAGTTGAAGGTGATGTCCTCAGCCATCCCCAACTCAGTGAATTGAGCCAGGCTCTTGTCTGCATCTTCTTCTGACATTCCACGATGTGCTGTCAGGTATTCGCTTTGAGATAGCTCCAACGGTTCTGCTAAGTCAGGGTCAAGGAAGTAGGCGTGAAGTCGAATCTCAACCTCGTCAGCATGCTCGAATGAGCCCAGGGCCGTGCGCAGGTGGTGAAGACCCAGATAGCACCACGGGCATGCCACGTCAGACCAAATGTCGATGTGCATGTTGGCAACTGTCTCATAACTTTGCTCGATTGTCAGGGTGCCCGGGCCTTTGTCACCTAACTCATGAGCAAATGTGACGTGTCGCTCGTTCATATTGGACGTTTCGATTTGCCGACAGGTACCATTGTCGTGTTAAAGTTCTATCCGCTCTCATTGAGCGTTGCGCGGGTGGCGGAATAGGCAGACGCGCTAGCTTGAGGTGCTAGTCCTCGCTTTAGAGGGTGGGGGTTCAAGTCCCCCTCCGCGCACAATGGGCAGAATGGTCGCGACACCTTGCGGTGTCGCGATTATTTTTAACTCTGCTCTACAGTAGAGACGTGGAAACTTCTCGCTGGACCTGTGTACTTTTCGACGTGGACGGCACAATTGTCGATTCGGCAAGTGTCGTTATCGACTCGTTCCAACGCACACTTGCACACTTGAACTATCCGTCTCGTTCACGCGATGAGCTGGGGAAATACGTCGGCCCACCGTTATGGGACTCCTTCATGGATCTGGGGATGGATGCTGAGCAGGCTGACAATGCTGCCACCATCTACCGTCACTACTATCGTGAACTGTTCCTTCAGCCAGAACCGTATCCCGGCATTGGACAGCTTCTGGAAGATTTGCATGCCGCCGGATACGCCTTGGCTACGGCTACCTCAAAACAGGAATACATGGCGCGCGACCAGATGGTTCATCTGGGTTTTGATCGCTTCATCGATGTCATTGCGGGAGCCATCCCAGATCCCGCCTATTCGAAAGCTCATGTGATCCGCGATGCACTGAAGCGCCTGGAGGAAAAAGGCCTCGACATTTCTCGCCCCGTCGTGGTAGGTGACCGTTCATGGGACCTGCAAGGTGCTCTGGAAGTCGGTCTGCCGGCGATCGGGGCAGGCTGGGGCTATTCGCATCCTGGCGAGTTCGATCAGGCACTGGCAGTTGCCCACGATGCCGACGAACTGCGCCAGCTGCTGATGGGAGATCACTCATGACTGATTCATCACGCACCTCAAAGTTCGGCAATCTGAAGCAGAACCTGAGCCGGTTCGTACGTTCTCCGCACGTCACTCAGGTGCCGGCCACGACGCGCACATCCACGCCGGCACACCCTGCCTCATATCACACACCCCGACGGCGACGCGTCTCCTCACCTCCGACCAAGCATTCGCGGGCCAATACTGCCGTGAAACGACCCGATCTGCCTGACTGGCTGCGTAAATCCGGCCTGGCAGCGTGGGCCCTGATCGGCATCATGATCATCGTCGCCGCCGTCGTCTATGCTCTGGCACGCGTCACCCCGGTCTTCATCGCTGTTTTCGTCGCACTGGTGGTCACTGCGATTCTCAATCCCGTGGTCAATTTCCTTTCGCGCTTCATTCCGCGTGGCCTGTCAGTGGTTCTGACATTGCTGGGATTCTTCGGCATCTTCGCAGGTTTGATGGCATTGGTCGTCAACTCCGTGATGGGACAGTGGACGAGGCTGGCCAATCAGTTCTCACGCGGTCTGGATGTGATCTCCGATTTCCTGTCCTCCCTGCCATTCGACATCAAGGTCACGCCGCAGGATGTGTCCGCATGGATGAACGACATGATCGCCAAAGGCCAGCAATACGTCCAGCAAAACTGGAGCAGGCTGGCATCCGACCTCCTGTCAAATGTCTCAGCCGCTGCCATCACGTTCACAATCGCCGCACTGGGCTTGTTCATCACGATCTTCTTCCTGCTGTCGGGAGAAAAAATGTGGCGCTGGTTCCTGGATGTCACACCGGCACGCAGGCGTGAGCCTATCCATCGCGCAGCTCTGGCAGGATGGGACACTTTCTCGGGCTACGCGCGCGGCACGATGATCGTGGCCGCGACCGATGGTCTGTTGGCGGGGATCTTCCTGCAGATCCTGGGCGTGCCGGTTGCGCCCGCATTGGGCGTCCTGGTGTTCATTGGTGCCTTCATTCCCCTGATTGGTGCGCCCGCAGCGATGATCATTGCGATGATCGTGGCTGCTGCAAGCGGCGGTTTGATGCAGGCCGCCATCGTTGGCCTCGGCATCGCCGGCATCGGCCAGCTCGAAGGTCACGTTCTCCAGCCCCTCATCATGGGCAAGCAGGTGTCTTTGCACCCTGTGGTTGTCGGTGTTGGCGTCACCGTCGGTACACTCACGGCGGGCCTGCTGGGTGCCGTCATCGCGATCCCGATTATCGGCGTGATCTGGTCTGTCTTCTCTGAACTGTATGAGCGTGATGCACCGATCGAAGATCCGCTGCCTGAACGCCGCAATGCGCCCGACGTTGAGGAAGAGCACGAGAACAAGATCGGCACCAGAATTGTGCGTTTTTTCCGCAACCGCGGCGACGACGAATCCGAGGCTGACGGGCAGAAAACCGAGGCTTCAGCGGAAGTCTCGTGATCGGACGCGCATCGGCATGTGCAGCTCTTTGAGCGAATGTGCCCGGATCATGACGACACCCTCGCCTCTTTCGACAGTGCCACTGACGATCAGCGCCTGCGCTGTCGTGGCGGTGGTGCGATAACGCGTCCACAGTCCCGGTGAGCACACAATGTTGGCAAACCCGCTTTCGTCTTCTAAAGACACGAAAATCAGGCCGCGCGCTGTGTGGGGACGTTGGCGGTGCGTGACAATACCAGCGACTGACGCGATGGACCCATCGTCACCTTTCTCCATCAGGTCACGCGCTTTCACGACGCCGCGATCATCAAGGAATGAGCGGATCAGGGCCAGCGGATGTTCTGCCACGGTCAGGCCGGTGGCCTGATAGTCGGCGCGCATCTGGTCAACATCGCTCATCTGCGGCAGGTTCCCTGGCGTCGTGCCCACCTCGATACCAGGAATATACGGCTGATACGCGTGTTCTTCTGCCACTCGCTCGGCACCCCACAGTGCGTCTCTTCTGCTGATTGCCAGCGAATCGAAAGCACCGGCTCGCGCGCATGCTTCCACCTGGCGCTCGGTGAGGTGAGCACGCTGCGCCACGTCACTCATACTGGAAAACGGACCGTCAGCTCGCGCATCGACGATGCGGTGGGCACCCTCCCCCAGTCCGCGTATCGATTCCAGCCCGATCCGAATCATGGCATCGTCATCCATGTCCAGTTCAACGCGTTCGTTTGCACATCGCTCGACAGCCGGGTCGTAGGGCTGGACGCATGCGGATACGTCAGAAAACTGCACATCGGCCCGAGCAACTGCTACGCCGTGACGCCGCGCGTCGTGGATCAGGCTATCCGGAGAATAAAACCCCATAGGCTGACTGGACAGGATACCTGCGTAGAAGAACTCCGGGTAGTGCACTTTCAGCCAGGCTGACGCGTAGACGATGTGAGCGAAGGAAAAGGAGTGCGACTCAGGAAAACCGAACGATGCGAAGCCTCGGAGTTGATCAAAAATCCTGTGTGCGCATTGCTCAGAGATTCCGCGTTGACGCATTCCTTCCATCAGCGGAGGTTTGAGCATGTCCATCTGTTTGAGTGAACGCTTCGACCCCATCGCCTTGCGCAAGCGGTCAGCTTGCGCCGCGGTGAAACCTGCCGCATCCTGCGCGATGCGCATGAGCTGTTCTTGAAACAGCGGAACACCCAGAGTCTTTTCCAACGCAGGCTTGAGCAGCGGGTGCAGATACGTCACCGCTTCTGCGCCCTGTCTTCGACGCAGATACGGATTCACTGCCTGCCCCTGGATGGGGCCAGGTCTGATCAGCGCCACCTCCACCACAATGTCGTAGAAGCAGCGCGGCCGAAGGCGTGGCAATGTATTCATCTGCGCGCGCGACTCCACCTGAAACACTCCCACCGTGTCAGCTGCGCACAGCAGGTCGTAGACACGTGGATCCTCTTCTGTCAGATTATGCAGTCCCAGCGCGCGCCCGTTCCTGCCGGTAATGCCGCGCTCCCCCAGCCAGTCGAATGCCCGGCGAATGGCGGTGAGCATTCCTAATCCCAGCAAGTCGAATTTCACCAGTCCGGCATCAGCGCAGTCGTCCTTGTCCCACTGGAGAACGGAGCGGCCCTCCATGGCTCCCCACTGCACGGGGCAGATATGACTGACCGGTGTGCGCGTGAGCACCATTCCTCCGGTGTGGATTCCCATGTGACGCGGAAGGTCGGACATTTTCTGTGCGATTCGAGTGACCTGATCAGGGGGCGGGTCGCCCTCGCTCTTGCTCCACTTCGTCGCAACACCGGCGGCATATCCGCATGCGCGAGCAGCATCACGGATCGCTGAGCGGTGCCTGTAGGTGATGACGGTGGCAACCTGTGCGGCGCGTTCACGCCCATAGTGCTCGTAGACATGTTGGATGACTTCTTCGCGCCGCCCTGCCTCGATGTCGACATCGATATCAGGAGGGCCGGAACGTCCAGGCGACAAGAAGCGTTCAAAAAGCATTGAGTGACGCACCGCGTCAACTGCAGTGATGCCGAGGGCGAAACATACGGCTGAATTGGCGGCTGATCCTCGTCCCTGGCACAGGATGTTGCGGGAGGCACAAAAGTCAACGATTTCTTTGACGATCAGGAAATATCCCGGAAAATCCATGCGTTCGATGATGGACAGTTCGTGGTCAATCACCTCCCACGCATGGGGGTTGTCTGCCCGCGTTCCGTAACGTTCGAGGGCGCCCTGTTCAGTCAGATGACGCAACCATGTCGCGGACGTAAATCCCTCGGGCACCTTCGTTTCAGGCAGTCGGGGAGCAACGAGGCGCAGGTCAAAACTTGCGTGAGATCCGATGTCTGCCGCCATGCGAACAGCATCCGGGTAGTCGTGGTACATCAGCAGCATTTCTTCTGCGCTGCGCAGAAAAGAACGGAAGGCCGGCAGGTGCGGTTCAGCTTCTTCCAGTGACATTCCCAGTCGGGTGGCAGCCAGGACATCACCGAGGGGCCCGGATACCGGGGTGGCACATCGCGCGGCCGTTGTGGCAACCAGCGGCACGTGGGCACCTGTGGCCAATTCACTGAGTGCACGCAGAGTCTCAGGTGGCTCCGTGGGGCTCAGCGCGCTTTCGACGGCGACGCGGTCACGTCCAAAGATACTGATCAGGCGTGTCAACATGGAGCGGGCGGCCGACATGCCACCCGCCCGCAGCGCTCGACGCAGCGGGCCACGCGACGTGCCGGTGAGCACTATCCACTCCCCTGCACCCAGTTCGTCCAGCATGTGTATCGGCGTGCGCCGACCTGGATGAGAAAGGGTGTGCCGACTCATTGCCGCACACAGCTGCGTGTATCCACACGGATTCGTGGCGATGATGGGAAGACGGATGCCGGGTTCTTCGGCTCCGGGAACCAGTCCCCATCCAGGCTGGGCTGAAAATTGCTGCGGATCCAGGGTCAGTTCCGCCCCGCACACAATCGGCAGTCCGCGCGCTCGACCGGCAGTGGCCATCTGTATTGCAGAATACATACCATCGACATCCAGTACCGCAAGCGCCTCCAGGTTCAGCGCGCAGGCAGCATCGACCATCTCGCTGGGCATATTGGCGCCGTCGAGGAATGTGAATGCGCAGTGAGCATGTAATTCCGCGTAACGAGCAGGTTCGACCACTCCACCATCATATCGAACATCTGTTCGATTCTGTAGCGGTCTTATCCGTCGATCAGCGCACGCAGGTCAGCCACGTTAAGGCGCGTCCACTGCCCCGCGTCCTTCTGATCAACAGCCGCATCAACCAGGGATGTCACAAGTTCACGTTTGCGTTCTTGTAGTTCGACGACTTTATGTTCAATGGTGTCGAGGGCGACCAGACGGTACACACTGACAGGACGTTCCTGCCCGATGCGGTGCGCACGATCCACTGCCTGTTCTTCCACGGCCGGGTTCCACCATGGATCCATGACGAACACGTAGTCCGCTTGCGTCAATGTCAGTCCTGTCCCCCCAGCCTTCAGGGAGATGAGGAACACGTCAGCGTCCCCCTCGCGAAACTGTTGAATCACTGAGCGGCGATTGCGGGTTGAACCGTCGAGCTGGACACAGGAAATGGAGCGCCGCTTCAGCTCCTCCCGGATTCGTGCCAGGTAGGACGTGAACTGGCTGAACACCAGGGCCTTGTGACCTGCAGGCAGAATCTGCGTCAAGTGGTCCACCAGCACGTCGATCTTTGCCGACCCAATACCTTGGTAGTGTTCATCGACCAATGCCGGGTCAAGGGCCAGCTGACGCAGTCGCGTCAGCGCGGCCAGAATGTCGATGCGGTGCCGTGAAGCGTCGTCAAGCAGATCGAGCAATTGGACGCGTATGCGCGTCAGATACTGGTCGTAGATCTGGCGGTGTTCAACTCCCAGCTCCACACCGACGGTTGTTTCAGTCTTGGCGGGAAGATCAGGTGCCACTGCTTCCTTGGTGCGTCGCATGATGAACGGTCGGATCGCTGCGCTCAACGCTGCGGCGGCGTTCACGTCCCCCTCGTCAATGGGCCGTAAGATACGTGTGCTGAACGTTTTCCAGCCGGGCAACAAGCCGGGAGCAACCAGGGCTGCGAGCGCCCACAGATCCGCTGCGGAATTTTCCACGGGTGTACCGGTCACTGCGAGTGTCCACGGCCGGGACAGCTGCATGAGCAGGCGGTGGATGACAGTGCGCGGATTCTTCACGTGCTGCGCTTCGTCGATCACCAGGCCGCCCCATTCGCGCGCTGCCCATTGGTCTGATTCCAGGCGCGCAATGGTGTATGTGGTGACGACGATGTCGGCATCGCGGATGGCACTGTCAAGTGATTCGTCGCGACGTTTGGAGGTTGACGTAATGTCGACGACTCGCAGCTCGGGTAGGAAGCGTTCGGCCTGTTCAACCCATGTGCCGACGACGGAGGTCGGTGCCACCACCAAAACTGGCGGCTCGGTGCCACCAGCGCGTTGCGACGCGATCGAGGCGAGGATTTGCAGGGTCTTGCCCAGGCCCATATCGTCAGCGACAATGCCGCCCAATCCGTTGTGAATGTGGGAGGTGATCCACTGATGACCGTCGACCTGGTAGGGCCGAAGATCCGCATTAAGGGTGTCAGGCAGCGGCAACGGATCGCGCGCACCTCGGGCAGTAAGTACGTCGATAGTGCGGCGCAGGGAGTTGGGCACGGTGAGCGAGTCCGTCAGGTCGTCGAATTCTTCCCACAGCCCCACATGCATGCTCGATAGCTGCAGGTCAGATTCAGTAAAGCTGCCGCCCAGTTCCTGCGCGTTGTGGAGCAGGGCGCGCAGCCTGTTGATACGAGCGCTGTCGAGGGCGACCCACGTCCCCTCAACCAGCATATGATCGCGTCCATCGGCAAGTGCGGTGAGGACATCAGATAGGGCGACATCACTGTCACCGATGCGGATGCGTATATGGACATCAAACCAGTCGGTGGATGAGGACGGTTCAGCGTCCGTGTGGATCGTCAGTTCCTCATTGCTGATGCTCAGTGCCCGCACATCAGGGTTCACGTCCCATTGCAGAGCGTCGGCGGTCACCTCGTCGAGGGTGGCAAGCAGTTCCGGGGCTTTCCAGGCGGGCATACGGATGGGTGTGCCGACGGTCAAGGGCGCGCCGGTGGGAAGCGAGATCTGGCCGATTGCAGAGTGTACGCTGCGTGCCAGGTGCGTGACATCGGGGTCTGTACTGTCGTAGGCGGTGCGCACATGAGAGGTGCCGACAGCTTGATCGACCCACCAGCGCATCACGACGTGTTCGATGTGATCCATACTGACGCGTCCGACGATGCTTGTCTTAACTGAAACGTCTGCGCTCACTGAGTCGTCACTGGACATGACCGGGTTGGTGCCGCTGAGCCGAGGAAGCCACTGGGCATGGAATTCGGCCGCGTCTTCAGCCGGAATGATCAGCGGTGAGGCACCTTCGAACGCGTCGAGCAGATGCGCCCCTGAACGAATATGTGCGACTGTGCGCCCGGCGTTGAAGAATGCCAGCTGCGTGGCTGCGCTGATGCGAACTCGGGCGGCGATGCGCGCACCGTCGGTGAGCACGGGTTTGATGAGAATGTCGCCTGTTTCGCCAGTGCGAGTGGTGTCGAGACTGACGTGCCAGGGAGTCGGGTCGACGCTCAGTGGTGTGAGCGGGTCGAGGTCAACGAACATGTCAAGGCCGGCTCGCGTAGCTGCCTCAATCCACGGCCCTGCCTGCACGCCCAGCGATTCCAGTGTGACGTCATTTGGTGAGCGGTACGTTCCATCTGAACGTGAGTGGCGGTAGGCCTGCCTGATCAGCGCGACGTGTGTGGGGTTGAGTCCATCTGTGACCGATTCCCACTGCGTGGCGGTCAGGTCCTGCCACGTTGCACGCTTCGTGGTCCACGCGCTGTGCATTCCAGGGCGCAGCGGTGTCAGTGCAATAGGTTCACGAGGGTTATGCGTATCAACCAGTAACGCCAGTGGCTGACCCTCCATCGCCGTGGTGCCGGAAAGGGTGCGCAGCCTGTCACGCCATGTGGGGCCCTCCTCCGATTCTGCGGGCACGGAGCGCACGGCAAGTAAGGCTGCCACACTGTGCGGACAATCACGTCCGATCGCGCACGCGCAGCTCAGATCCAGGTGGACAGGGGCGCCGTCACGCAGGCTCACCCATGTGCGGTAGGTCAATCCGGGGCCTTTGACGCGGCACTGGGCTTCGCGTTCTGACGTGAGGTCGGTGTCCAGGACGTCGCCTCGGGTAAAGAACGCCAACCCTTTTGCCCACGTTGCCGGGCCTACGCGCATCATGATGTCGTCGTCACTGAGGTGGTGAACATACGTCACGATGTCGCGTGGAGCCATCTTTCCAGTTTATGACGCCGCGCGCGCAGATGCTCAGTCTCCCAGCTTCCCGCCTGATTCACGCAGGTAGCAGCGTGCGCACAGTGATTCATATCCTGAGTCGACACCGTCGATCGCGACCTGTCCGCCGTCAAAGATGAAGGAGCCATTGACGATGCGGCCGTTGAAGACTGCTTTCTTTCCGCATCGGCAAATCGTTTTGAGTTCTTCGAGGCTGTGCGAGATTTCCAGGAGGCGGCGAGCACCAGGAAATGCGTTGGTCCGGAAATCGGTGCGAATGCCGTAAGCCAGGACGGGGATGCCATCCATGACGGCTACCCGCAGGAAATCGTCAACCTGACGTGGGGTGAGAAATTGCGCTTCGTCCACCAGGATGGCGGAGGTGGAAGCCATGCGGCCGGTTGCCTCGAGCGCTTCAAAGACGTCATCGGTGGAGTCCAGAAGGACATCAACGGTGCGCGTTACTCCCAGACGGGACACCACTGTGTCGTTGCCGCGCACGTCGACGCGCGGTTTGATCACCAGGACATGCTGGCCACGTTCTTCGTAGTTGTAGGCAACCTGAAGCAGTGCAGTTGATTTGCCTGAGTTCATCGCTCCGTATCGGAAGTACAGTTTCGCCACAGCTTCCCTTTCCTCGTCGACCGTGTCCTCCTGAGCCTGATGGTACCCGAGCTCGTTTTATTCAAAGAAACCTTCGATCCACCATCTGCCTGACTGAAAGCTCAGCAGGACGTCGCTTCCGTCCCGACTTGCAATGACATAGACACGTGCCGAACGTTCTGTTGTCTGTTCCTCCCACCAGCGCCCTTGGACAACCCAGATGCCCTGCACCTGCACGATGGAGATCTGTTCCCTGGCGCGCACGATATGTGTGGGCGGTGCGCTGAGGTATCCGCGTTCAGTCACCACGACAGGAGTCAGCCCGGCGCGCACCTCAACCTGCTCGGGTTTGTCCAGCATCACTGTGGGCGCGCGCAGCAGAGCGCCGTCCCATTCTCCTTCGCTCCTGACGGGCTCTTGTCCCGGGCTTCCCCAAGGGGAAGAGTGCACACGCGACCGTGGATCGAATCCTCCCTGCATACATACCGCGCGCACTCCCTCGGTGCCGACCACTGACTGCACCCGCAAAGCGGCCCGTTCAGCGCGTCGACTGCTCTCCGGCCCTGCCCACAGCTGGTCCGGCATTACTGTGTCGTACAGGTCGCAGGCCACCACCTGCATCGTGCTCAACCCACCGGCATCGCCATCGTCCTGTGGAAGCAGGCGGTCAAGCCAGCCGCGTAATTGCCAGCGCAGACGATCAACAACTTCACTGGGGTCCAGGCAGTTCACCCCACACCATGTGCGCTCACAGTCCTGTCCTGTTGTCGTCGCGACGCGGATACTCAGCGCGTGCGCGTTGACACCCTGGCTCCACAGTTTCTGCCGCAGATTTTCCGCCACTGCTCGAAGCTGCAAGGCAACCATGTCAAGACTGGTCACTGGGTCATCGAATGTGCGTTCCACGTTCACCGCTGAGGTGGTGCGTGCACGCGGCGCAATAAACAGGTCACCCCCGCTGGCCAGGCTCCACAGGTCCTCCCCTGAGCGCCCGAATCGTGACAGCAGCGCCTTCTTGCCGACACGCAGCACATCAGCGCACGTTGTCACCCCCAGGTCCTCAAGCACCTCGATCGCATGATGTGCGTCCTGTGTGCGTTGACACGGTACGATGCGTGGAATATGCGCCAGCGGTATTTCACTCACATACTGTTCGGCACAGGTGGCGGGAACGATCTCATCAGAGCGGGCGGCCCATATTGCTGTCAGTATCCCCGTCGCAATCCCCACGTGGCATTCGACCCCGCATTCCTCGACGATCGTTTCAGTCAGTTTTTGTGCGAGTTTTTCTTCCGATCCAACCCACCGCGCCGGGCCTGCAGCAGGCGCCCACGCCAGTCCTGGCCGCAGGCACGTCACATGTGCGGCCACCCGGTCGCATGCATCGAGCACATGTTCGAATGCGGCATTTTGCTCAAGCGGATCATCTGGGTAGATCAGTGCGTCGGGGCACAGATACTGCGCAGTCGTCAAGAGCATCGACGTGCGCACACCTGCGCGGCGCGCAGCCAGTGTCGCAGCCTGCACGCGACCATTTGACGCAATAATGGCTCGCCCTCCTGGCGGCGTGTTAACTGCAAGTGACTGGGTAGGCCAGTCGGGAACCCACACCACCACGCGTCTGCTGGCCGCCATCTCAGACCGCCTGCTTCGTTGGAGCCACCAGACTTGCAGCCAGCGGACGCGAAAGACCGATCCACGGGTAGGCAGTGACGATCCGTATCCCGCGTGTGCGCGCTCTGCCTGCCAGTTGGCGCTGTTCGCGCACGGTCAGTTCGACCCGCCCCACTGCGACGACATCCACGCCGTCGATCAGGGTACTCAGGATCTGGGCAGCACAGCGATCCGGGTGCGGCACATCGATGACGCGTTCGAGTTCAAGTCCCATGTTCGATGCCGCTTCCCACCCCATATTCGCCACGCCGACAAATGCGCACCACGCTCCGTGCGGTGCCAGGTCAATAACGGCGCGGATCAGGTGAGCCGCAGAGGGCTCAACGTGAAAAATACAGCCCACCGGAGCCTCGGCGTCGTGAGCACGTGAGTTCAGATGGCGTTGGATGTCATACTCGTCGCGATGACGCACGCCAGTTTCTTCTTCCGCCTGAGCAAGCGCTGCGCGTGCGTGCTCCAGTCGTTCGCGTGCACTCAGTGCCATTCCCCCTCCTTTCGAACAGATGTTCGATATCATAGGACACTCCCCCGGCATCTGGAGCTCATCCGCCAGTCGCCCTCGAAAATCACGCACAGCACGACTATGGTGGATATCACAAACGAAAGGAGCAATGGTGAACCTCAACGATCGCCCAACAGCCCCCGATCCCTACAATCTCCTGCCTGTTGACGCTACTTTTCCCGTGACTTCCAACGACATTGTTGACAACCAGACTCTTCCCGCCATCCACAGCGCCGAGGGAGGAAACGTCTCACCCCATCTGGCGTGGAGCGGCTTCCCCGAGCAGACCCGCTCATTCGTCGTCACATGTTTCGATCCGGACGCCCCCACACCGTCAGGGTGGTGGCACTGGATAATCGTGGACATTCCTGCCACGCAGACCGAACTTCCACAAGGTGCCGGATCCTCCGACCTTGACCTTGACGGCGCCGCTTTCCATATTCGCGCAGACCACGGCGACCATTCGTACTACGGAGCCGCCCCGCCGCCTGGAGATCGCCCGCACCGCTACATTTTTGCCGTTCACGCACTGGACGTCGAAACCCTCGAGGTGGACGAGGACGCCTCGGCCGCCCAGGTTGCCTTCGCAACCATGTTCCACACGATTGCACGAGGGAGACTGACGGCAACCTTTGCCACGCCTCAGGAGTAAAAGATCACGACGCGCCATGTCGCTGTCAGCGCCCGACAGGGGGCAAGATTGAACACGTGCTACATGTGATCTTTTATGAACCGCGCATCCCGGGCAATACGGGAGCCGCCATCCGGCTTTCCGCATGCACCGGATCGATGCTGCATCTGGTTGAGCCACTGTGCTTCGACATGGATGACGCGAAACTGCGTCGCGCCGGCCTGGATTATCACGACTTGGCGCACGTGAAGGTTCACCCCAACCTCGACGATGCACTGGCCGACATTCCCGGAAAGATCTGGGCATTTACCGGACACACGACCACGATGTACACCGATGTGTCCTACAGCGACGGCGACGGGTTGATGTTTGGCCCCGAACCGACCGGTCTGCCTGAGGACGTGATGGATGATCCGCGTGTGACGTCGCGGGTCCGTATCCACATGTGCGAGGGGATCCGGTCACTCAACCTGGCGAACTCGGCTGCTATCGGCCTGTATGAGGCCTGGCGTCAGATCGGATTCCCGCACTCGTGCTAACTGCGGCGCCTCGGCTGGCGTTCGATCTGTTCGGCAAGTTCCACGATACGACGCGGATTTGACCACCACAGCCACACCAGTCCGACGACTGCCAGCAGCAGCGGCAGATAATAGTATTCCGCGCCGAAACGACTCCACGGGGATCGCTCGGATGTGGGCTCGTTGATTCCCCAGAACGACAGTCCGACGATCAGTGGGCCGACCGTCTGAGTGATGACACTGGCCCATCCGACCATGCGCATGCGGCGCCCGTTATGAGTCAACGCCGCTGCTGCAACGAGGTACAGCAGTGAGGCGACCAGGGCGAGCACATAGGGCCCCAGCGGTTCCTCGCCCCGACTTGTCAGGCTACGAATCGACACGACCGTTGTCCATGCACCGAAAAGCCAGTACGCGGCAGGAACAAGGCGGCCCAAGCCCCATGACGGGCCGCGATCATCTGCCACGCTTTCTGCTGGCTGTGGTGCCGGCGTAACACCCATGGACAGTGTCTCCTTTCAGCAATGGCGGTACTGTCGCATATGACATAGTACGGCCCAGAAGCGACAAAACGGCCGTTCTTGGCGCGATGGCGCCAGATATGGGATGGCGCACCAAAAGTTCCCACGTACAAGTCAGAAAAAAACCGCTGCAAGTGGGACAATAGACCCAGTTGGTCCATGACGGTCCACACGAGTCCAACTTTGAGGAGTGAATAAGTGAGCGAGCCCGATTACGACATCGTCATCTTAGGAGCAGGATCCGGCGGATATGCCGCTGCCTTACGAGGCGCCCAATTAGGACTGAAAGTTGCACTGATCGAGGGAGACAAAGTCGGGGGCACATGCCTGCACCGCGGCTGCATTCCAACGAAAGCCTATTTGCATGCCGCTGAGATCGTCGACACGGTCAAGGAATCCGAGCACTTCGGTGTGAAGTCCTCCTTCGAAGGCGTGGACATGCCACAGCTGATGAAGTACCGCGACTCTGTCATCAAGAAGCTTTACAAGGGCCTGCAGGGGCTGATTTCCCAGCGAAAGATCGACGTGATCGAGGGATGGGGCCGTCTGACCTCCCCCACCACGATTGACGTTGACGGTCGCACCGTGACGGGAAAGAACATCGTCCTTGCGACGGGGTCATACTCGCGCTCAATCCCCGGTCTCGAGATCGGTGGCCGTATTATCGCCTCTGAGCAGGCGCTGCAGATGGAATGGGTGCCCGAATCCGTGGTCGTCCTGGGCGGCGGTGTGATCGGCCTGGAGTTTGCCTCCGTGTGGTGTTCACTGGGTGCTCAGGTCACGATCATCGAGGCACTGCCGCACCTGGCCAATAACGAAGATGAAGCGGTCTCAAAGCAGCTGGAGCGCCAGTTCCGCAAGCGCGGCATCAAGTTCCACACGAATACGCGTTTTGCCGGTGCCACGCAGGATGATTCCGGCGTTCACGTCACGACCGAAAACGGTAAGGAAATTGACGCCGACATTCTGCTGGTCGCAGTCGGACGCGGTCCTGTTACCAACGACTTGGGTTACGAAGAGGCCGGCATCACGATGGATCGTGGTTTCGTAATTACCGACGAGCGTCTGCGCACCGGCGTGGGCAACGTCTACGCTGTGGGCGACATCGTCCCCGGATTGCAGCTGGCTCACCGTGGCTTCCTGCAGGGAATTTTTGTCGCCGAGGAGATCGCGGGGCTCAATCCTCAGGTCATCGATGAGACAGGAATTCCGCGCGTCACCTTCTGTGAACCGGAGATCGCCTCTGTTGGTCTGACTGAAAAGCAGGCTCGTGAAAAGTACGGTGATGATGCCGTTCACACAGTCGAATACAACTTGGCTGGCAATGGCAAATCAAATATCTTGAATACCAGTGGTTTCGTCAAGCTGATCAACGTCCAGGATGGCCCGATCGTCGGGTTCCATGCTGTGGGTGACCGTATGGGTGAACAGATCGGTGAAGGCGAACTTATGGTGAATTGGGAAGCGTATCCGGAGGATCTGGCCGCGCTGATTCACACTCACCCCACCCAAAACGAAGCAATTGGTGAAGCAGCTCTGGCCCTTGCCGGCAAACCTCTTCACTCCCACAACTGAGTCACGCATAAAGGAGATTGAACGATGGCGACAGCAGTGAAGATGCCCGCTCTGGGCGAGTCCGTCACTGAAGGAACAGTGACAACGTGGCTCAAGCAGGTGGGCGACAAGATTGAAGCTGACGAACCGATTGTGGAAGTGTCCACCGATAAGGTCGACTCTGAAGTTCCCTCCCCCGCCAGCGGCGTTCTGCTCAAGATCCTGGTTGAAGAAGACGAAACCGTTGAGGTCGGAACCGAGATCGCCCTGATTGGCGAGGAAGGTGAAGAGGCTTCAGCGGACGAGGCAGGCGACGAGGGCGACCAGAGCGCCGATGAATCACAGGAAGCTGCCTCCGAGGAATCCGAACCAGAGCCGGAAGCCGAATCCAGGCAGGCCCCTGCCTCGGGCGGCGGTAACACCACCGAGGTCACCATGCCCGCCTTGGGCGAATCAGTCACTGAAGGCACGGTGACAACCTGGCTCAAGCAGGTCGGTGACGAGGTCGAAGCAGATGAGCCGCTTCTGGAAGTGTCCACTGACAAGGTCGACTCTGAAGTTCCCTCCCCCGCATCCGGTTACCTGGTGGAAATCCGGGTGGAAGAAGACGAAACGGTGGAGGTCGGCACCGTGGTGGCCGTGATCTCCGATCAGGCCGGCGGCGCAGCATCTGACCAGTCGGCGGAAAAGAAGACGGCAGATGCTGTCGCACCCGATGAGCCGTCGGAAGATACATCGGCTCCATCCCCATCGGCCGAGCCGCCCGCACCTCGTCAGGCGCCTCCGGCACCCCCTGCGCCACCCGCACCGCCTGCACCCCCGGCTCCTCCGATGCCGCATCAGCCAGGCGATTCGGATAAGAAGGAATTCGAGACGCCTGAAACGCTGGCGCCGAAAGCTACCGAGTCCGGAACGAAGGTTGCGGACCAGCCTGAACAGTCCGTTGCTTCTGGTCAGTACGTCACACCGATCGTGCGCAAGCTGGCACGTGAGGCCGGCATCGACCTGTCCACCGTGACTGGCACGGGTGTTGGTGGCCGTATTCGCCGCGAAGACGTCGAAAAAGCCATTGAGTCCTCCTCGTCGAAGGCAGCGCCGGCCGCATCTGGTGGGGCTCCTGCACCGCAGTCATCCGATGAGCCGATCGTCTTCGAGCCGTCTGAACTTCGTGGAAAGACTGAGAAGATGACGCGTCTGCGCCAGACGATCGCAAAGCGCATGATCGAGTCTTTGCAGACAGCTGCTCAGCTGACCACAGTGGTCGAAGTGGATGTCACCCGTATTGCTGCCCTGCGCGCAGCCTCCAAGGCTCCGTTCCAGGAAAAGCACAATACGAAGCTGACGTTCCTGCCTTTCTTCGTCAAGGCCGCTACCGAAGCCCTCGTTGCGCACCCGAAGATCAACGCAACGATCGACGACAAGAAGGTGACGTACCACGATCACGAGCACATCGGCATTGCCGTCGACACCGAGCGCGGGCTGCTGGTTCCGGTCATCAAGGATGCAGGAAGCAAGTCACTTCCTGAAATTGCAGCCTCGATCAATGACCTGGCCAAGCGCACACGCGATGGCAGCGCAGGTGTCGATGACCTGAGCGGATCCACCTTCACGATTACCAACACGGGATCGGGTGGAGCACTCTTCGACACTCCGGTTCTCAACATGCCGGAAACCGCAATTCTGGGCGTCGGAACGATCGTGAAACGCCCTGTGGTTGTCAAGGACGCGATGGGCAATGATTCAATCAGCATCCGCTCGATGGTGTACCTGGCCCTGTCGTACGATCACCGTTTGGTCGACGGCGGCGACGCGGCCCGCTACCTGATGGACGTCAAGCGTCGTCTGGAGCAGGGAGCATTCCAGGCAGATCTGGGTCTCTAGAAATCCTCACCAGGCGGGGGTGCGCTCGAGTTACTCGGCGCATCCCCGCTTGCTATGTCGTGAACACTCAGCGGATGTCCGCCCAGTGTCAGTTCCACGTTGTGTTCAGGCTGGGTGCCGACGCTGCGACACAGTCCAGCCTCGCAGCGCTGGTGGCTGGCCTGCTGAATGCGGGTGCTGACCGTCACCATCTGCCCGTCGCAGCGAACCGTCACATCGCCCACAACGGCTGTCGACAGATTCTTCAATTCCACACCGCCTGCGACCAGATTCTCTATCAGTGCCTGGTCCGACTCCAGCAACACACCACTGGTTGCATACGTCAGCCCGTCAACATCGCGATTCATCAATGCGCTGTCACGTGAACGCAGCACATCGGTGATGACGTCACGAGCCTCATCACTGCTCGGGCACGCTGATACCGCGCCCGATTCGGAGACGCTCTGTTCAGCATCGCTGCGCACTGCATGCCCGATCACCCATGCGCCGACTCCGAACGCCATACACGCTGCAAAACCGACTTTTGCGTGAGAAGACCGAGGTCGCTTATGCCGTGCCGGCGCGTTCTCATGCTGTGTGAGCTCCGTGTTCGCCGCGCGACGCAGCACCTCCCCTAATTCGTCGCCCACACTGCCAGGGCCGCTGAGCTTGCGTTCAATACGCGCAACGCTGTCCCAGTCGCCCTCGACTGTGCCCTCACCATCGGACCATCCTTCAGTGCCGATGATGCCTTCGGGACCATCGATAATGTCAATGAGGACCGCCTGATAGTCGGGGCGCACCACGATATTGGATGGAGACAGGTCGCCGTGCACGATGCCGTGCTCGTGGAGCGCCTCCACACCGCGCCGGACGGACGCGCTGATGCGCTCGCGCACCTGCCTGCGACGAAGTGAGGGGGTCCCGATCAGCGTGTCGAGTGTGCGACCGGTGACGTACTCCATCACAACGGCACACCGTCCATCGTCATGGCGCGCCACGTCGTGGAGCCGTACCACGTTGTCACAGTCAATCTGCGCCCAGGCGCGCCACCGTGACTCCAGGCGCTGCGCATCGTCAGCTGACCGCAGTGCCAGCAGGCCTGCGTTCCCATCGCGAGTCAGTGTGTGCCACATGGGGCCGGCATGGCTCATCGAGGCCAATGACCGCAACTCGTAGGAATTGATATCCATGCCCCTACTGTGACGGGCCTTCCCCTATGACACAATACGCAATCGCAATCTGTGGATGGCGCATGGATACACGCTAGAATGACACCGCTGCCGTGGCGCAGCAAGCCCTCCTGCTCTTGCCTGGCAAGACCCTTGAGGGCACGCCTATGTTGGGACATGCTTTCGTGCAGACATCACCATTTCGCGCTCTGGCGCATTATCGTATTCTGCCCGCTCTGGTTGGGTGGCCCGAGCTCATCATCGCGTTTGTGGCTCGCGCACCTTACGCCATGGTTCCGTTGGGGACAATGACGGCAATCACCGCCTCTACTGGATCCGTCGCAACCGGCGGACTGGCGACCGGTGTGGTCTCTCTGTCAACAGCCATCGCTTCGCCGCTGATCGGACGCTGGGCTGACCTTGGCGGACAACGACCGGTACTGCTCACGCTGCTCCCCCTCAACGCGCTCTCCCTAACTGGACTATGCGCTGTAGCGCTGACTGCTCACAGTGGCCCAGGTTTGTGGCTAGCTGCCTTATGCGTGGGCCTGACTGCCGTTCCGATTGGCTCATTTACGCGTGCACGCTGGGTGGCGCGCACTACCTCCCCCCATCATCTGGCCGCAGCCTTTTCCTATGAGTCCACCGCTGATGAATTCGTCTTCGTCCTCGGCCCAGCCCTCGTTGGCATCGCCGCGTCCGCCGCAGCACCTGCCGCGCCATTGGCACTGGCCGTCCTCCTCGTGCTGTGCGCCGGGATTCCTTTCGCTATTCGCACGCCCGCTTCCCTGCCGAACGAGGACGACGCTGATCGCACGCAAACCCCGCCGGTGTCGATCGCCTCGGTGCTGCGCGTTGTCCTTCCGGCGATCCTCATCATGGCCTGTATCGGTACGATATTTGGCTCCGTTCAGGCCGGCACCACCCAACGAGCAGCAATGGCCGGAATGCAGACGCAGGCCGGTTTGATTTACGCGGTCATGGGTATCGGGTCAGCCGCAATGGCCCTGATGGTTGTCTTGATTCCCGAATCCGTGCGACTGTCGTGGCGCGTCATCATCGGCGGGGTCGGAATTGCGGCAGCAATGGGGGCAACAGCTGGGGCCTCGAGCATTATCCTGACTGCTCTCATGCTGCTCATTGCCGGACTCTTCGTGGGGCCCACAATGGTGACGGCCTTTTCATTGTCGGAACGCCTGGCTCCCCCACAAGGTGTTTCAGTGGCGATGACGTCGATGCAGTCTTCGGTCACAATCGGCGTGTCCTGTGGATCAGCCGCGGGTGGCATGGTGGCGTCTTCGTCCGGTGCGCCGTGGGCGTATGCGATCGCAGTGTGCGCCGGACTTGTTATCGCACTCACGGGTGAGATTTTGCGTCGCGCAGGAAGCCGTGGTCCCGCACGGCTCCAATCACAGGTAGGATAGGACCGTTATGGCAAAGGAAAATGCACCCCAGGAAAAGAAGCGTCGGTGGTATCAGAACTTCGCTGACGCTTATAAGATCACTGCGCGCTCATATCCGTGGATCGGATGGGTGATGATCGGTGGTTCCATCGTTCTCATCGCTCTCGGCATCCTCCTCGGATTCCTCACCAACTCATGGTTCATGTGGATCCTGACGGGAGTCATGTTGGCACTGCTGCTGTGCATGGGTCTGCTCGCCGCACTTGTGCGCCGCGCAATGTATCAGCAGATCGACGGCACGATCGGATCCGTGTATGCGGTTATCAGTCAGATCAAGCGCGGGTGGATTGTCAGCGAAGAGCCTGTTGCAGCGAATCGCCATCAGGATCTGGTGTGGCGCCTTGTCGGCAGGCCCGGTGTGGTTTTCATTTCCGAGGGACCCTCCTCGCGTGTGCGCCCGATGTTGAATCAGGAGCGTCGCAACACGCAGCGTGTCGCCCAGAACGTTCCGATTCACCTGATTGAGGTGGGCCATGGTGATGGACAGATCACCCTCGGGCAGCTTGACCGTCGTATCCGGAAGCTCAAGAAGACGCTGACTCGTGAGGAAGTTCCTGCGATCTCTCAGCGGTTGACAGCGTTGGAGAACAAGACGCACCAACGCGTTCCTCGCAGCATTGATCCCATGAAGGCGCGCCCGTCGCGTCGTGCCCTGCGTGGCCACTGACCATGTTTGAGCGGCGATGCCGCCGCGCCGGTCGCTTCACATATTGAGACGGCGACGCATCACTATACTTTTATGCGCATACTCGTATATGTTGGTCGACGTGGAGAAATAGTTCCTTCGCGTTGCTCGCATATTGGAGGAAATCATGCGTAAGTTTACTGTCGTCACTGCAATTGCTGCCCTGACCGCCTGTGGCCTGGCCGCGTGCTCTGATCCCGATGACGTCCCTGCCGATCAGTCGAATGCCGGCGCATCATCCGGAGCACAATCAGCGACCTCATCTGCCGACAATCCAATGGCATCCACGGGGATCACCCCCTTCGATACCAGCCAGATTCCAGTCCAGGATGATATCGCTGCCCTCGTTCCACAGGAAATCAAGGATCGTGACGTCCTGCGAAATGGTGCCTCCACGGACTACGCGCCGGCGGAATTCCGCGGTGACGATGGTCAGACCCCTGTTGGCTACGAAGTTGACCTGGTGCGCGGCCTCGCACAGGTGCTGGGTCTGTCGGAAGGCACCACCACGCACGCCGAGTTCCCCACGATCATTCCGGCACTGGGCACCAAGTTTGACATCGGCATGTCGGCGTTCACGATTACTCCAGAACGTGAGAAAGAAACCAACTTCGTTCAGTTCATCGAGGTTGGTTCCGCATACGCCGTATCGACAGGCAACCCGAAGAACTTCGACCCCGCTGACCCCTGTGGCGCCACCCTCGGCGTTCAGAACGGCACGTTCCAGCACGAGTACGCCAACGAGCTGTCCGCAAAGTGTGAAGCCGACGGCAAACCCGCCATTCAGGTCATGCCGATGGATCTGCAGACTGACGTCGCCACGAAGGTTGTGGGTGGACAGTACGACGCAACCCTGGCAGATTCCACAGTGATCAGCTACACGGTCAAGCTCACCCAGGGACAGCTCGAACAGGTTGGAGACGTCATCGAAGCAGCCCCACAGGGCGTTGCGGTTTCCAAGTCTGATCAGGCTCTGACAGATGCCCTTGCCAAGGCCATGCAGTACCTGATGGACAGCGGATACCTAGAGAAAATCCTCGCGCCCTACGGCGCGGACTCCTCCGCCCTCGACACGGCCACTGTCAACCCGCCGGTTGAGTGACCTGTCGGTTAACCAGAGAAAGAGTGACCAGTGCCGAAGCAAGACATTCGTGACGGCGTTGAGATTATTCACGCCAAACCCGTGCCACGTATCGGTCGGCTCGTGTCGGCTGCGATTGTCGCCGTGCTTGTCGCCATGGCGATCAACACGCTGCTGACCAACCCGAACTTCCGGTGGGACGTCGTGTGGCAATGGCTGTTCTCACGCACCATTGTCAGCGGCGTGATGTACACGATCCTCCTGACGATCGTCGCCATGATCCTCGGCACGGTCCTCGCGGTGACGATGGCAATTATGCGTCAGTCGCCCAACCCGATCCTGCGGTGGGTCGCCACGTTCTACATCTGGTTCTTCCGCGGCACACCAATCTACACGCAACTCATCTTCTGGTCTCTGCTTCCAACCCTCTACCCTCAGCTCTCACTTGGTATTCCCTTTGGCCCCGAGTTCGTCACCTTCGACACCGCTCAGGTTTTCACGCCGTTTTGGATGGCGTTCATTGGCCTGGGACTCAACGAGGGCGCCTACCTGGCTGAAATTATCCGCGCAGGTCTGCTGTCCGTTGATAAGGGACAGGAAGAAGCAGCGACCGCGCTCGGTATGCATCGCGGTCTGATCCTGCGTCGCATTATCCTGCCGCAGGCAATGCGCGTGATTGTCCCGCCGATCGGGAATGAGACGATCTCGATGCTCAAGACCACCTCTCTGGTTGCCGCCATTCCGTTCACTCTGGAATTGACGTTCGTGGCGCGCACCAAGGGGCAAGCGCTGTTCGTGCCGATCCCCCTGCTGATCGCGGCCGCACTGTGGTATCTGGCGATCACCTCGCTGTTGATGGTCATTCAGTACTTCATTGAGCAGCACTATGGGCGTGGCTTCACCTCTGACCGCCCGGAAGGCACGACCGGCACTTCCTCGCACAAGACGGGACGCCAGAGCGCCATCAATTCCTCTCACACCACGAAAAACGATCCATTTATCGAGGTCACACCATGAGCTCTTCACTTGCCCCGATGGTCTCCGTGCAGGCAGTTCACAAGTTCTTCGGTGATCTTCATGTATTACGCGGCATCGACCTGACGGTACGCAGCGGCGAGGTGTGCGTGATCCTGGGGCCGTCCGGTTCAGGAAAATCAACCCTCCTGCGCTGCATTAACCAGTTGGAACGTATCAGCGCAGGCAGGATTTATGTTGAAGGCGACCTGATTGGGTACCGCGAAACCACTGACTCATCTGGTCAGCCTGTTCTGCATGACCTGCCCGACAAGGTCATCGCTCAGCAACGCTCTCGCATTGGCATGGTGTTTCAGCGTTTCAACCTGTTCCCCCATATGACCGCCCTCGAAAATGTGATGGAAGCACCTGTGCACGTCAAGGGCGTCAAGGAAAAAGAGGCGCAGAAAACGGCGCTGTCGCTGCTGGATCGTGTCGGTCTGGCTGACCGTGCTCAGCACTATCCTTCGCAGCTGTCCGGTGGCCAGCAGCAGCGTGTTGCCATTGCACGCGCACTTGCCATGGACCCGGAGCTGTTGTTGTTCGATGAGCCGACGTCAGCCCTCGACCCTGAGTTGGTTGACGAAGTGCTCGGCGTGATGAAAGATCTGGCCCGCTCCGGCATGACGATGGTGGCTGTCACGCACGAGGTTGGGTTTGCGCGCGAAGTGGCCGACCAGGTCGTGTTCATGGATGAGGGTGTGATTGTGGAGGCGGGGAAGCCTTCCGACGTCATCGAGCATCCCACGCGCGAACGCACCAAGGCGTTCTTCTCGAAGGTTCTCTAAGCACTCAGTTCTGATCGCACCAGTGGAATCTCGCCGTCGGGCACGGGCCATTGGTCGATCGGACGGTCGTTCCATGTGCGCGCAACCCACTGGCCGCCTTCACGATCGAGCACCGTGGTGCCGGTGTTGCGCATCGGATTGGTTACCGTCATGCGCGCATCCGCATTCGAGGCAAGCACGGGTGTGATTGTGCGCAAAATAGCGCCATGCGCGACAAGTGCGACGACTCCGTCCTTGTGCTCCTCGGCCCACTGTTCAATTTCACCGATGACGGGACGCACCCGTGCCAGCACTTCATGCCCGTTTTGCGCACCCGGCATTCTGGCATCCAGATTGCCCTGAGCCCAGTGGACGATGGTGCGCATGTACGTCATTTCCGAGGCGCGGTCCACCGCCATTTCACCGTCGCCTGTCTCGATTTCACGGATGCCGGGTCGAATCCACACGTGTGAATTGAAGCGGGCGATCAGCGGTGCTGCTGTTTGCCGCGTTCGGGTCAAAGGTGAGACGACCACCAGGCCTGGTGCCGGTGCAATATCGTTTTCCCACCGCGCTGCCAGCGATTCGGCCTGTTTACGTCCTCGCTTGTCGAGGGGTGCGCCGGGGCGGCCCGTATCCAGTGCGTGTGATCGATTGGCGGCGGTTTGTCCGTGCCGGACAAGAACAAGTTTCATTTCCTACTTCCTCAAGATGCCATTCACCGTGAGTCTGACCAGAAGAGCCTTTCCATCACATCCCGTGAACGCCGGGCCGCACGCAGCCAGTCCTCTTCCAGGGCGTGATAGCCGCCTGCCCCATATCCTAACAAGTGCGCCAGCGAGGCCAGTTTCGCACCCGAGCGCGCCAGCACGTCGATTTTGACCCCGGATGTGCGCCCGGTTGCCAGCACGTTTCCCGTACGGATGCGTCGAGCTAAACTCCACGCGCGATCCAGGTCATCAGCGTCCTCTCCGCTGATCAGGTTGCTGTGTCGTAGGACCGCCAGCGCGCGCTGCGTGGAGGTGGTGCGCAGCTCCTCACAGCTGTGAACGTGACGCATCTGCATGAGCTGCACGACCCACTCCACGTCGCTCATTCCCCCCACGCCAAGTTTGACATGCCGCGTCGGCTCAATGCCACGAGGCAGTCGCTCGCGTTCCATTCGAGCTTTCAGCAGGCGAATCTGCTGGATATCAGCGTCCGAGGGTGACTGATCGTAGCGGATCGGATCAATGGCGGCAAAGAAGTCGGCCAGCAGCTCCCCGTCACCTGCTGCGGGTCTGGCTCGTAACAGTGCCTGACGTTCCCATACTGATCCCCACCGCTGGTAATACTCCTCATAGGAGCTCACCGTGCGCGAAACTGGCCCGGATTTTCCTTCCGGTCGCAGATCCATATCCACGCTCAGCCCCGATCCCTCGTGGACAGAGCTGAGCAGCTTTTTCACGCGCATGGTGATGTCAACGGCGGCACCGGCGTCCCCCTCGTGAACGGCAATAATGTCGGCGTCGGACATCAATGAGGATTCGCGTCCGCCGTATGAACCCATCGCAACAAAAGCCAGGCGTGGCGGCTGCGCGTCTGCGTGCTCGCTGCTCCACTGGCGAGTCGCGATAGTCAGTGCGCCATGAAGCGCCACATCCGAAGCGTCCGCAATGGCGGTTCGCACAGGGGCAACATGTGCCAGTGCATCTCCCAGGGCTGCGCGCGTCACTTCACGTACACGTACCGCCTGCACGCGCCACATGGCCTGTTCAGTGTCGCTGTGTCGCGAGATAAGCGCGTCCACCTCGTTGATCAGGCGCTGACGGTCGCGCGCTTTGAGCTGCTCATCACCGTCAAGCCACTGCACTGCTTCAGGCAACTCAGCAAGAGCGGAGGCAACCCAGCGTGAGGACGGTAAGAGTTCGCACAGTCGTGAGGCCGCCAGACCTGAATCGCGCAGAAGCGACAGGTACCAATGCGAATCGCCGATGCGTTCGGACAGGGTACGGAAGTTCAACAGCCCGAGGTCAGGGTCAGCTCCGTGCCCAAGCCACGTCATAAAGACAGGCAACAGGTGGCGTTGAATGGTGGCACGGCGTGACGTGCCGTGTGTCAGAGCTTTGATATGACCGAGCGCTCCGGCAGGATCCAGATACCCCAGCGCCGCCAAACGAGCCTTGGCAGCCTCCAGATCCAGCGCGGCTTCGTCGGGAGTCAGGCGGGCGGTGGCCGCGATAATCGGCCGGTAGAACATATCGTCATGCAGCCTGCGGACGCGCTCACGCACGTCGTCCACGGTGTCGATGAGGTTTTCCGCGCTCATGAGCTCCGGCCCCATCGCTCGGGCAATACGCCGCAGTTCGTGTCCTGATGAGGGGATCATGTGTGTTCTGCGCATGCGTGCCAGCTGGGCCCGGTGCTCAACAGTGCGCAGGAAGCAGTAGCAGTGCGTCAGGTCGCGTGCATCCGTTCGGGCAACATATCCTCCGTCGGACAGTGCCCGGATTGCTCCGACGGTGTCGGCAATACGGATCGATTCGTCTGTGCGCCCGTGAACAAGCTGGAGCAGCTGAATCGTAAATTCGACGTCCCGAAGTCCTCCGGCACCGAGTTTAAGTTCCCGGTCGCTGTCCGCAGCCGGGACCAGGGCTTCGGCGCGTTGCCTCAAGGTGCGGGCGTTGTCCACGAACCCTTCGCGGTCCGCGGCGGACCACACAAATGGAGTAATCGCGTCAATGAAGTCTTGTCCGACATGACGATCCCCTGCCACCGGGCGCGCTTTGAGCAGTGCCTGGAACTCCCAGGTGTGCGCCCAGGACTGGTAGTAGGCGACGTAGGATTCGACGGTTCTGACCAGCGCGCCGTCACGGCCTTCCGGCCGCAGCGTGGCGTCAACTGCCCACAGCGGTGGCTCACTGCCCGCACCAGAACACGCCTGAGCGGTCATCGCTGCCAGCCGCGTGGCGATTTCAATAACGCTGCGCTCTGACTGGCCTTCCTGCACGCCCACCACGTACATGACGTCAACGTCGGAAATATAGTTCAGTTCACGCGCCCCCGTCTTACCCATAGCGATGATCGCGAACTTGACGGTGTGATCGGGGTCGATCTGGCGCCGTGCCAGCAACAGGGCACCTTCCAACGCCGCGTCAGCAGCATCAGTCAGCCGTGCAGCCACCTCAGGCAAGTGCCCAACCGGGTCGGAGTCCGTCAGGTCAGTGGCGGCAATCGAAATCAACACGTTTCTGTACGCTCGTCGCAGGTCATCTGCTGTTGCGGTAGCCGAGGCAAGAGCGTCGAGGATGACCTGGCGAGCATCACGTGCCTCGACCCACACCGCGTCAATGGCGTCAGAGTGGGCAACAATAAAATCGCCGAGGGGACGCGATGCGCCCATCACGGCGGCAAGCTGGCGCGCCGCACCGTGGTTGAGTACGTGGCGCAGAGCATTCGGGTCAGCTTCGTGCAGTCGCACGAGCTGGAGGGCAACCAGGTCTGGATCGGCACTGGTCTGAGCTGCCCGCATCCAGATGTCGGCACTGTCAGGAAGCTGCCTGAAATAGTCCGCGCTGGTGCGGGCATCGTGAAAGCCTGCACTGCGCAGGTGCGCTTCAATGCGCTCGCTGCGCATCAATTGGCCTTAATGAATTGTCTGATTTCCTGGGGCGTGATCTGGTGGCGGTACTCAGCCCATTCCTTGAACTTGTTGCGCAGCACGTAGTCGAAGACTTCTTCACCCAGGGTCTGAGCGACAAGATCGGAATTCTTCATACATTCCAGGGCGCTGTGCAAGGAGGCGGGCAGGGAATCGATGCCAAGAACCTGACGTTCGTGTTCGGACAGGTCCCACACGTTGTCCTCAGCTTCAGGCATGAGCTCCATCTTCTTGTCAATGCCATCCAAGCCTGCGGAGATGAGCACTGACAGCGCAAGGTAGGGGTTGCACGCCGGATCAAGTGCGCGGTATTCAATCCGCGCTGAGCGCCGTTTATCCGGCTTATACAGTGGCACACGAACCAGTGCCGATGAATTGTTGTGACCCCAGCACACGTAGCAGGGAGCTTCTCCCCCGCCCCACAAACGTTTGAACGAGTTGACGTGCTGATTGGTGATCGCGCTGATTTCGCGGGCATGCGCCAGCAGTCCGGCGATGAAGTGGCGTCCGGTAGCTGACAGCTGATACGTGCCGGCCGGATCGTAAAATGCGTTGTGGTCACCTTCGAACAGTGACAGGTGGGTGTGCATGCCTGAGCCGGGGTAATCGGCAAACGGCTTAGGCATAAACGTGGCGACGACGTCCTCGCTCAGTGCCACGTATTCAATGAGCGTGCGGGCGGTAATGATGTTGTCGGCTGCCCGAACCGCATCGACTGCCCGCAGGTCAACTTCGTTTTGCCCAGGGCCGCCCTCGTGGTGGGACAGTTCGACGGCGATGTCCATGCTTTCGAGCATGTGAACCAGGCGACGACGAAAATCGTGGGCAATGGATCGCGTGACATGGTCGAAATAGCCGGCACCGTCAATGGGAACGAGGTGATCGGGGGTTGCAGGCTTATGCAGCAGGTAGAACTCGATCTCGGGATGCACCATCACGGTGAATCCCATGTCGGTTGCACGCTGCACAGTACGTTCCAGCGTTCCTCGCGGATCGGATCGAGCCTGCTCACCGTCGGGGGTGAGCACATCGCAAAACATGCGTGCAACTTTGTCGTCCTCACTACCCCACGGTAAAACCTGGAAGGTGCTGGGATCTGGTTTCAGGAGCATGTCCGACTCGTGGACGCGTGTCAGCCCCTCGATCGAGGAACCGTCAAAGCCGATACCTTCGCTGAGCGCATCCTCCAATTCACCTGGATCAATGGCCAGCGATTTGAGTACGCCGGCCACATCCGTGAACCACAGGCGGATAAAGCGAATTTCCTGATCGGCAACTTCACGCATCACCGAGTCGGACAACTGATCCATCTATTTCTCATTCTCCTCTGGAGGCAGCTCCACATCTTCGATCGGCTCAATCAGGTCTTTGAGCTTTTCGGAGGGGCGGGCCTGCGTTGGCTCATCGAGGACGCTCGGCCCTTTGGGACGGGTGTCTACAATCGGTGCCTGGCTTGAGTGCCTCACAGGGTTGGGCGGCATGGTCGGCTTAGCCGGCCCGGATTCTCCATCCGTTCCCCCACCTGAAAAGCCTTTCGCCACAGCGTCGAGGGCGGCTGTCAGCTCAGTTGGCACAACCCAGACCTTCGATGCTTCACCTTCAGCGATACGCGGCAGCATCTGCAGGTACTGGTAGGACAGAAGATCCGGGGTCGGCTTGCCGGCGTGAATGGCGTTGAACACGGTCTGGATGGCCTCGGATTCACCGCGAGCTTTCGTCACTGCGGCCTGTGCGGCACCTTCAGCGCGCAGAATCTGGGACTGCTTGTCACCTTCAGACTTGAGGATCTGAGACTGGCGCACACCTTCAGCAGTCAAAATGGCGGCACGCTTGTCGCGCTCAGCGCGCAGCTGCTGCTCCATCGCGTTCTGAATGGACGGCGGCGGATCGATGGCCTTGAGCTCGACTCGATTCACGCGAATACCCCAGCGGCCGGTTGCCTCGTCCAGGACGCCGCGCAGCTGAGAGTTGATCTGGTCGCGGCTGGTCAGTGTTTGCTCGAGGTCCATTGAGCCGATCACGTTACGCAGCGTCGTGACGGTGAGCTGCTCGATAGCCTGAATGTAGTTCGCGATTTCGTAGGTCGCGCTACGCGGATCGTTGACCTGGTAGTAAATGACCGAATCGATGGAGACCACAACGTTGTCAGCGGTAATGACAGGTTGGGGTGGGAACGACTGGACCTGTTCACGCAGGTCAACCTTGCTTGCGATGCGATCAAGGAAAGGTACCAGGACGTGAAGTCCGGCGTAGAGCACCGACTGGAACTTGCCGAGACGTTCCACCACCAGGGCCCGCGACTGCGGGACCACCTGGATTGACTTGGCTACGGTGACGACAACGAACAGCACGATGAGGAAGATCAGCGCCATTCCGATTGTCTGCCCGAATGAGTTAAACATTGTGACAGCCTCTCACTGCATAGGGGGTTCGTTACGTTCAATAATGGCTGTTGCCCCATCGATGCGGACAACGTGCGCGTGGACGCCGGCGGGGATTTCCCGCCCATCCGCCGAGCGCGCGCTCCACGTATCGCCGGCAACTTTGGCACGCCCGTCGATTCTGTTGACTCGAGTAAGCGTGAGGGCGTCTGTTCCAATCAGCCCTTGTGCATTGGTTCGAATATTCGGGTTCGTGCGTGTCAGATGCGCCTTAGCCCATGGACGAACGAGAAGGAGAAGAAGCAGGCTGGCGACCGCAAACACGGCCACCTGCACGCCTGTTTCCCCTCCGGCAGCGCTGGCAATTCCGCCTGCAAGTGCCGAAATAGCCAGCATGAGGAAGAAGAGGTCGAGTGACAGCATCTCGACGATGCCCAAGCCTAGTGCGATGAGAAGCCACCAATAAAAGACCACTGTTTCCTCCGTTTCAGTGTCGACGGGAACTGTCGGGCTTCCGGTCCCTGTTCATACGCGCCCACCAGCGCCCGTCACCGTGACCGACCTCCAGCGGCAGATCGAATGCCGTCGACAGGGTCTCACTGGTCAAAGTCTGTTCAATTGGCCCGCTCGCAACGAGGTGGCCCTGTGACATCACCACGCCGTGCGTGAAGCCGGGTGCAATTTCTTCAATCTGGTGGGTAACCAGCAGCAGTTGTGGTGAACGCGTATCCCCGCTCAGCTCCGTCAGCGCCTCCACCAGCAGTTCACGCGCCCCCAGATCAAGTCCGGCACTCGGTTCGTCAAGTATCAGAATTTCCGGGTCCGCCATGAGTGCGCGAGCCAGTGCGACGCGTTGGCGCTCCCCTTCTGACAGCGTTCCGAAACGGCGCTCCGCCAGGTGCGAGACGCCGAACAGGTGCAGCAGGTTATCTGCGCGCCCCTCGTCCTCAGTGTCGTACTGTTCGCCGTAGGTAATCGACCTGCCCCATGCTGCGGTCATCACCGCCATGCGCACCGGCATGGACACTGAAATTCGTGCCGTCAGTGACTGTGAAGCAAAGCCGATGCGCGCGGACAATTCCCCGGGGTCGGCTTCTTCGATCGGCGTGCCCAGAATGGTCACGGAACCGCTGGTTGCGCGCTCGCGCCCACTAATCAGTCGGATCAAGCTGGTTTTGCCTGCACCGTTCGGGCCAACAATGACCCAGTGTTCACCGCGATGCGTCGACAGCGTCAGGGAATCAACAAGGTGGGATCCGCCGCGCTCAAGCGTGACGTCGTGTAGATCAACAACGTTCTCCATGTCTTCAGTGTAGCCAGAACCTTGCCTCATCAGCCCACCAGCGCGCGATAAAGGTCGAGTGTCTGCTGGCCGACTGTGTCCCACGAAAATTCAGTGCGCGCCCGCTCCAGGCCGGCTTTGCCCATCTGACGCGCCTGCCCTGGATCAGCCAGCACGGCATCGATGCGTTCAGCCATCGCAGATTCGAACGCTTCTGGATCAATGGGGGTTCCGGTTCCGTCAGTCTTCTGCTCGATGGGAATAAGGTAGCCGGTTTCTCCCTCGACAATAACGTCGGGAATTCCGCCGGTGCGTGTGCCCACCACCGGCAACTCCATCGCCATAGCCTCCAGGTTCACGATGCCCAGCGGCTCGTACACAGACGGAGTGATGAAGACGGTCGCCACGTCCAGGATTGCACACAGATCGGCTCGCGGCAGCATCTGGGAGATGAGCACGACCCCGTCTCTGTCGGCCGCCAGTTCCTTGACCAACGTGTCGACCTCAGCGGCGATTTCCTTGGTGTCCGGCGCTCCTGCACACAGCACGATTTGAGCATCTCGTGGAAGCTGGCGAGCTGCGCGCAGGAAGTACGGCAGACCTTTCTGACGGGTGATCCGCCCAACGAAAACCACTGTAGGCCGGTCAGGATCAATACCGAATTCCTTGAGCACGCGCGCCTGGTTGGCTTTTTCATCCTCGGTGGAGGGTTTGCGCCACTCATTCAGATCGATACCGTTAAAGATGACGTGAACCCTGTCCTCTTCGACACTGGGATACGAGCGCAGGATGTCATCTTTCATCCCGTTGGACACCGCAATGATCGCGTCAGCGTTCTCGTAGGCGATGCGCTCAGCGAAGCTGGACAGACGGTAGCCACCGCCCAGCTGCTCGGCCTTCCACGGACGCAACGGTTCGAGCGAGTGTGCGGAAACAACGTGAGGGACGTCGTACAGCAGCTTCGACACATATCCGGCAAAGTTGGCGTACCACGTGTGCGAATGCACCAGGTCAGTTCCGTCGGTGTGGGCCGCCATCTGCAGATCCACCCCGAGTGTGCGCAACGCTGCATTTGCGCCGTCCAGTTCGGCAAGTTCGTCGTATCCTCGCACACCGTCGAGGGCACCCTCGTCCCCCGGCTTCCTGGGACCATCGAATGCGTGAACCCGAATGTCAGGACCTAGGCTTCGCAATACGCGAGCCAGTTCAGTCACGTGAACACCCGCACCGCCGTAGACGTGCGGCGGATATTCACGTGTCAATAAATCTATACGCATGGCTGCCTCCTACTGAGAGCTTATCGAACAGCAGCGCATCTCGTGTCGTTTGCGCACATTCACGCTGATTATTGCCTACCCTTGAGACATGGCAAAAAAACATGTCCTAGCAATCGTTCTTGCGGGTGGCGAAGGCAAGCGTCTCATGCCCTTGACCATGGATCGAGCCAAGCCTGCAGTACCTTTTGGTGGAAACTACCGACTGATTGACTTCGCGCTGTCCAATATCGTCAACTCCGGCTACATGCGTGTCGTCGTGCTCACCCAATACAAGTCGCATTCGCTGGACCGACATGTTACAAAGACGTGGTATATGTCACCGTTGCTGGGTAACTTCATTGCTCCCGTACCGGCGCAGCAACGACGGGGACCGCACTGGTACCTGGGCAGTGCCGACGCGATCTACCAGTCCCTGAACGTCATTGAGGACGAGCACCCTGACTACATGGTGATCATTGGTGCCGACAACATCTACCGCATGGACTTTTCTCAGATGGTGGAGCACCACATTGAGTCCGGTCTTCCGGCAACTGTGGCAGGCATCCGCCAACCGGTTGAACTCGCCCCCGCTCTGGGCGTCATCGACGCCGAAGGTGGCGTGGTGAAGAACTTCCTCGAGAAGCCGCAAAACGCTGAGGGTCTGCCGGATGATCCGACCAAAGTGCTCGCATCTATGGGTAACTACGTGTTCGATACGGACGCCCTCGTCGCCGCACTTCGTGCAGACGCGGAAAACGAGGATTCAAATCACGACATGGGTGGCAATATCATCCCGTGGTTCGTCGAACGTCAGCAGTGCGGTGTCTACGATTTCAAGGACAACATCGTGCCCGGGTCCACAGAGAGGGACCGCGACTACTGGCGCGATGTCGGCACACTGGACGCGTACTACGACGCGAATATGGACCTGATCAGCGTCCACCCGATCTTTAACCTCTATAACCGCGACTGGCCGACGATGACCCTCATCGATGGCTCCTTGCCGCCGGCAAAGTTCGTCTACGGCGATGAGCATTCGCGTATGGGGCACGCCGTCGACTCGTTTGTCTCCCCCGGCTCGATTGTCTCGGGCGGCGAGGTTTACCATTCGATCATTTCGCCTGGCGTGTACGTGCACTCGTGGGCTCAGGTCACTGACTCGGTCGTCATGGGCAACACCCGCGTGGGTCGCCACTCCATCGTCTCCAAGACGATCCTGGATAAGGACGTCGTCGTGGAAGAAGGAGCGACGGTCGGTGTGGACCTGGAACATGATCGCGCTCGCGGTTTCACCGTCACCGAGTCCGGCATCACCGTCGTCCCCAAGGGCATGGTGGTGACTAAGTGAGCCAACGGGCTGGCGCAGCACTTTGCGTCATTGCCCCGCATGACGTCGCAAGTTTTCCGTACGAGGCTCCGGCAGTTCGCGCACTGGCAGATTTTGCCGGTGTGCGCCGTTCAAAAATACATGTGCGAGCATTGCCGTTCGTGGCGAACCCGATTGGCGGGGACGTCCCTGCGTGCGTGGTGGCCTGCGTGCGCGAGGGTGATGACGGTGTGGGCATGCTGGATCTTGACGGTGCGCACGCCGCGTTGTCACGGTGGGGAGATGTTCTGGTTGTCCCTGTTTCTGTTCGTGAAGAAGGCGGGCCAGCGCTGATCGTCACCGACGTGGATTCAACGCTGATCGCTCAGGAAGTGATCGAAGAACTTGCCGAGTGGGCCGGTACGCGTCAGGAAGTGGCGGCAGTGACCGCGCGGGCAATGAACGGTGAGATCGATTTTGCGCAGTCCTTGCGGGAGCGGGTCGCCACACTTGCCGGCGTCCCTGAGACCGTGTTCCGCCACGTTACCCGCTCCCTCACCGTCACCCCCGGCGCCAAGCAACTCATCAAAAGTGTCCACTCCGTTTCCGGCGGTGCCTTTGGTGTGGTCTCCGGCGGGTTCGAGGAAGTCGTCGGCCCATTGGCAACGCGACTGAGCATCGATTTTTACTGTGCGAACCGACTGGAAGTGCGTGACGGGCACCTGACCGGCCACGTCCTCGGAGAGATCGTGACATCGCACGTGAAGGTCCGTAAGCTCACTGAATGGGCAGCTCAGCTGGGAGTATCCCCCTCACGGTGCGTTGCCATTGGTGATGGCGCGAACGACATCCCCATGATGCAGGCCGCAGGATGGGGCGTCGCTTTTTGCGCCAAGTCCGCTGTCCGCGACGCGATTCCCAATTCTCTGGCCGTGCGTCGCCTCGACGCGCTCGTCGCTGCCCTGTTCTAGGTTCGGCTACTTCCAGTCGACGCCTTCTGAACGGTGCCAGGTGAGCCGCTTGGCATCCCACAGTTCCGTGAGTGAGGTGACGCGCCGGGAGAATTCCTCCCACTTGTCGTCACCACTGCCGGTCCATGCGACCTCAGCAATGGCAGTCAGACGCGGCAGGAGCTTCTCAAAGAGCTGTTCACGCGTGCGGATGTACTCTGCCCACACACATGCTTCAACACCGATCACCGCCCGAGGATCCAGCCCTTCGAGCGCGGTGCGCGGATTCCACTCCAGCGCTGTCCGGAACGGTAGAGGCCCGGCCCAGTCCTGGCCCCACGGCTCATCGGCATTCTCTTTCATATCCAGATATGATTTCTGTCCAGGCGACACGATGACGCGTGCACCGCGCTCAATGCCCGCCAGCACGCCCTCAGTATGATTGTTGGTGGTATCCCACAGCTGCACGATGTCGCCCTCGTGTGCCATTGCGCCCGCTTCCTGCCACATGATCGCCCGCCTGCCGCATGCGTGGACGCGTTCCACCGCCATTGTGACCAGGGCGCGGAACTCGTCGTGAGGTGTGGAATGGCTTTCGTCGCCGCCGATATGCATACCGAGCGGCGAGTCAGCTGCCAGCTGTCCGATCACTTCGTCCATGAAGCGTTCGGTGTCGGCTGCCTGCGTGCTCAGCGTCGACATTCCCACGTCGATACCTTCGTAGACATCCCGCGCCTGACCGTCGGGATTCAGACCCGGCATCGCGTGCAGTGCGGCGTTGGTGTGTCCCGGCATATCAACCTCAGGCACCACGTCAACTCCGCGGGCACTCGCGTAGCGTCGCAGATCGTTGTACTGCTCGACAGTCAGGTATCCGCCACCTTCGCCATTCACGGCACTCTGTGATGATTTTTCCGTCAGTTCGGGAAGAGCGGGAATTTCGACTCGCCACCCCTGGTCGTCACTCACGTGCAGATGAAGGACGTTCAGTGACAGGCTTGCCATCAAATCGACGATCTCCTTGAGGACATCGAGGGAAAAGAAGTGGCGCACAGTGTCGATCATGAGGCCGCGCCATTCGAATTCGGGCCAGTCCACAATCGTTCCGCTCAGCGCGACTCCGCCTCTCTTGAGCTGATTCAGTGTGCGGCTGGCGCGCACCACACCAACCTCGGTGATGGCCCGAATATGAGTGCCGTCCTCACCGATCGTCAGGGCGTACGCCTCCTTTTCCTGGAAAGGCTCCAGTGCCGTGTCAATACCCAGTTGCGTCGCGTCCTGAACCAGTTTCGTCGTGACAGGTGAGAACCGTCCTGCACCCTCGGACATATCGGCATGTCGGACAGTGGGAATTACGGGCACATACATGACATTCTCCTCAGTGGCTGATGTGGTGGCTACTTTACCCGACGGATGACTCGTCAAGCTCGATCATGGTCCCATCCCACCCGTCTTTCCATTGACGAGCCATCGCGACCAGGTCACGTGGATAGACTTCCGCTCTTCGGGCTTCGACCTCAAGATCGTCCAAGTCCCACCACGTCATCGCATCGAGCACGCTGCGCTCCAGTTCAGTCCAGCCGTCCCAGTTCAACTCTGTGCGGTGCACGTGCGCAACGAAGAACCATTCCTCCTGGCGCGCTGTCACGTTGAGAAAATCGAACAGCGCGCGCCGATGCAGGACAGGGCCAACAAGACGAGTCGGATCCAGGGCGATCCCCGTCTCTTCACGAATTTCGCGCACCGCCGTCTGCTGCAGTGTTTCGCCTTCTTCCTGCCCGCCTCCTGTGGTGAACCACCAGGAGCGTCTGACATTTTCTGAATCGTGTCCGCGCACGAGGAGCAGCTTGCCGTCCTCGTCGAATACGGCTACGCGGGCAGCGCGTCGGAACGGTATGCCGTCTTGGTCTGGAATCCATTCCGGTCCAAGGTCACTCACTCGTTATCGTCCAATCTGCCTGTTGGCGTGAGCACTGCGCGTGCGCGTCAGGAACACGTCTCGGGACGCGATCAACTGCTGCAGCATGTCCTGATCCTGTGCCACGCGATCTGCGTGCCTGCCCGCCTTACGGTGGATCATTTCATCCATTCCCAATGCGGCAGCCAGTCGCTGGAAATTCTTCATGGCGCGTTTGGCAGCGCGACCGCCCTGAGCTGCCCACCTAACGGCTGAACGGCGGGCACCGCGGTTGACCACCATTGTCACTTCGCCCGGCAGGATCCATCCGGTACGCACATAGGGCTCCAGCCCGTTGGCAATGGTGCGCGCCTGCCGCGCGGACATGACCAGCAGCGCGACGATCCACGCGATGAAAATCGGGACCTCGACGAAGAGGTAAAACACGAACCACCGTTCCATCGACGTGCTGGCCAGGTAGTTCCACGATCCGTGGATGAGGACCGCGACGATCCACCCCAGCGGCAAGGTCCAGACCCATGCGAGATCCGACTTGTGGCGCACCACGCCCCACGCTGCCGCCAGCCCGATGAACGAGGTGGCCATCGGATGCAGGAACGGGCTCATGATGCCGCGCAGGAACCACGTGATCATCAGTTGGCCCTCTTCTGAGCTGCGCAGGAAGTACTGGATGTTCTCGATAAACGCGAAACCTGCGCCTGCCATTCCGGCGTAGACGATACCGTCAATCAGCGAGTTGATGCGGTGACGTCGCCAGGCCAGAATAAACACCACGCCCGCGCCCTTGAGGGTCTCTTCCACGATGGGTGCCACGATCGAGGCCGTAGCTACCATCGTCAGGCCTGAGTGCCCGGTGATCAACTGGATGTTCGTCTGCAGCGCAGTGTTGATCACCATCGCCACCACTGCTGCAGCTCCCGCTCCCCACACGAAGGTCACGAGCATCGCGACCCACGGTTCGGGTTCCCAGCGATCAATAAAACGCAGCACTGCGATGATGAATCCCAAGGGAATCAATGCCAGCACTCCGGTCAGAACTGTTGACGGTAAACCACCGGTGCGCACGTATCCGAACAGCGCAAAACCCAGTGCCGCCACGCCAACAATGGTGAAAATGATTTCAAACCACGCAATCGAGCGCTTGCGCGTGGGCGGAGACCATACGGGAGCGACTTCCTGCGGACTGGGCACACCCGTTGCCGGCGCGCCTGCCGGGGCGTCAGCCCACTGATTCCCGCCGACGCGACCAATCCTGTCAAGGCGGTAGTCCTCGCCGGGACCTCCCCACTTCACACGTTGCTCGCTCACGGGTCTCACCGCCTTTAGTTACTGCGCGTCGTCGAAGTCGATGCTCGATGGCACTCGTGCATGGCCGTACAGGTGAGCGATGCGCACCAACGGATGAGCACGCAGTCGCCTAATTTGTGTCACGTCTAGATTATGCACTGAACGAGCCACATGCACGCGGTAGTGCGACGCGTCGAGAGCGCTGATCAGGTGTGCAGCATCGGCATCGTCACGCGCCTCGTCGCGCAACTGGGGTGTCATGCACGCACGAATCTGTCGCGACAGGGCCGACTCGGCATTCAGACGTCTTGCAGCCATCTGCGCATCGCCGTCAGACAGTCCGTCAATGTCACGCTTGCGGTCGAAATCGTCATCCACCAGTGGGGTTCCGCTCAACGCCAGGCAGCGCGCGGCAGCATCGTCCAAGTCGGCGCTTCCCTGTCCTGCCAGTCCGCTGGCCGCCAGCAGCCCTGCATCGACGGCTCGTCTGATCAAATGCGTGTCGAGGGCGACGCGTGACATCGTCACGCGCCAATGCAACCTGTCCAGGCGCCCAGCCAACATGACGCACTGCCAGATCAATACCGCCACAACCACGATGACACCGGCCAGGAGAATCCACTGCCACAGGCTCATTGGTCAACCTCCCGCAGCCGTCCGCCACGCATGAGCGACAAGGCGTTCTGCCTGCCAGGATCTTCACGCGCCCCGGCCACAACGGTCTGGTACACAGCCATAATGCGATCAGTGACGGTCGACCAGTCATAGGCGGCTGATGCGGCCTGCCCTCGTACGGCAAGTTCGTCCAAAGCGTCCGCGTCGCTCAAGGCATTGACGAGGGCGTCCGCCAGTGCAGCCGAATCGCCGCTGTGGAACAACATTCCGGCGTCACCATTGTTGAGAACGGCTCGGAAGGCTTCGATATCGGATGCGACGACGGCACACCCTGCAGCCATCGCTTCGACCAGCACAATGCCGAAGGATTCTCCCCCTGTTTGCGGCGCAACATAGATTGTCGCGCCAGCCAGCAGTGATTCTTTTTCCTCGTCCGTAATTTCGCCCAGGAACTCCACTGAGTCTCCCAGGCCTTCCAGATCGGTTCGTATCTGGCCGGCATCGCCGCGTCCTGCGATCATAAAGCGCGCCCCGGGGACGTGTTCAAGCACTGTGCGGATCGCACCGGCAAATATGCCCAGTCCTTTCCGCGGCTCATCGAGGCGTCCCAAGAAGACGACCACCGGCCTGTGCTGGGTGGCTTCCCACTGTGGCAGCGGCTGAGCGCGACGGAAGTTCTCCGTCTCAACGCCGTTGGGGATAATCACAGCGTCACCACCATGGTGTTCGATCAGGGTGCGGCGCGCTTCAGCCGACACTGCGATGCGCGCACTCAGGCGCTCCATGAGGGGGCGGATCATGCCCGCGGTGATTTCCCTGGCGTAGGAGCGCTCCATTGCTGAATGGAATGTTCCCACCATGGGCACATCCGCATTGATCAAGGCCAGGAAGGACACAGATGGCACCCCTGGTTCATGGATATGGACGACATCGAAGTCGCCCTCGTCGAGCCATTTCCTGGTGCGTACGGCTGAACGTGGAGTAAATGAGAGGCGTGCGACGGACCCGTTGAAGGGGATCGGAATGGTCTCACCCGCGCCGACGGCCCAGCTCGGTAAGTCTGTGTCGTGTTTGGCCGGAGTCAGAACGGAGACGGTGTGGCCTCGGCGGATAAGCTCTTCAGCAAGGTCACGCACGTGGAACTGGACGCCTCCAGGCACGTCCCATGCGTAGGGGTTGACGATTCCGATTTTCACTGTGAGTCCTCGACGCGTCGGCGGGCCCTGGCCAGGCGTTCTGGATCGAGGTCGTCGACAAATAGCGGTTGCATCATGTGCCAGTGTGCCAGATGTTCACGAATCATAGGGACAAGCGCGTCGACCCACGCCTGGGTGTGTGTTTCCACACTGGTACGCGATTGGGTAGCGCCGGGATTGTCGATCACGTCGGAAATATCGATGCGAATGTGGCTACCTGTGGTGTGATAGATCATCGCGGCTGCCAGTGGGCGGTCCAGGCGCTGTGCCAACGCCGCGGGGCCTGCTGCGACAAGTGCGCGGCGGCCTCCAAAATCAACGTCAACGCCTCTGCCTGAAATATCGCGGTCTGCCAGCAGCGGTACCAGAAGGTTGGCGCGTCCCTTCGCCTGGGCAGCGAGCTGGTGAAAGACGGATTCCTTCTTCCCCACCCCGATAATTTCCATACCGAGGTCTTCGCGCAGGTCGACAAATGCCTGGAACAATTCCGGTGGGTCGAGCTTTTCAGCCACGGTCAACACGGGAAGGCCGTTGCGGCACATCCATGCGCCGGCCAGGTCCCAGTTTCCGGCATGTGCGAGGGCGAGCACAACGGGGCCGTCAGCAGCCAGTTCGCGCAGCATGTCCATCCGCGGCACGTCCACCATGTCATCCAAGTTGCCGTCAATGAGGTGTGTGAGCGCGAATTGTTCGGCGTAGGTCTGCGCGCTCAGTCGGACGGCCTGGCGCACGTGGCTCGAAGGGAGCGAATGCCCGGCGACTCGCTCGTGGTTGGAGCGCAGCCGCGCCGTCACGTCTAGCGGGAGTGCGGCGACGATGTCACCTGCCGTTCGTGCCGCACCGAACAGAAGTGAGCGTGGCAGGCGCGGAGCGAGGCGAAATGCTGACAGCTGCCAGGCGTTACTCACCCGCGTCGCCTGCCTCGATCTGCTTCTTCGTGTACAGCACGCGCTGCGTCACCGTGATAAGCGAGGCGAATGCCACCCATATCAGTCCGATCGGGTAGAACCACGACCACAGGTTCCAATCGGTCAGGGCTGCGCACACCAGCGCGATGATGAGTCGGTCAGTGCGTTCAGCTATACCGACCGACGCGGTAATCCCCATAATTTCAGCCTTGGCACGGGCATAAGGAACGGCTGCCACGCCCACCATCGCGACTGTTCCGGCGATGATCGCGGTCGTGCGTTCAGGTGAAGGCTCCAGGTGGAATACGGCATTGACCAGCAGCGCACCGAACACTGCCCCGTCACCGAGGCGGTCCATCGTCGAATCCAGGAACGCGCCAAACCGTGAGGTCTGTCCGCTGTAGCGTGCAAGCACTCCATCAACGGAATCACAAAACAGGATCACGCCGAGTATGACGCCAGCCTGCCAGACGTAGCCGCGTGCCAGCACCGCACAGGAAATCATGACGACCAGTGTCGTCGATGTTGCTGTCACCATATTCGGTGTGACGTGAAGGCGATGCAGAAGTTTGGCGAAAGGTGTGAAGATCGTCGCCGCCACCGACCTGCCATGATTACCGAGCATCTACTTGTCATCTCCCTGAGGCCACGCCTTGGCCAGACGCTGCCGCGCATCACCGAGCAGTTCGGGGAGTGCACGTGAGCGGGCCACGATCGGCAGAAAGTTTGAGTCTCCTCCCCATCGGGGTACCACGTGCTGATGCAGGTGCGCGGCGATTCCGGCTCCGGCAACCTGTCCCTGGTTCATGCCCAGGTTGAAGCCCTGCGCACCCGCCGTCTCACGTTCCACACGCATGGCCGTGGCGGTCAGCTCGCCCAGCTCGATGCGTTCCTCGTCCGTCAAATCCGTGTAGTCGGCAACGTGGCGGTACGGGCACACGAGCATGTGGCCGGAGTTGTAGGGGAACAGATTCATCAATACGAAGCAGGTGCGTCCGCGGTGAACGATCAGTGCCTTTTCATCTGTCTTGTCCGGCGCCGCGCAGAAGGGGCATTCTCCTGCTGACGAGTCCGCAGGCTTGTGATCTCCCTGGATGTAGACCCAGCGGTGGGGCGTCCACAGCCGGTCAAAGCCATCCAATTCACCGGCAAAATCGCCTGAGTCTTCCGCCTGCGGGTCACCCGGATGAGGCTGACCGTTCCTCATGTCGCTGCTCCCCTTCTCTACGCTTTGTCCTCGTTGTTGTGAGTCTCAATGTGGTGCACGATGCGTTCAACGGCTTCATCAACCGGAATGCCGTTATCCTGGCTTCCGTCACGGTAGCGGAACGAGACAGCGCCTGCTTCTTCGTCCTCACCGCCCGCGATCAGCACGAACGGCACTTTTTCCTTCGAGGCGTTGCGAATCTTCTTGCCGAAACGATCATCGGAATGGTCGACCTCAACACGCACGTGGCGCGCGCGCAGTTTCGCAGCCACCTGGTCGACGTACTCATCGAATGCGTCTGCTACGGGAACGAGTTTGACCTGCACAGGTGCCAGCCATGCCGGGAATGCGCCGGCGTAGTGCTCAGTCAGCACGCCGATAAAGCGCTCAACGGATCCGAGCTTGGCGCAGTGAATCATCACCGGACGCTGGTGCGTACCATCGGGCGCGGTGTATTCCAGGCCGAAGCGTTCAGGCTGATTGAAGTCGTACTGGACGGTGGACATCTGCCATGTGCGGCCGATCGCATCCTTGACCTGAACGGAAACCTTCGGACCGTAGAACGCGGCACCGCCTGGATCTGGCACCAGGTCCAGCCCTGTTGACGCGCATGCTTCCTCCAGGATCCGAGTTGCCGCATCCCAGTCCTCATCCGAGCCGATGAACTTGTCTTTCTTCGACTCGTCATCACTGCGGGTGGACAGTTCCAGATAAAAGTCCGTCAATCCGAATTCGCGCAGAATCGACAAGAAGAAGTTCAGCAGCATCGTGATTTCGTCGCGCGCCTGTTCAGGTGTGCAGTACGTGTGCGAATCATCCTGCGTAAATCCGCGCATACGTGTCAGGCCGTGCACCACTCCGGACTTTTCGTAGCGGTAGTCGTGTCCCATTTCGAAAAATCGCAGAGGCAGTTCACGGTAGGAACGCCCTCGTGAACGGAAAATCAGGTTGTGCATCGGGCAGTTCATGGCCTTGAGGTAGTACTCCTGGCCTTCACGCGTCACGTGTCCGTCTTCTGCGCGTTCTTCATCGACCATCATCGGCGGAAACATCGTGTCCGCGTAGTACGGGAGGTGACCCGAGGTGTGGAATACGCCTGACTTGGTGATCTCAGGCGTATGTACGAAGTCAAAGCCTGCTTCCAGGTGGCGCTGCGTGACGTACTCTTCGATCACGTGACGCAAAATACCGCCTTTGGGGTGGAACAGAACCAGGCCGGGGCCAACTTCCTCGGGAAATGAGAACAGGTCAAGTTCCTGTCCCAGTCGCCGGTGGTCGCGGCGCTGTGCTTCCTTGATTCGTTCCTGGTAGGCGACGAGGTCGTCCTTGCTGGCCCACGCGGTGCCGTAAATGCGTTGCAGGTGATCGTTGTTCTGATCACCTTTCCAGTACGCTGCCGACGACTTCGTCAATGCGAAGCCATTGCCGATCAGTTTGGTGGACGGCAGGTGCGGGCCGCGGCACAGATCTTTCCATGCGACGCTGCCGTCGCGCCGCACATTGTCGTAGATTGTCAGTTCGCCGTGGCCGACCTCAACGGACGCGCCTTCTGCGCCTGATCCCTTCGTAGTGACCAATTCGAGCTTGTAAGGTTGGTCAGCCAGTTCGGCGCGCGCCTCGTCCTCGGTGACGACGCGGCGGCGGAACGTTTGGCCTTCCTTAATGATCCGCTTCATGCGTTTTTCGAGGTCGCGAAGCATTTCTGGGGTCACTGCATCGATGTTGCCGAAGTCGTAGTAGAAGCCGTCCGTGATGAACGGGCCAATTCCCAGGTTGACGTCCGGAAATACATCCTGCACTGCCTGGGCCAGCACGTGCGTGGTGGAGTGGCGCAGAATCTGCAGACCTTCCTGAGAATCCAGCGTAATAGCGCTGACTTCAGCGCCATTGGGAATTTCAGCGGTCAGATCGGTCGGTGCGCCGTTGACGTTCATGGCGATTACCCGCCGGTTGGAGGAGTACCACGTAGCTCCTGTTGTTCCTTCGTCAATCTGTTCAATGTTGCCGTCAATGGTCGCGGTCAGTTCTGACACGATGATGCTCCTTCTCTGGCACGCTGTACGGGTGCGTGCCGATCAATGTCCCAAGCCATCGTAGCGCGTGCGCGGCGAACCAGATTCTCCACTGCATGTTTCGTGGCCAACGCAGCCTTCAGGGCGCTGACTGCTCCGGGGATCACCGGCACGTCCCACGCTCCGTCCACGTCAGTAAATGACTGGCACCAGCGACGCTTATAGCGGCCCACCGAATACAGCTCCGGCACACGTGGCGAATACACGCCCATCAGGTCAAGCCCCTTGACGCCTTCCTTCGCCAGCCGAACAGCCACGTCAAAATCCAATGCGTCAGGCCCCAGCACGGTGCGCGCCTGATCTGTCGATGCGCCGTAGTAGGCAACAGCTTGCTTATCGTGCACCAACACCAGATCCCAGCACACCAGTGTGTCATCGGGCAGACGCACGCCGAACAGTCGGGAAGATTCGGGCATGGAGTCCAGCATCGACCAGTAGACCTGCGGCGGATGTGGATGGAACCCATCCCTGCGCGCTGTTTCCTTCATCACCTCGTAGTACTCACGGAATGCTGCGCGCGTCAGGCCTGTTTCTTCAACGACTCGCGCGCCTCCCTCGGCCATCTTCTTCTTGGCTCTGCGTACTGCACGGCGTCCGTCTTTCGTCATGGTCGCGAGAATCGAATCCTCAGTGCCGCCGCTGATGTCAATGATTGCGGTGCGGTCATATGTGATGAACTGGAGTGACTCATGCAGGTCCGGCGCCTGGAAGAAGGCGTGCATGCGGATAAAGGCGATGCTTCTGTCGCGGTTCCTGACCATGCGTACCAGGTCGGCCCGCAAGGCAGCTTCACTATCGGGTGACTGTTCTTTCAGCCAGACTGGTCCGTGTTTGGCCCACAAGTACTTCACTCCGCGTAGCGAATACTCGTACAGTGCGATGATCGCCTGGTCTTTATCGTCTTTTTCCCATGCAAAACGGCCCCATAGTCGCCGTCCCTGCGTCTGTTCGAATGCCTCCCACGGCGCTGCCTGTTCGATCGGCAGCGGTATCACGCCAGCGGCGGCGATCCTCATCTGATCTGCGGTCAGTTCACGCAGCTCGGTTGCCATGATGGCTCCTCCTTAGAATGAGCGGTCTGTGGCCTCAGGGTAAAAACGTCGGAACTTGCGGATATGGTTGAGCGTCTGGAGAGCGACGATCGCCGATCGTACCAGTGACGTTTCAGCGGTGTAGACCAGCGGATTCTTGCGCTTGCCGCTGCGCTGCAACGCGTGGACGCGTTGGCGCAGTTCTTCATCGCGCACGTAGTGGCGCAGCAGTGCATCGGGAACTAGGGAGTAGAGAATTTTGTTGTGCACTTCCTGCGGCTTGACGTGCTCATGGTCAATCAGGTCGCGCACCATGATGGACATGGGGTTCACGCCGGCGGCGCTCATGTACCAACTGTTGCGTCCGATGCGCGGATTGACTTCAAAGAACACGGCTCGGCCGTCACGCGGATCCACTTTGACGTCGAAGTTGGCAAATCCGCGATATCCGGTGTCGGTCAGAAAAGCACGGGCACTGTCCCACAGATCGTCGAATGGCTCGGTGATCATCGCAACAGGGTTGCCGATCATGGTGGGCGCATGGTCCTCGAGCAGCACGCGTGCCGACCCGATCATTGTCACGTCGCCGTGAGAGTCGACGTACGCGGTGATGGAACGCATCTGCGTGTTGTCTCCGGGGATGAGTTCCTGCACAAGGAACGTATCGTCGAATCCTGCCTTACGCAGCGTCGCCCACAGCTCGTCCAGTTCGGCTGCGGTCTCGATGAAATAGATCTTCCGTTTACCTGGGAAGTCGACCTGGTCGTAGGCGTCCCCTCGCGCCGCTTTGGCAACGACGGGGAAGTCGAACGGTAACGAGGGTGTCTCACCACTCCCCACGTTCACGCTGACGGTGCGAGGTGTGTCAATGCCAAGTTCGGTGCAGATCTGTGCGAACTGAGCTTTATCTGTGACGCATTCGGTGACCTCAACGGGTGGGAAAGGCAGTGAGTATCCTGCTTTTTCAAGTTCGCTGTGATAGCGCCCGACGAATACCGAGTGTCGGTCGTCGTTCGCCATGAGTACGAGTTTCCTGCCGGGATTCGCAGCTGCCAGCCCGCGGAGGACTGCAAGTGTCTGCCGGTCATCCGCATGTGGCGGAAGTGTTTCCACGTCAAAAAAGACGGAGCGTGTAATCGCATCTGTTGGGGATGCCGCCAGGCAGATGCAGCGGCACCCGTAGGCTTCGTGGAATGAACGCCCGATGGCGTACACGCCGATGTCACCGCCGACAATGACGGGAAGAAGGTCTGTAGTCATCCTTCTACTGTAGCGGCTGGCGATCCGTCCACTCGGTCAGTTCGACGCGAGGCCCGGTGAAGAACGGAGTGTCTTCGCGCACGAATAGTCGAGCTTCCGCGTCGCGCTGGCGACGCAGCACACCCATGACGCGGTCGAGGCTGTCGGATTCGAGGGCGACCGTCCACTCGTAGTCCCCCAGCGCGAATGCGGCCAGCGTGGAAACCTGCACGTCCAGGTAGTCGACGCCGTTCATGCCGTGCTCTTTCAAGATGGCAGCGCGGCGAGCTTTCGGCAGGTAGTACCAGTCCCAGCTGCGCACAAAGGGGTAGACGGCGCAGTATCCGCGCGGCGCTGCACCGTTGAAGCAGGCGGGCAGGTGACGGGTGTTGAATTCGGCAGCCTTGTGTGCCGCCATTGCTGACCACACGGGTTCGAGAGCTGCGCCCAAGTCAGACGCAACGATCGCATGGTAGCCGGCCTGCAGTTTGTCGGCGCTGTCAGACAGTGCCCACATCATCAGGTCAGCGTCAGCGCGGTATCCGCCCACGTCATACCACCCTCGAATTTCCACGCCGGTGTCCCGCACGGCTCGTTCCATTGCCGCCGCCAAGTCGTGTGCGCTGTCGGCCGGCAACGGCACCACGGTGCGGAAGACGCACTGCAGCGAGTAATTGTCGCGCGCGTTGACTTCTTCGGGGTCAATGTCGGTCCGGTCGCGAGGGTCGTGAACCGGTGCCGGATGGTGACCATGTGGCATTTCACTCATGGGTTTCTCCTTGGTTGGGGTGATTAAAACAGGTTGGACGCATCTGGTAGGACTCACGCGGCAGGCAGCATTCCTGCGAGCATGTCACGGGCCACCTGATGTCAATCGCGTCGCCCGCTGCCCCGCTTCCGATCCGTTCGCAGACCACGTCAGCGAGCGAGGACACGAACGCTGGATCGGTGCCTGGAGTGGCGGCGCGCCGATAGTCCATTCCCAGATTGTCTGCAGTCGCCTTGGCTTCAGTGTCGAGGTCGTAGACCACTTCCATGTGGTCGGAAATAAAGCCAATCGGCGCGACGACCACGGCGCGCGTGCCGCCATCATGCAGGAATTCAAGATGGTCATTGATATCCGGTTCGAGCCACCGCGACTGTGGCGGACCCGATCGGGAACAGTACGCCAAATCGAATGGCACCTCTCGCCCCAGTTCGTCACTAACGCGTCTACAGATTTCCTCGCCCAGCTGGTGGTGCTGGCCGACATACGTGGGCAGGTGGTGGTCACCGGAGTTAGCCTCCATCGACACGGGGATGGAGTGCGTGACGAGGACAAGGTGCGGGTCGTCCAGCTCACGCATTGCGCGTGTGATGGAACGGACGTGGGCGCTGAGAATTCCCTGCGTCGTGTAATAGGGACGCACTTTCGTCAAAACCAGCTCACTGGCTTTGTCGCCCAGCTCGTCGAGCGCCGCAGCCAGATCTTCGCGGTACTGGCGACACCCGGAATAAGAAGCGAACGCTGAGGTGAAGACACATAGGACAGTGCGGTGTCCCAGGTCGATCAGGCTCGTCAGTGTTTCCGTGAAGTAGGGGTGCCAGTTGCGGTTTCCGACAACGACTGGGCATTTGACTCCTCGCTGCTCGAGTTCGCCAGCGAGGGCGCGCGAAAATTCGTCGTTGCATTCATTGATCGGGCTCTTCCCCCCAAACAGGCTGTAATGGCCGCCGACCTGGATGAGACGCTCGTCAGGGATCCCTTTGCCGCGCGTGGCGTTGCGCAAAAACGGCAAAATGTCGTCGGGTTGCCTGGGTCCTCCGTAGCTGCAGAGCATGATCGCATCCACGCTGGTTGTTTCGGCCTTCACGTTGAGCAATTTAAACAGAAAAGTGTGCTCTTCGCTTGGATTAGTCCTGCGGATGTTTTATGACTGAGCGTCGCTTCGAGCGGGCAGCGCCCTGCCTCGTTCGTCCATACCGAGGCGAGCGTAGGCCGTGGGAACTGTCACGAGCATCCACACTGCGCAGCAGGCAGCTGCCACTGCGGTCGCCCACGCGCTCATCGTTGCTCCCCATGCGGCCACCAGCACGGAAATCACGAATGGACCCACCGTCGGGCCCACCTGCGAGATGGCCTGCCAGATTCCCAGGAATCGGGAGCGGTTGATGTCCGGAGACAGATCGACTCCCATCGTCATAACGGTTCCTGCGCTGAATCCGTTGCCGAACCCCACGACACATGCACTGACCATGAAGCTCACGACTCCCCCGCTCAGGGCCAATCCCACGAACCCTGCCGCCATGATCAACAGGCACGGCAGAACGGATGCTCGTCTGCCGAAACGGTCCATGATCGCGCCTGAGAAGTAGAAGACGGCGACATCCAGTCCCGCTGAAATCGCGAAGGTCGCTGATATGAGTTCCTCTGTGATTCCGAGGCTCGTGCCCACCAGAGGCACCACAATGATCTGGTTGGTGCGCACCAGCGACAGCAGAACTGTCCCCACCGACAGCAGCATGGTCGACACGACGTCCACGTGGGTACGAGGGCGACGCTGCAAAGACGCCGGCGGCGTTTCACTGGACGATCGTTGGGACGCCGGCGGTTTGACATCCAGAATTTCGGGCGTAGGCGCGGTGAACAACAGGATCAGACTCAGGGCAAGCACGGTGGCTGCGATGAAGAACCAGAATGTGCCGGGAATACCTCCCAGCACAATGGCCAGCGACGCCAGCGCAGGACCGATCAACCGGCCGAGCCTGGACATTCCTCCGAGCATCGACATTGATCGTGCTCGCCATGTCATAGGCACGGATTCTGCCACATAGGACTGCCGCGCCAATTGCCACATGTCTCCGGCGATCGAAATGGCGACCATCGCGATAACGAATGCAACAACTGCACGGTTAATGCCGGGAAACCGTAGACATACCAGGGCGCATGTTCCGGCCAGCACAGCGATCAGCCCGCCGATGACGAATGATGAGCGGTCGCCGATGCGGTCGACCATCCGGCCGATCGGTACAGATGCGATGACACCGGCAACGCCCATGATTCCCACCATCGCCGATGCCCATGACTCGCTCATCTGCATGGACAGCCCGGCCAATACCACCACTGAATTGAGCGCACCGATACCGGTGGACCATGTCAGTGACGGGACGTAGACCGGGAGAGCCAGCAGGACAATTGGCGATGATGACCGTCGCATGAAGGTCTAGCGTAGTGCCATCACATCAAGCGCTGTACCGACAAACATACGTACGCCACGCACCATAGCGTCTTCGTTTGGTGAGAACGTTACGGTATGCCCAGCAGTCGGCGAATCAACAAGGATACGAATGAATGAAGCCTGGCCCCCATTGGACTGTACCCGATCCATCATGAACGAATAGTCTTCCGATCCAGGTGAAATCAGTCGGTTGGGCGAAGCGGGGCGCACCTCAACTTGTTCGGCTACCCGATCGATGCGCTCCATCAGCTCTGGAGAGGACTCGAGTGAAATTGCTTCTCCTGTTTTCGTGATCTCGCATTCGACTCCATGCATGTGCCCGGCATCTTCAAGAATCCGTCGGGCATATTCCTCCATATACGCATTGATCTGAGTGTTGGCGCCACGAATTTCCACCAGCATAGTGGCATTGTTGGCAATGATGTTACGGCCCGATCCAGCGTGGACAACACCCACGTTCACGCGCGTTTCTCCCTGTGAATTTCGCGGAAGCGCATACAGGTTGAGGATCGCTGTAGCAACAGCAGGCATCACGTTCCTGCCTTTTTCCGGAGCTCCTGCAGCGTGAGACGCCAAACCGGTGTAAGTCACGTCCAGTTTCGTTGTGGCCAGTGATCCGCCTGCGCCCGCGTATATATCAAACTCGTTGCATTGGTTCGATGCTGTCACATGAGAACCGAGCATGACAGTTACATCATCAAGGTGTCCGTGCGCGACGATGGATTTTGCTCCACGCACGCCTTCTTCAGCTGGCTGAAAGACTAACTTGAGGGTACCTGACCATTGATCGCGCATTTCCATCATCAGCTGCGCAACTCCCAGGCCGATGCTCGTGTGGCAATCGTGTCCGCATGCGTGCATCGTGTTGGCATGCACGGATTGAAAGCCTTCCCTGTTCGGGAAATGCTCTGGATCCGTCGTTTCTGCCAGCGGAAGCGCATCGATGTCAAAGCGCATTCCCACAACCGGGCCGTCACCGTTCTCAAGGATGCCGACGGCTCCGGTAAAACCGCCTTTCATGGCTTCAAGAAGTTCCTCCGGTGCACCTTCCTGCAGCGCTCTCTGGTAAGCCGATTCGAGTTCCTCTGCGGGAGGCACTCCCATACGGGCAGACTCTTCGCACACTTCTTTACCCACACGAACGATGTAACCCAGCTCGCGAAGTCGCTGAACGACAATACTGGTGGTTCTGAATTCTTCCCACCCTAGTTCCGGATGCTGATGAAGGTCACGACGTACAGCGATGAGGTCGTCAGCGATCTCATTGGAGCGTGCGACGATGGTGTCAAACATGGTCTTCTCCTTTCTCAGTGAATCAGATACAGCCAGATAAAGGATGTGGTGATCTGCGTGATGTACGCCGCCGCCATCACAGGAATTGTGCGTTTTGCCAGGTCGACGGGATTGACTTCCGCCAGACCCGACACCGCGATCAATACACCGGAGATCGGCGACATTGAACGTCCGATGCCCGCCGACAGCTCCATCGGCAGAGCTATTGCTACAGCAGGCTGGCCAAGGGGCTGCGCCACCTGAGGAGCCAGGGGTGCAAAAGCGAACCATGCTGCGTTTCCCGACCCGGTAAGGAGTGCAGTCAACAGGATTATCAGTGTCATGAGCACTGTCATGACGACAACGCCCAGGTGCAAATTGAACGCTCCATCGACAATGAACTTGATGAATCCGATTTGCGTGAGGCCTGCGGCGAACATCTGTCCTGCGACGATAAGCGTGGCAATTGCAACGAACTGCTTCCCCATTCCTTGAAAGAACACTTTCATGATTTCGCTGGCTCTGCTGAATGAGCGATATCTGATCATTTCGATGATCAGGACCACCAACATTGATGTCAGCATTGACGTCGCAACATTCATCTTGACGGAGGAGATGAGATATTCCGAAAAAACAATGAGTAAGACGAGCGGTATGAGCGGCAGAACTGCATAGTAGACGGGGGTCTTGAGCTCGGTTTTTACACTGCCTGTATCCGGTGAGGCTCCTGATGCTTCCTGTTCGAGATTCGAGGGCGGATTCATTTCCGGCAGCGTTCCGGCTTTCTTGTCGAAATGACGCTGAATCAGCATGTGGCTGATGGCAATCACTGCCATCGTCACAATTGCCACAGGCCCCTGATAGTCGATGAAGTATTTCTGAACGGTCATGGAGGACACCTCGGCCGACAAATTGGAGTTCGACGACGCTGGCCCGAGATCCAGGCAGGAGGTTGTCGCAATCAATGCTGCCGCGCTCAGACGCGAAATCCTCAAGGAACGCAGAAGGGGATACAAAGTCACCATAAGCAGCATTGCCAAGCCAGATGCAGACGGAATGATCATTCCGAGGCACTGTCCGAAAATATACGCGATTCCAAGGAAAATGTATGGCCTACGGATCCGCGACAGCGGCTTCATAGCGAGGTGCACCAGCATTGCGCTGGCACCGACTTTTTCCATTATCAGAGAGAATCCGCCCACAGCCATGATGATGAGTCCAAGACTGGCAGATGTGGAGGCAAATGTGTCGCGTAAGAAATCCACGACGTCAAGAACCATATTCCCCGTGGTTTTCTCGCTGTCCATCAGCGGCTCTTCAGACAGAGGGAGTGAAATGAAAAGAAGCAACAATCCTGCAAGGATCAATACTGTTTGTGGATGGTGTTTCTTAATGATCAGCCATGCCACTACAACTGTGACAGCCAAGCCAATCAAAAATCCGATTAGCGTCATCGCCTATGGCCTTTCGACTTCAACTATTGACTAAAGGGTCTCTTGAAGTCTAAGGCACATAAAACAAATGGTGGGCGATACTGGGATCGAACCAGTGACCTCTTCCGTGTGAAGGAAGCGCGCTACCCCTGCGCCAATCGCCCGAGGTGGGTACCGGATTCGAACCGGTGTATACGGCTTTGCAGGCCGCTGCCTCGCCTCTCGGCCAACCCACCAAGTCATCTCAGACCGAGCGGATGACGGGACTCGAACCCGCGACCCTCACCTTGGCAAGGTGATGCTCTACCAACTGAGCCACATCCGCATGCGTATGAATACTCAGTGGGCGATACTGGGATCGAACCAGTGACCTCTTCCGTGTCAGGGAAGCGCGCTCCCGCTGCGCCAATCGCCCGAGCGGATGACGGGACTCGAACCCGCGACCCTCACCTTGGCAAGGTGATGCTCTACCAACTGAGCCACATCCGCGATGCGCTTGTCAATCAAGCGACGCAGGGAAGCTTAACAGGTTCTGGCCCGGTTGGGGAAATCCTGAGGACTTAGGCACGACTCGCTCCGGCATCGAAAACTCACCGGAAAATGTCGAAATTCCGCCATTTTCCGCGACTTTTCGCCACCTTCGGGCAGGAATTTTCGCGACCAGCTTCACAATTTTCCACGCTCAGCGCACTCTTTTCGAGGTTTCATGGCAATCTAAGAGTATGGATATTTGGCCAGGACATGCCTACCCGCTGGGCGCAATGTATGACGGCAATGGAACAAATTTCGCAGTTTATTCATCTATCGCGGACCGCATTGAATTGTGTCTCCTTGACGAGGATCGTCACGAAACCACAGTTGAACTCACTGAGGTCGATTATGACCAGTGGCACGCCTACCTGCCCGGCATAGGGCCCGGACAGCGCTATGGCTACCGCATCCACGGTCCCTACGCGCCAGACGAGGGACATCGATGCGACCCGTCCAAACTCCTGCTCGACCCTTATGCGAAAGCAATTGAAGGGCAGATCAACAATTCCAATTCGGTCTTTTCCTACAACTTCAACGACCCAGCGCAACCGAATCACGACGACTCTGTCCACGACACGATGCTCTCCGTCGTCGTCGACGAGTCCTTCGACTGGGGCGATGACCGTCGCCCGAACTACGGGTATTCCCAAACAATCATTTACGAGGCACATGTACGCGGCATGACCATGCTGCACCCGGACGTGCCAGAAGAGCTGCGCGGCACCTACGCAGGGATCGCTCATCCGGCGATCATCAAACACCTGCAGGATCTTGGCATCACGTCCATTGAACTGATGCCGATCCACCAGTTCGTCAATGACCCATCCCTGCAGGCTCGTGACCTGTCGAATTACTGGGGTTACAACACCATCGGATTTTTCGCCCCGCACAACGCCTATTCATCGTCGGGTCAGCTCGGCGGGCAGGTCACCGAGTTCAAGAACATGGTGAAGACGCTCCACGCGGCCGGTATCGAAGTCATCCTCGACGTGGTGTACAACCACACCGCTGAAGGTAACCACATGGGGCCGACGCTGTCACTCAAGGGCCTCGATAACGCGAAGTACTATCGCCTCGTTCCCGATGATCTGAGGCATTACTTCGACACCACCGGCACAGGCAATTCCCTGCTCATGTCCTCGATCTCGGTCCTGATGCTCATCATGGATTCGCTGCGTTACTGGGTCACTGACATGCATGTCGACGGCTTCCGCTTCGACCTGGCAACGACACTGGCACGCCAGTTTGACGAGGTCTCCCACGCCTCGACTTTCTTTGACCTGATCCACCAGGATCCGGTGATCAGCCAGGTCAAACTCATCGCTGAGCCGTGGGATGTCGGCTCCAATGGCTACCAGGTAGGAGGCTTCCCTCCCCTGTGGTCCGAATGGAACGGTGAATACCGCGATGCTGTGCGCGATTTCTGGCGCGGGGAGTTCTCGTCCCTGTCCAGTTTTGCCTCCCGTCTGGCTGGCAGTGCTGACCTCTATGAGCATTCAGGACGGCGCCCTGTCGCCTCGGTCAACTTCATCACCGCTCATGACGGCTTCACCATGCGTGACCTCGTGTCCTATAACGGCAAACATAACGAGGCAAACGGTGAGGACAACAATGACGGCTCGTCCAATAACCGCTCCTGGAACTGCGGAACGGAAGGTCCGACGGATGATCCGGGCATTCAGGAGCTCCGCCAGCGCCAGATTCGCAATTTACTCACCACTCTTTTCTGCTCGCAGGGTCTGCCCATGCTGGCTCACGGTGACGAAATCGGACGCACGCAGATGGGCAATAACAACGTGTACTGCCAGGACAATGAGCTGTCATGGATGCACTGGGATCTGGAGGACTGGCAGCGCAAACTGCTCGCTTTCTCTCAGCGCCTCGTCCACCTGCGACGTGATCACCCCGTTCTGCGCCGCCGACGCTTCCTGAAAGGGCCGGCAACGCGCGGCGGTGAATCGGAGCTGGGCGAGATCGAATGGTTCACCCCTGCCGGCACTCACATGACGGAAGACGAGTGGAACCAGGCATGGGCTCGCTCCACGATGGTCTTCTACAACGGTAACGCCATTCAGGAACCCGACCCTGAGGGCAACACGATCACCGATGATGATTTCCTGCTGATGATCAACGCGTCTCCTGACTCCGTTGAATTCACCATTCCGAACCAGACGTATGGCAAGACCTGGACAACGGTGATCAACACGGGTGACGATGATGATCACAGTAAGTACCAGTCCGGTGACTCAATCACGCTGCCCGGCCGCACCACGATGATTCTGCTGAATCCGTTGGGACAGTGACATGTCTGATCTTCATCCCCACGTTCCCCCGTCATCTCGATACACTCCACTGTCGACGTATCGACTCCAGCTCACTCCGGATTTCACATTTGAACACGCCCGTGGTGTCCTCGAGCATATTCGCCGTCTGGGAGCCACGGATGTTTACCTCTCCCCTATCCTGCAGCCTGTCAAGCGTTCCCGGCATGGGTACGACGTGGTGGACCACTCCCATGTCAACGCGGAGCTGGGTGGGCGTGAAGGGTTTGAAGATTTTGCGCGCGCCGCGCACGCCCTCGGCCTGCACGTCGTGGTCGATATCGTGCCGAATCACATGGCTGTGCCCACTCCGGTGTGGCAGAACCGCGCCATGTGGTCAGTGCTGAAACGGGGCGCCGAGTCACCGCGCGCACGCTGGTTCGACGTGGCGACAGATCAGCCCATTTTGATGCCGATTTTGGGTGCGCGCATCGGCCAGGTGCTCTCCGCCGGTGACCTACACGTGGAATCAATGGTGGTTCCAACTGAGCCGGAATACGGTGAGCAACCTGTCCTGCGCTACTTCGATCACGTGTTCCCCCTGGCGGAGGGAACCGAGTTCCTCCCGTTGGAAGTTCTGCTGGAGCGCCAGCATTACCGCCTGGCTCACTGGATGGTCGGTGACGAGGAACTCAACTACCGCCGTTTCTTTGACGTGGATACGCTGGCAGGTTTACGTGTCGAGCGTGAAGACGTGTTCGAGGCGACTCATCACCTGCTGTTCGACCTGTTCGACGAAGGCTTCATTGACGCGTTCAGAGTGGATCATCCTGATGGCCTGGCTGATCCGCGCGGCTATTTCCAGCGTCTGAGCCAACGCACCGGCGGCGCCTGGATTGCTGCTGAAAAGATTCTCGAAGGCGAAGAGCACTTGCCCTCTGATTGGGATGTTGCCGGAACGACAGGCTATGACACCGCATGGCGCATCAACTCCCTGCAGGTCGATCCGCGAGCGAACATGCCGATGGGTGCCATCATGCAGGAGCTGACCGAAGATTCACCGGCGGACTTTGCGCGGCTCGAACACGAATCGAAACGGCAGATCATTCGCACCTCGCTGGCAGCTGAGCTGCACCGCCTGGCCTCGTTGATCTGGGAAATTTGCCAACAGGACCTGCGTCTGCGTGACCATACGATGCGTACCTTCGAACGCTGCCTAGGCGCCCTCGTGATGAATATGGATCGCTACCGGATCTACGTGGTGCCCGGATCCCCCACCCCGCAGTGGGCGCGCGATGAGATGACCGAGGTGCGTGACCGTTCGCTGCGCGAGTTGCGTGACTCAGGGTTTGACGGCATTGAGGACACGATGGATGTGCTCATTGCGCTCATCCTGGGCGACGAAATCGGCACGGCAGGTCTGGCATCCTCCGATGAGCGCCGCGACGAAGTGCCGGTGCGGTTCCAGCAGGTATGCGGTGCGGTCATGGCAAAGGGTGTCGAAGACACCGCGTTCTACCGTTGGACCCACCTGTGCGCACTGACTGAAGTGGGAGGCAACCCCACCCATTTCGGTATCAACCTGGACATGTTCCATGCGTTCGAAAGTGCATTGCAGTCGTCGTGGCCGGCGACCATGACATGCGGAACGACCCACGATTCCAAGCGTGGTGAAGATGTGCGAGCCACACTGGCCGCCGTCACGTCATATCCCAGTCAATGGGTCTCCCTCGTCCAGCAGCTACGTCTGACCAGCGCCGAATACCGGCCACTCACGCTGGATGGGCGCACGGAAAACCTCCTGTGGCAGACACTTGCCGCGACCACGTGGTGTGAGTCCGACCCGATGACGCAGGAGCGCCTGACTGACTACCTGCAAAAGGCAGTGCGGGAACAGAAAACGTGGACGACATGGACGCATCCTGATGAAGAACGGGAAGAGGAGCTGTTTGACTTTGCCCGCCAGGTACTCGCTGATTCCTCGATCACCGAACTGCTCACACGCTTTCATGAGCTGACGGAGCCGGTTCGCAACTGCTGCATCGAAGTGACGAAAGCCCTGCAATTGACGGTTCCTGGAGTGGCTGATGTGTATCAGGGTTCCGAGGGGCTGGCGACTTCCCTGGTTGATCCGGATAACCGACGTCCGGTTGATTTTGAACGACTCGGGCGGTTGCTGGATTCAGACGAGCAGACTCTCGAGGGTCGAAAAGTGCGCCTGACCCGCGCCATCCTGAAGCTTCGCAGCCGCCACCGCGACGCATTCGTATCCGCACACGCAACGTATACACCACTGGCAACAACCACCGGACATGCGATCGCGTATGCACGCGGCGACCAGGACGGCCCACGCGTGTGTGTCATCGCTGTGCGACTGCTCAGGGCACTGCGTCAGATCGGCGGCTGGGGGGATCATCGTGTCTACCTTCCAGCCGGCTCATGGCAGGACATCATGTCAGGGCGACGATTCGACGTCACTGACGGCAACGGTTTGAGCCTGGCTGATGTGATGAGTGACGACAACGTCGTGGTTGTGGAGAAACTCTCGTGACGCGGGTGTGGGCGCCGGATGCTCAGAGCGTCGACCTTGTCCTGGCCGACGCGCAGCGCCCCATGAGCCGCGCCGCTGGCGGCTGGTGGGACGGCCCTGATCTGCCCGATGGGACAGATTACGGTTTCAGCCTCGATGGCTCTGACCCGCTGCCTGATCCGCGATCCTTCTACCAGCCTTACGGGGTTGATGGTCTGTCACGCAGTTGGGATCCTTCACGACATCACTGGGTCGCATCGCCCGGCACGTCCGTCCTGGGCAACGTCATCTATGAACTCCACGTCGGTACGTTCACTGCTGAAGGCACCCTGATCAGTGCCATCGAACGCCTCGACCACCTGCGTGACCTGGGGGTGACCACAGTTGAGCTCATGCCGCTGGCACAATTCAGCGGAGAGTTCGGATGGGGGTATGACGGCGTGGATCTTTTCGCCGTTCACCGAGCCTACGGCGGTCCGGATGCCCTCGTCGAATTTGTCAACGCTGCCCATGAACGCGGCCTGAATGTGTGCATCGACGTCGTCCTCAACCACCTCGGTGTGTGGGGCAACTACCTGTCGATGTTCGCACCGTACTTCCACCCCACTGCGACCGGACCGTGGGGGCCTGTGCTGGACTTGAACGGTCCCGAACAGCGCGCCTACCTTATTGACGTGTGTCGCCATTGGCTGATCACCATGCATGCCGATGCGCTGCGTCTGGATGCGGTTCACGCCATTCACGACGAGACGGATCGACACCTGCTGGCAGAACTATCACAGTGCGTGGCCCAGTGGTCGCACGACGAGGGGCGCCCGATGACGCTCATTGCCGAATCTGACCTCAACCAGCCTTCGATGGTGATGCCCACCAGTGAGGGCGGTATGGGGATGGACGCTCAGTGGGCTGATGACATCCACCACGCCCTGCACGTGGCGCTCACGGGCGAAATTGACGGGTACTACGGTGATTTTGCCGATACGCACGCGTTGGCAACCGTGCTGGAAAATGTCTTCTACCATGATGGTCGCTACTCGACGTTCCGCCACCAAAACTGGGGTGCACCCGTTCCTGCCACTCTGGATCGGCGCAAATTCGTCGTCTTTTCCCAAGATCACGACCAGGTTGGCAACCGCGCTCAAGGCGACCGCCCCAGCCAGGTGCTCTCCGACGCACAACTGGCCGCCTCTGAAGCAATCATCCTGCTCAGCCCCTTTACCCCCATGCTGTTCATGGGTGAGGAATGGGGCACGCGCACACCGTTCCGATTCTTTGCCGACCAGGAAGACGACGAGCGCGCCCAACTCGTGCGCGAGGGCCGTCAAAAAGAATTCAGTGAGCACGGTTGGAGCGGAGACGTTCCCGACCCAACCTCGCGCACGACTGTCGACCATTGCGTGCTGGACTGGAGTGAGCCGCGCGACGGCAGATGCCGACGCATGCTCGAGTGGGCACGTTCGATGATTCATGTGCGCGCCACGGCGCCCGGCGTGCGTGACGGTGTCTGTCAACGCGTCACTCACGAGGGTGACATTGTGCGCATGATCAATGGTGCTGTCGCGGTCGAGGCCGATATGAACGGTGACGCACTTCCGGCTGCAGACAGTCACGATTGGCCGCGTGAAAACGGTGGGCATATTGGTTCCCTGCTGGCATCCTTCCCTGATCAGAAGGGCGCCGCCGTGCGGGTCTGGCAATGGGTCGGCGTGCCTGACTGAATCCACCGCTGCGCCCTCTTAGTGTGAAGGGGTGGGTGAGGAACAACTTCCTGAGGCGTTTGTCACAGCTTTATTGTCGCTTCGTGACGCACCGATCAATCCTCATGTGGAGATTGAAGAGGTGCCCGGTCCAAGCAAGCTGGCTCCGTGGACCGCTGCGCTTGCCATGCGAACCGTGCACCGCGCGCACGATCAATCCTTGGGATCAGGCCGATTCGTCATCCTGTTCGACCCGGACACGCAAGCAGGCTGGAACGGACAGTTCCGCCTTGTCGCTCAGCTTCGCGCCCAGATCGACCCCGAAATGGGCAACGACCCTATGATCGGTGAAGGCCTGTGGAACTGGGCGCACGACTGCCTCGAAGATGCGGGCGCTGGGTATCATGACATGACCGGCACCGTGACGCGGGAAGTTTCCGAATCTTTCGGGGGTCTCACGTTGCGCGGATCCACCTTGTACGTCGAACTGCGGGCCTCGTGGACTCCGTCGACTCCATATCTGGGCGAACACCTTGTAGCCTGGAATTCCCTGTTGTGCCACGTTGCCGGCGTTGAGTCAGATCAGTTTCTACATGAGGTTTTGAATACGGATGCTCGTTGATAATCCCGGCGGTCTGCCGCGCGGGAACACGGACGATCCCCCCACTGTCAGCCGTTTGCGCGACGGCGTTCCCTCAGTCATTGACGCTACAGACGCCCTTGAGGGGGTTGCCGCTGAGTTGGGAGCCTCCACCCAGCCGGTCGCCCTCGATGTGGAACGTGCCCATGGCTTCCGCTATACGACGAACGCCTACCTAGTGCAGATCCGGCGCGAAGATGTCGGAACGTACCTGATTGATACGCATGCGCTGCCTGACCTGTCAGCCCTGGCACCGGCACTGGATGCCACGTGGATCCTGCACGACGCCAGCCAGGATCTGACCAATCTGCGTGACCTGAACCTGCACACCACTGACCTGTTTGACACCGAAGTTGCGGCACGCCTCATCGGATTGCAACGTTTCGGTCTGGCAGCCGTGTGCGAACAGGTACTGGGATTTTCATTAGCCAAGGACCATCAGGCATCCGACTGGTCGGTGCGACCGCTGCCCACCGACTGGCTGCGCTATGCCGCACTGGACGTGGAATTTCTGACAGAACTGTACCGGCGGCTCTCGATCACGCTGCACGACATGGATCGCTGGGAGTGGGCACAGGAGGAATTCGCCCACGTGCTGCACGCCCCTGCTCCGACTCCGAAGACGCATCACTGGCGCGGTATCAAAGGCCTGGGCAAACTGCGCTCCCGCCGAGCGCTGGCCGTTGCCCGCGAACTGTGGCTCACGCGTGAAGAGATCGCCCGCGACAAAGACCTGGAACGCACGCGCGTCGTCCGCAATTCTGACCTGCTGAAAGCCGCTCAGCGCCCACCGACCAATCGTCGCCAGCTGCGCTCACTGGATTCCTTCCGCTCTCCCATCACCCGTCCATATACGACGGACTTCCTCGATGCGATTGAACGCGCCAGGCGCATGCCAGAAGACCAGCTGCCACCCAAACGCGTTACACATCCTGCCGGCACGATTCCGGAAGCGCGCCTGTGGCAGCGTCTCGACGAACACGCACATGAGCGTCTGCTCGCGGTTCGTGAAGCGGTCGCCGGTGTTGCCGAACAGCTCGGGCTGGCACCCGAAGTTGTCCTGGAGCCGCGCGTGCAGCGTTTCGTGTGCTGGGCTCCCCTCAAGCCGCTCACCCCCGAGGCGCTCGATCAGCGATTGGACGAGGGCGGCGCACGCGCCTGGCAGCGTGAGCTGGTATCTCAGTGTCTGTTCGACGCTTTGAGGTAGTCGCGCACGCTACGCACGATGCCGGCAGCGTCCAGGCCGATCTCGTGCTGAATGTGAGCGCGCGAGTCGTGCGCGAGGAACTCATCGGGAATCCCCATCGGAATCACCGGCACATCTGTGTCCTGCGACAGTGCCCATCCGAAGCCTCCTCGCACGACGCCGTCTTCCACGGTGACAACCAGGTCATAGTCGCGGCTCATCGCCACCAGTTCATCGGGTACGGGCTGAATCCACGTCGGGGCAGCAACGCATACCGTCGCATCTGAGGCCAATTGCTTCGAGGCGTCAATCGCCTGGGCGACCATGGCGCCCAGGGCGACGATCAGGATTTTCGTTTCCCCGTCGCCTCCCTCGTGCACAATGTCGACCGGGCCGACGCTGCGCAGCGCAGGGATCGGCTGCGGCAGCGGGCCTTTCGGGTAACGCACTACGGTGGGAGCATCAGCAATGTCATTGGCGCGACGCAGCGCTGCCCGCAGAGTTTCCTCGTCACGAGGGGTCGCTATCTGCAGTCCCGGCACGATCGACAACAATGCGATATCCCACATGCCGTTGTGCGAGGGCCCATCCGCTCCGGTGATGCCGGCACGGTCAAGGATGAAGGTCACGCCCGCATGGTGCAGCGCCACGTCCATGAGGACCTGGTCGAACGCGCGGTTCAGGAACGTGGCGTACAACGCGACAACGGGGTGTGCACCCATGAAGGCCATCCCGGCTGCGCTGGTGACGGCATGCTGTTCAGAAATGCCGACGTCGATGACGCGGTCGGGGAATTCATCTGACAGCGGGCCCAGTCCCACCGGCAGTTTCATCGCTGCAGTAATGCCGACAACATCTTCACGTTCGCGGGCGATCTTCACGATTTCGTCGGCAAAGACGCTGGTCCACCCAAAGCGCGCGGGTTTGATCGGCAGGCCCGTTTCCGGGTGGATTTTGCCGACCGCATGGAAGCGGTCTGCGATGTCTTTTTCCGCCGGTCGGTATCCGCGCCCCTTCTGCGTGATGGCGTGGACAATGACGGCCTGGTGCAGGCTGCGCGCCCGCGTCAACGCGGTTTCCATCGCAACGATGTCATGCCCGTCAATCGGTCCCAGATACTTCAGCCCCAGATCCTCGAACATGACCTGTGGCGCCAACACGTCCTTGATTCCCACTTTCAGTCCGTGCAGCGCTTCGAAGGCAGCACGCCCAGGCTCCCCCATTCCCAGCAGTGTTTTCTTCGTCCATGACAAGGCGCGCTCATATTGCTCCGAGGTGCGCAGCGCATCCAGATGGTGCGCCATACCGCCAATGGTAGGAGCATAGGAGCGGCCATTGTCGTTCACCACGATGACGATGTTGCGGTGAGGTTGCTCAGCGATGTTGTTCAGTGCTTCCCATGCCATACCGCCGGTGAGCGCCCCGTCTCCGATGACTGCCACTGTCCAGGATGTATTCCCGGTGCGTGTCTTTTCGCGCGAAATGCCGTCAGCCCACGACAGCGCTGTCGAGGCGTGGGAATTTTCCACGATGTCGTGCTCTGATTCGGCGCGCGAGGGGTATCCGGACAGTCCCCCCGCCTCGCGCAGATGTGAAAAGTCTTTGCGCCCTGTCAGGAGCTTATGGACGTAGGCCTGGTGACCTGTGTCGAAGATCATCGAGTCGGTAGGTGAGTTGAAGATGCGGTGCAGCGCAATCGTCAGCTCCACCACACCCAGGTTGGGTCCCATATGCCCGCCCGTACGTGACACGGACGCAATGAGGTAACGCCTGATTTCGTCAGCCAAGTCAACGGCCTGCGACGTGGTCAGATGCTGGACGTCGTCAGGCCCGTCGATATGCGACAAAATCGGCAACTCGTCGGCACTGTCTGGAAGAACCATAGTTACGAGTCTAATGGTCCTCTCAAAGTCCGTTGGTTCCAGCTAGGATTGATATACGCGACAGACGCGCATATCCGAGTTGACAGAGGTTGCACATGTCCCCCTCAGTGAAGTCGTACGGCCAGTGGGAATCCCCGATCACGGGCGAGTCATTCACGGCTCGATTCGTGACGCTTTCTCAAGTACGCATCGATGGCGCCGACACGTATTGGGTAGAAGGCCATCCTACAGATAATGGGCGCAACGTTCTATTACGACGTAACGGCATGGGTCAGACGATGGAGCTCCTGCCCATGATTGACGGTGTGCGCCTACCCGATGTGCGCACCCGTGTCCACGGCTACGGTGGCCGCGCCTACGCCGTCCACGAGAACATCCTCGTTTTCTCCGACGGCTTTGATGACCGTGTCTACCTGTTCGACATGTCCGCACCCACCGTCGGCCTGACGGCACTGACCCCGATGGAAAAGAAGCGCTACGGCGACTTTGAGATTGACGAGGTTCGCTCCCTGGTCTACGCCGTATGTGAGGACCACACGGGACAGGGTGAACCGGTCAACACGATGGTGGCGATCCCTCTGGACGGCTCCGCGGCGCGCGATCCGAAGCCTATTCGCACCGTCTTTTCCGGCACCGACTTCTGCTCGGCACCCACGCTCTCCCCGGATGGGTCGAAGCTGGCGTGGCTGTCATGGAACCACCCGCACATGCCGTGGACTCAGTCCGTCCTGCACGTTGGCGCCCTCACGTTCGAGGGTGACATCGATACCCACGTCACGCTGGTGGACCGAGAAGGTGTCTGCGTCTATGAGCCTCGCTGGACTCTGCGCGGCGACCTGATCCACGTGGATGATTCCTCAGGATGGGCAAACCTGTACCGCACTGAAGGCTTCGAATGGCACGAGGACGAGGATGCCCACGCGTGGACGGATCGCCTGCGTACACGCGTCCTGCATCCCGGTCAGCGCGCGTTCTCACACCCCCACTGGGAACTGGGCCTGCACTCGTACGACAACCTGGATCATGAGCACCTGATCTGCTCCTGGTCGCAGGATCACACGTGGCACGTCGGCAGCGTGCGACTGGACAATGGCCTGCTGGAAGAATGGGAAACCGGATGGTGGCCCATCGGTAACGTCGCTTCCGACGAGGGGCGCGTCGTTTTCCTGGCCGACTCCCCTACGCACGCGCCAGCCATCGTCGAGATCACCGATTCGCACGCGCACGTGCTGCGCCCGTCCTCGGAAGCTGAGATCGCTGAGGAGATGATTTCAACTGCACAGACCGTGCGCTGGACGACCAGCGACGGCAATGAGGCAGACGGCTTCTACTACGCGCCGGTCAATCCCGACTTCACCGCACCTGACGGCGAACTTCCGCCACTGATCGTGTCCGCTCATGGCGGGCCGACCTCGTCAGCTCGCCCCGGCCTGTCCATTGCCCGACAGTTCTGGACGACTCGCGGCTTCGCATTCCTGGACGTGAATTATCGCGGATCCACCGGATCAGGACGCGAATACCGTGAGGCGCTCAACGGCCAGTGGGGCATCATCGATGTCATGGACTGTGCTGACGGGGCGCGCTACCTGATTGATCAGGGCCTCGTTGATCCCGCACGAGTCGCGATTCGCGGCCATTCCGCCGGCGGTTTCACCGCCCTGTCAGCTCTGGCGACAACCGACGTGTTTACGGCTGGGACATCCTCCTCAGGTGTGTCTGACCTGCATCGCATGGCGCAGGAAACCCACAAATTTGAGTCCCACTACTTCTACACGCTTCTGGGCTCGGACAACTTGGACGATCCCGTGTGGACGGAGCGCTCTCCGATTTGCCACGTCCAGGACATTCACGCACCACTCCTGCTTTTGCAGGGCACAGAGGACACGATCGTGCTGCCTTCACAGTCACGCAGCATTTACGATGCGCTTCGCGAACTGGATCGACCGGTCGCCCTCGTCGAATTCGATGGCGAAGGGCACTCGCTGCGTACTGCTGCCAGCATTGCGAAGGCCTGGGCGAGTGAGCTGGGTTTCTACGCGACAGTGTGGGGTTTTCACGCTGATGGTGCGGCTGAGATCAGCGTCACCACTCTATGAGCCGCGTGCGTGGAGCGATCAGTGCAATCGTCACTGATCACCGTTCAGCGTTCGCGGTAGTAGCCGGCATTGTCGGCGCAGTGGTGGGACTGGCAGCCGTCATCTTCAACTGGCTGATCGCCGTGTGGATGCGCGCCACCACCGGCGCTGCGGACTATTCGGTAACAGGCGGAGCACCCCACGGGTGGCCGGCGTGGACACACATCCTGATCATTGCCGTCCCCGTCGTGTCAGCACTCATGTATGGGCCGATGATCTGGCGATGGGCCCCCACGGCCAAAGGACACGGCATCCCTGAGGTCATGCTGGCGGTGCGCCGAAGGGGCGGCAAGATTCCTGGCCGCGTCGCGGTGGTCAAGTTGGTCTCCTCCGCCCTGACAATCGGTGGCGGCGGGTCGGCTGGCCGTGAAGGCCCGATCGTTCAGGTCGGTGCGTCCCTGGGGTCCACGATCGCATCGTGGGTGCGTCTTCCCACCACACGCGTCGTGGTGCTCGCGTCCTGCGGTGCTGCCGGCGGTATTGCCGCCACATTCCATGCTCCGCTGGCTGGTGCGATCTTTGCGCTCGAAGTGATTTTGGTGCGCTTTACCGCAGAGACATTCGGCTACGTCGTCATATCGTCTGTCATGGCATCGATCGTTGCCCGCGCACTTCAGGGGTCAGCGCCCCTGGTTGACCTGAACTACAGCGTGGACCTGGCTTCCTTGACTGACATAGGGTGGGCCGCCCTCGTCGGCCTGATTGCCGGCCTGTGCGGGCTGGCCTTTTCCAAATTGTTGTATGCGATGGAAGACTGGCTCGACTGGGGGTGGGAACGTCTCACGGCAGTTATCGCGTTTCCGCAGTGGTCTCGCGCAGCTCTCATGTCAGTCGTGCTGGGCATTGGCCTGTTTTTCTTCCCCGCCATGTACGGTTCGGGCTACCCGATCCAGCTCGAGGCTCTTCATGGCGCACTGCCCATCGCCACGCTGCTTGCGCTGGCTGTGGGTCGCATGATTTTCACGTCCTTCACGATCGGAATGGGCGGTTCGGGCGGCGTGTTCGCTCCGACGCTGTTCATTGGTGCAATGGTCGGCAGCGCGATCGGACATCTGATTGATCCGCTCACTGATTCGTCCATAGCGGTGTTCGGAGTAATCGGCATGGGTGCTGCCTTTGCTGGGGCTGCGCGTGCACCCATGACAGCGGTTCTGATCATCGTGGAGATGACGGACCAGTACTCGCTGATTCTTCCCATGATGCTGGCCGTCGTGATCGCAACAGGATGCTCACGGTTCCTGACACGCTCCACGATCTACACGGAAAAGCTGCGCAGGCGTGGCGATATCCTCGATGATCCCGTGTCCCACACTTTGCTGGGTGCCAACCCGGCCGGGGCGCTCATGCAGCCAGCTCCTGCCACTCTTAACCCATCAGACACCATCATGCGCGCGGTGTCCCGAATGCGCGAAGCGCACGCCCAGGCACTCCCCGTGGTCGATGCGGACGGCGTGGTGTCCGGTGTTGTCAGCGCCCTGGATATTGCCTCCTGGCGTGAAGAAGGGGTCGAGCATGACACCGCGTTGGAAGCTCTGCCGTTGCGACATGTGCACGTGGTTGACACGGATCTGCCGTCCACGGTCATGCGCGTGCTGACATCCAGTGGCGTCGAGGGGATTCCCGTCTTGCATGACGACGGGCAGGGTGCGCCCGCCCACATGGTCGGCTGGATCAGCGGGCGCGACCTGGTTGACCGTATGTATCGCGATCAACGGCGAGCGCTCGACGCACGTATCGAATCCTCTTTCGGTTCGCGGTGGCGTGAGCGTCATCCTCGTCGTCGTAGCTAGCGGGTAGACTGCTCCTATGCCAGCGTGGGCCATTGTGATACCGATCGCGTTCCTCATCGCGTGTATCTGTGCTGCACTCTGGCGTCATCATGTGGCACGTCTGCGTGCAACCACGCTTCCACTCACCCTGTACGCGCCGCTGGAACTGATCGCGTGCTACGGCGCGATGGTGCTGATTGGTGCGTGGGCTCTGTGGCGGGAACTCACCACTCAGTCACGCGTCGCGATCATCGCTGTGGCGCTGGGGTTGAGCGTGCTGGGGCTGGCTCTGCTCATCGTTGAAGTTCCGCGCAGGCTCTATCTGACGCCCGATTACCTCGCTGTGCGATCCGTGCGCGGCACGCGCACAGTTGAGCTGCTTGACATCGTGACGATTTCAATCCGCCCGGCACAGACTTCAACCTGTGTCACTGTGACGGATGTGCATGGTCGGCGCATCACGTGGCATGCAACCGGCATGATGGATGAAACATTCGTCGCATACATGCGCGAACTGGAGCGCCGTATCCGCAATGGCCGCATTCCCCTGCTGCACCCCACCCGACATCGGCCGGTCAATCCGTTGACGGCGCACGCATTGCAAGTCGTTGCCCGTGAAGCCGCTCACGACCCGAAGGTGCGTGAGCTTCTCACTCAGGCTTCAGTGTGCGTGGGCACCGACCCGGACCAGGCGCATATTCTCCTGCGCGATGCGGCCCGTGAGTGTGCGCGCTCGTGGCCGCTCGATTCGGAGCTTGGCGCCACGATCGTCGCACTGTCTCACCGGTATCCGCCCGGACAGTAGAAGCCTCTACTGCTGGGCAAGCTGACGCAACACATACTGCAGAATGCCGCCATTACGGTAGTAGGCAGCCTCTCCAGGCGTGTCAATCCGCACGACCGCATCGAACTCGATGGGGTCCGCACCCTCGCGGGTGGCACTGACATGCACTGTCTTCGGGATCGACCCATCATTGAGCGCGTCAATGCCGGTGATATCGACTACTTCCGTGCCGTCCAGACCCAGGGAATTACGATCTTCGCCCTCAGGGAACTGCAACGGCAGCACGCCCATGCCGATCAGGTTCGAACGGTGGATGCGTTCGAATGATTCGGTGATCACCGCGCGTACGCCCAGCAGCACTGTTCCCTTGGCTGCCCAGTCACGTGAGGAGCCTGATCCGTATTCCTTTCCGCCCAGAACCACCAGTGGCACACCTGCTTCGCTGTAGCTCATCGCCGCATCAAATACCGGCACGGTCGGCGCATCGTCCTTCGTGAAGTCGCGGGTGAATCCGCCCTCCACGCCGGGCACCATTTCGTTTCGGATACGAATATTTGCGAATGTGCCTCGGATCATGACTTCGTGATTACCGCGACGCGACCCGTAGGAGTTGAACTGCGAGCGTTCCACTCCTCGCTCAATCAGGTACTTGCCTGCCGGCGTATCCGGCTTGAAGGAGCCTGCCGGCGAAATGTGATCCGTTGTCACCGAATCGCCTAGCTTGAGCAGCACTCGCGCACCGTGAATATCCTCAACCGGAGCGGTCTCCATAGTCATTCCGTCAAAGTACGGTGGTTTGCGCACGTAGGTGGAATCTTCGTCCCATTCAAACGTGTCACCCTCGGGAGTATCGAGACCCTGCCAGCGGTGGTCACCAGCAAACACGTCCGCATAGTCCTGCTCGAACAGGGAGCGGTCGATACACGAGTTGATTGTGTCATCCACCTCTGCCGCATCAGGCCAGATGTCACGCAGGAACACGTCCTTGCCGTCCTGGTCCTGCCCCAGCGCTTCAGTCTCAAAATCGAAATCCATCGTACCGGCCAGCGCGTAGGCGATGACCAGCGGCGGGGATGCCAGGTAGTTCATCTTAACGTCGGGATTGATGCGACCTTCGAAGTTGCGGTTACCCGACAGCACGGACACAACAGCCAGGTCATTGTCATTGACGGCCTTGCTGATTTCGTCCGGCAGCGGGCCGGAGTTGCCGATACACGTGGTGCACCCATAGCCCACCAGGTTGAACCCGAGTGCGTTGAGGTCCTCCCACAGTCCGGCCTTTTCGAAGTACCCTGTGACGACCTGTGAACCAGGGGCCAGTGAGGTTTTCACCCACGGCTTGGACTGCAGTCCACGCTTGACTGCGTTGCGTGCCAGCAGACCGGCCGCGATCATGACCGCCGGGTTGGACGTGTTGGTACATGAAGTGATTGAGGCGATCGCCACGTCACCGTGATCCAGTTTCGTTTCCGTCCCGTCCGCCAACGTGACATCCACGATGTGGTGCGGTCGGTCGTCGATTGCCGAAGCGATACGCGGTTCGTCATCGTCCTCATGGTCGAGGGCGTTCGGATCGACCGGATCTGACGCAGGGAAGGTGGAAGCCAGTGCCTCATCGAGTTCTGAAGCGGAGTGCTGTTCGTGTTCGCTGACATAGTTCGGCAGCGTGGCGCGGAATGATTCCTTGGCGGCGCTCAGTTCGATGCGGTCCTGCGGACGCTTCGGGCCGGCAATGGAAGGCACCACTGTGGACAGGTCGAGTTCCAAATACTCGGAGTATTCTGCCTCGCGCGAGGGATCGTGCCACAGCCCCTGTTCCTTGGCGTACGCTTCGACCAGTTTGAGCGTTTCTTCGCTGCGTCCAGTCAGCCGCAAGTAGTCAACGGTGACGTCATCGATCGGGAAGATCGCGGCGGTTGAGCCGAATTCGGGCGACATGTTGCCGATGGTGGCTCGGTTTGCCAACGGCACAGCGGAGACACCCTGGCCGTAGAATTCAACGAACTTGCCGACCACGCCGTGTTCACGCAGCATCTGCGTGATGGTGAGGACGACGTCCGTCGCGGTCGCGCCGGAGGGGATCTCGCCGGAGAGTTTGAAACCGACGACGCGCGGGATCAGCATGGAAACTGGCTGGCCGAGCATGGCTGCCTCGGCTTCAATACCACCGACACCCCAGCCGAGCACGCCCAGACCGTTGACCATCGTGGTGTGGGAATCGGTGCCGACGCAGGTATCCGGGTAGGCGAGCGTGTCTTCGCCGTCCTGGCGTGTGAACACGGTGCGCGCGAGGTATTCGATGTTGACCTGGTGGACGATACCGGTGCCCGGTGGGACGACGCGGAAGTTTTCAAAGGCTCCCTGTCCCCAGCGCAGGAACTGGTAGCGCTCACGGTTACGTTCGTATTCCTTGTCCTGGTTGGCTTCGAACGCCTCCGGCGTGCCGTACACGTCGATCTGCACGGAGTGGTCAATAACCATTTCCGCTGGCGCCAGCGGATTGATTTTCGAGGGGTCGCCGCCCAGGTCCTCCACTGCTTCACGCATGGTGGCCAGGTCGACGACGCAGGGAACGCCGGTGAAGTCCTGCATGACAACGCGCGCAGGGGTGAATTGGATTTCGGTGCTGGGTTGTGCTTTCGGGTCCCAGCTAGCCAGCGCGTTGATCTGGTCGGCGGTGATGTTGACACCGTCTTCGTTGCGCAGAAGGTTTTCAGCCAGGATCTTCAGTGAGTATGGAAGCCGGTCAAATCCGTCCACCGCATCGAGGCGGTAGATGGTGTACGTCGAATCATCCACTGTGAGCGTGGAGCGTGCATCGAAACTGCCTTGCAAAGCCATGTGATCCCCCTAATGTCTCGATATCAAGATATCAGAGGGCGGGGACGCTGCAAGGAGAACACGAAAATCACGCGCAGAGCACGCAGGAAATCGCAGTGTCGCGCGAAAAACCCGTCTGCGGCCACCGGGCCGAGAAACTCAGTCCTTCTCCAGCGCGGCGATAAATTCGACATGGTGAGTGTGCGGAAATAAGTCCCACGCTTCGAGGGAGGTCAGGCGGTATCCGCCCTCCGTCAAAGTCCGCAGGTCACGGGCACCTGCCGCCGGATCGCATGAAACGAGCACAATTCGCTCCGAACCAAGCGCGGCTACCGTCTGGCATACCTCGTCGCCCGCACCCGAGCGTGGCGGATCCATCACCACGACATCGGCATGTGACTGCAGCTCGTTGGACAGATCGAGGATCCCCTGATGATCAACATCCCCGATGAACGTTTCAACATGTGCCGCTCCCCCGAGGTTCAGCGCGGCATCTTCCACGGCACCGTCGTCACCCTCGAGCGACACGACGCGTCCGAACGCGCCCGCAAGCGAGCGTGTGAATAATCCGGCCCCCGAATACAGTTCCATTGCCGCACTGCCCTGGCCAGCCAGACGGCGTACAGCATCGGACAGGACCTGCGCACCGCGTACATGCGTCTGCCAGAAGCCCGAGGGACGGACGTTGAACGGTTCGGGATCGGGCTCCACGACCCACCGCAACTTTTCGCGGTCCAGTGGCTTGCCCTGCCCGTCGTACGTTCCCGACGGCGTCACCACGGCGATGTCACCGCCCGTTGAGGCGACCGCTCGCACACGATCACGCGGCCCCCACGCGGTCAGCCACCGTGAATCGTTCCCGTCAAACAGGCCGATCTCGCATAGTGCGTCTACGGCCAGCGGCATTGACTCTAATGCAACGACCTGGTTCGACCGGTAGCGCGACATGCCCAGCCTACCGTCCTTGTCAGCCACCAGCTCGATGCGTGTTCGCCTGTGCAGCAGTAAGTCGTCCGGATCCTCATCGCCCGGGCACGCCTGCACGTGGACGCCTCCGATCGAGTCGACGGCTTGTGCCAGGCCCTCTCCCCCGACGCGCCGGATCTGTCCACGCAGCACGTCTTCCTTCCAGGTGCGCTGGGCTGCGGGACGCACATGGCACAGTTCGGCTCCACCGATCTTTTCGCGAGCAGCCTGCGGCCATGCCGGCTCGACACGGTCAGGGCTTGCCTCGAGCACCTCGATTACATTGGCCCATGCAAGGCGCTTGCGGGTGGCACTCACACGTGCCACGACTTTCTCACCGGGCAGCCCATGTCGCACGAAAACGACGCGACCGTCGTCGTCTCGGGCGACGCATGCTCCACCGTGTGCAGGTTCTCCCAGCGTGAGCGTCAATTCTTCGCGATTACGAGGCGGAGTCATGAGGACCTTTCTGACGTGAACGGAACGGGTCGTTAATCAGCTGGCGTTTGATGGGCTGCTCACCCTCCACCTGGCTGTCTTCCCCAAGTTTCCATGGTACAAGAGTGAGGACTACGCCCGGAATCCGCAGCAGTGCCTGACGCAACCTCAGTGCCGTCTGATTGTGCAGCACATTTTCCCACCAGTGCGACACGAGGAACTGCGGCACGTACACAACCACCATTTCGCGAGGTGACCGGCGTCGCTGGGAACGCACGTGCTGGACGATGACCTGCGTGATATCCCGGTAAGGTGCTGACAGAATCGTCAGCGGGATCGGCAGGCCGGAGGCCCGCCACTGCCGGATGATCCGTTCTTCTTCAGCTTGGTCGGCAACCACACTCACCAGTTGCAGTGACGAGGGCGCCGTCGCGCGGGCAGTGGCAATTGCCCGCATCGTCACTCTGCTCATTGACGAGACCAGCACTAATGCGTGCACGCGCGACGGAAGTGCGCGCCGAGTCGAGTAGTCCTCCACGCGCAGCTGCGTCGCAACGGTGTCGTAGTGATGGCGAATGGCACGTTGAGTCAGGAACACCAGCCCCATTAGCAGCAATGTGATCCACGCACCGCGGGTAAATTTCGTCACGAGTACGACGATCAGCACCGTTCCCGTCAGCACGAATCCGATCATGTTGACTAGCCGCGAGCGCAGCAGGGAGGCCCGCGAGTCGGCGCGCTGAGGATTGCGCAGTTTCGCATTCCAGTGGCGGATCATGCCCACCTGGCTGAGCGTGAAAGAGATGAACACGCCGACGATGTAGAGCTGGATCAGGTGGGTAACCTGCGCATCAAACGCGATGATCAGGACGATTGCTGCGGCCGACAAGGCAACGATGCCGTTTGAGAATGTCAGCCGGTCTCCACGGCGGTACAGCTGACGCGGCAGGAACGAGTCGCGTGACAGTACCGAGGCCAAGGTTGGAAAACCGTTAAACGCCGTGTTGGCTGCCAGCACCAAAATCAATCCGGTCACAATCGTGATCAGGTAAAACAGGATCGATCCGTGTCCGAATACTGCTGAAGACAACTGGCCGATCACCGGGTCGAGCCTGACATCGCCTGCTGGCGCCCCGTTCAGACTCAGTTGTGTGGCCGGATCCTCCACGATTCTCACGCCGGTCGCCCTCGCCAATACGAGAATTGAAATCAGCATGGTGGCAGCGATCCCGCCGAGCATCGCGAGAGTTGTCGCCGCGTTACGGGACTTGGGGCGCTGGAATGAGGGCACGCCGTTGGAGATCGCTTCGACTCCGGTCAGCGCTGCGCAGCCCGAGGAAAATGCGCGCATCACCAGCAGCGCTCCGCCCAGTCCGACCAGGCCCGATACGTGAGAGGCCTGCGGGACAAGGTCATACATTGCCGAGGGTGCCTGACCGAGGTGGCCTGTGACCAGTTTGACCATGCCGACCGCGATGAGAATACCAATTGAAGCCATGTAAATGTATGTCGGAATAGCGAAAGCTGAACCTGCCTCGCGCATACCGCGCAGATTCAACAGGCACAGCACGATGACAACGGCCACTGCGATCGGCACTTCCTGGCCTGCCAGCTGTGGGATTGCGGCGGTCACGTAGCGCGCCCCTGAGGAGATCGACACCGCCACCGTCAGCACGTAGTCCACCAGCAACGCAGATGCGACGACCAGTCCCCACGACGGTCCGAGGTTCTTGGTCACGACTTCATAGTCTCCGCCGCCTGACGGGTAGGCGTGTACGGTCTGGCGGTAGGACAGCACGACGACCAGCAGCACTACCGCCACTGCCAGCCCCACCCACACGGATTGGGTTACTGCAACTCCTCCGGCGATTGCCAGGGTAAGCAGAACTTCATCTGGCGCGTAAGCGACGGATGAAAGCGCATCAGATGCGAAGATCGGCAATGCGATCCGTTTGGGCAATAACTGGTGCCCCATGGCGTCTGAACGCATGGGTCGCCCAATCAGTACGCGCTTGGCGCGAGAAAAAGCCTCCAACACGATGGTCTAGCCTACTACCCTTTCGACAGGAAAACCGAGTACCTTTGAACCTGTGCATTTCGTAATTATGGGATGTGGCCGGGTCGGCGCGTCGATCGCCTCGACACTTGATGAACAGGGCCATTCAGTTGCCGTCATTGATATGAACGCTCAGGCTTTCAGACGCCTGTCATCCGACTTTTCCGGTCGGCGTGTGACAGGCGTCGGCATGGATCGCGATGCTCTGCGTCAGGCGGGCATCAAGGATGCGTACGCTTTCGCCGCGGTCTCCAATGGCGACAATTCAAACATCATTGCGGCCCGAGTAGCTCGCACGACTTTCCATGTTGAGCGCGTGGTCGCACGCATCTACGACCCCTCGCGAGCCGCGGTGTATGAGCGCTTAGGCATCCCCACGGTAGCAGCGGTTCGCCGCACGTCCGAGGCTGTTCTGCGCTGGATGATGCCGCCAAATGCGCACGTGACCTGGACGCACTCGACCGGCTTGGTGTCGCTCGTGAACGTTATCCCAGACCCGTCGTGGACCTCCGTTCCGCTGCCAGTCGTTGAGGAACTGACCGGCGAGCGACTCGCCTTTGTGTCTCGGTTGGGCGTGATCCAGCCTGCGCGCAACGACCTCGTCGTTCAGGAACATGATGAGCTGATTTTCGCCGTGTCAGGCACAGATTCGCTTGCGCTGCGCAATGTGCTCACCTCTGCACCGAGATTGGAGAACTAGATGAAAATCGTGATTGCCGGTGCTGGCTCAGTGGGACGCTTCGTCGCCCTCGAACTTCTGGATCATGGCCACGAGGTCACCCTGATCGACAACAATCCTGACCAGATGCGTGTGGCAACTGTGGCTGATGCGGACTGGGTGCTGGCCGATGCGTGCTCACCGGACGTCCTCGCCGACGCGGGAGTGCGAGAAACCGATGTCCTGGTTGCCGCAACGGGCGACGACAAGGCGAACCTGGTGATCTCCCTGCTCGCGAAGACCGAGTTCGGCGTGCCGCGCGTGGTGGCCCGTATTAATCACCCGCGCAATGAATGGCTCTTCAACGAGGCGTGGGGTGTTGACGTGCCGGTGTCCACGCCGCGCATCATGACCGCCCTGGTTGAGGAAGCTGTTTCCGAGGGCGCTCCCATCCCGCTGTTTACGTTCAACAAGGCCAATGTTGCAATGTATGCGATTGTCCTTCCGGAGGATTCGCCCCTGGTGGGCGAGCGAATCGGTCAGGTTGACTTCCCTGCAGGAACGGTCCTGGCGGCGTTACTGCGCGACCAGATTCCTGTGAATCCACAACCTGACGACGTGTTCGAATCAGGCGATGAACTGTTGATGCTGGTGCCCGAAAAGCGCGGGAAACACTTGGAGCATTTGGGGACGCTGGTCAATGGCGTTGTGCCGGAGACCGGACAGGCTGATGCTCCAAACACCACAGCTTAATGTGAGGTACATCACTTTCATGGGCTGCTTGTGAGCCTGTGGATGGAACGCAGATGCCCGTGCCCACTGCCACAATAGAACACATGTTCGACATTGCGGTAAGTGCAGGAGATTGTGACACTCCTGAGGCCACGGCTCGTGAGCTGGTCAACGCTGCCGCGACGCGGATCGTGCGGTGCGTGTGGCGCAGGCTCGGCGTGCCCAGATGGTTGTCCGCGCTGTTCTTGCCGTGAGTGAAGCTGTTGAAGGCGAACAGGACCTGGTGCAGCGAGCCGATGAGGGCGTGCCTCGAATTGCCGAATTCGCACACCTTGAGCTATCTGCTGCGTTAGGGCTGTCCCCTGCCAAAATGCTCGATGAAATGGGAGCCTTACTTGACCTGAGTTTTAGACTGCCGTGCCTGTGGCAGCAAGTTGTCGCTGCAGAAGTTCCCGTGTGGAAAGCGATGACGGTCGCTGAACGCACGACGCTGCTCAGTCAGGCTGTCTGCCGTCAGATTGACTGCTTCCTCGGGGCTATTGCTGCCTGGTCTCAGGCGCGCATCTGTCGACATGTTGACAACCTCATCGCCCGTATTAATCCCGATGAATTCGACACGCAATGCGCGCGAGCGCAGTCCACGCGCCGCGTTCAGATCACGCATGAAGAATCCAGTTCCATCGCCTCTGTCGATGCCACACTCAGTGCGACTGACGCGATTGCACTGGACAATACGATCACGCGTTTAGCTGGATTGCTCGCAGATGCTGACGAACTCAGCATCGATGAACGACGCTCACAGGCGTTGGGTATCCTCGCAACGCCGCACTACGCGGCCAGGCTTCTGGACGAAGGATCCGCTTCGCGCTCACTCCAGCCTGCTGCCACTGTGATCGTCCACGTTGATGACTCCCCCGTCGCGCAGATTGACGGGCACGGCAGTGGCGGGCTGAAACAGCTGCGGCAGATGTTTGCTCACACTCGCGTCACGATCCGGCCCGTTCTTGATCCGCGGGCTCTCACGCCGATTGATCGCCATGATCCGTCTGGCGATATGCGACTGGCGCTCCAGACGCGCGAACCCTATGAAGTCTTCCCGTATTCGAATGTTCGCTCGCGAAGCTGCGATATCGACCATACCCAGGCGTTCGATCCAGATGGGCTATCCGGGCAGACGCGCCTTGACAACCTCGGTCCACTCTCGCGAAGCGTTCACCGCGCAAAAACACACGCCCACTGGAGGCTTGAGCAGGTCGCTACGGGGGTTTATAAGTGGCACTCACCTCTGGGGTTCATCTACACCGTTGTCAACGGTCGAACGTTCTTCCACCGACGCGAGTGAGACGAAGGGCCTCAGCGTCATCCACGTAATCCAACATGCCACGGCGAACAGCGGCAATCCAAGTACGAGTTTCGCGACCCCCAGTGCAGCAATCTGGCCTACCCACCACAGTGGCACCTGCACTGCGAAACGAATGAAGAACAGTGCGAACCACACCCACGTGAGCGTGGTGCATACACGGCGCGGCACTGCGCCTTTTTCCCAGAACATGTTCAACACAAGTTCGACCGCAGGAAGCCGGAGCACGATCGACACGAGCAACGCCACACTCAGAACCGCTGCCGTGACGATACCCACGATGAAGAAATCCTGCCCTCGACCGGAGAACACCACCCACACGCACGACAGTGCAACGCCGATGGCACCCGACAGTGCCTGGGTGATCTGCTGGCCGGACACCAGGCGTGCAACGACGAAGAGGCCCGCGAGAATACCGGAGGCGATCAGCGGCCACGTCAGTTCGTGGGTCGCAATATACGTCGTGACAAAAACGATGATCGGAGCGACCGATTCAACGATACCCCGCCAGCCGCCCAACGCCGACCAGACAGAGAATTCCTCGTCCTGAAGCGAATCAACAACTCTCACGAATGTTCTCCAGCCAGCAGGCGGTACAGCGGGTCAGAAATCACGTAGATTCCGTGATCAACACCTACAGTTCCTTCGATTTCCACGTGGTGCCCCACGCGCAGGCCAGGGATCTCACACCGACCCAGCCACCTGATCACGATTGAACCGGTCCCGTCGAACAACGTCGCATCGAGCTGATCAGGACCCTCCTGCGGATACAGCGTCACCGATCTCAGAACACCCGAAATAACCACCTTTTCACGCGGACGCACGTCCTTGATCGGCACAGTGCCTCGCGAACGCTGAGAGCGCTGCTCATCATCGGCCTCAGTCGCTTCAGGGGTCGAAAAATGCCACGCGTCGCTCAATCTATGCCACCACGAGCGCTTCGGGAAAACCTCGCTCGGGTCACTCATTGCGGCACAATCGGCGCTTGAACGGCATTGTCAGGAACATGCATCGGCAGCAGGTCAAGGCGCGCGCGGGGACGGTCATCACGCTCAACCACGAGGCGATCAATCACCTTCTCAATTCCTTCGCCCGCTTCGCTTGACTGAGCTGCAGGCCCCAACACATCAATGCGCGCAAACCAGCGCGGACCCTCACGGCCAATGATGCGCATCCGTGACGTCGCTTTTGAACCATCCGGCAAGGTCACCGGCATGTCAGCCAGCAGCTCGGCGCCATAGCGCGTCTCAGCGTCCTCCACGCTGGCGCCGTTGGATGTCAGCGATTCACGAATCTCTTCGCGCACCTCGTCCCACACTCCACCGGAACGCGGAGCGGCGGCGATTGAAATCTGCAGGCCCGAATTGCCCAGCACGATCAACACGCGCAACACGGTGCGCTTGTCGTCAGCCAGCTGCGTGCGCAGCTGCATGCCCTTGATCGCCGGAATCTTCAGCGCACCCAGGTCGACATACCCTTGGGAGACGTCCACGTCCTCGGCAGTGCGCGGACCTGGCTCATCCCAGATCTCCGCGTCATCACCGGCCTGCCGCTTGTCCTGTGACTCGTCGTGTGCGTGCTGTTCGACCTGCTCTTCATCATCGCGACGTCGACGTTTCAACCAGCCCATAGCTACCCAGCACACTCCGTGCACACAGGCTGACCGTTGTCATCAACATAAGCCAGCTGCGATGCGTGATGGACCAGGAAGCAGCTCGTACACGTGAACTCATCATCCTGGCGAGGAACCACATGCACAGTCAGTTCTTCTTTCGACAGGTCGGCGCCCGGCAGCTCAAAATTCTCCGCCGCCTCGTTTTCGTCCTCGTCTACCTCATTCGAACCGGCGTCCTTGCGGCGAGCCTTCAATTCTTCGATGGAATCTTCCGCCACATCGTCGTCGTTTTTACGTGGGGCATCGTAGTCAGTTGCCACGGTTCCTCCTCCTCGCACAGCCTGCGGGTCAAATCTTGCTCAGCGCAGGGATAGTAACACTCATTGCGCTTCTGCGCATTATGGCGTCCATACTGACACTGTTTTATTCCGATCGTTTACTAGACACGCGCGCCAAGCGCCACCGATCTTCACTCTTCTTTGAGACGATTTCAATCAGATGTATTCGGGAGGTTTTCATGATCGATCTTGAGCTGCTCGGTGTCGGCAGTGACAATGAATCGCTGATTTTCACCGACGCAGACGGTGAACGTTACCGCGTGGCAGTCACTGACGAATTGCGCGCGTCAGTTCGCCGTGGACGTCCCCGAGTTGAACCCATCCAATCCAGGGCTCTGCGTCCGCGTGACATTCAGGCACTCCTGCGCTCAGGCATGTCAGCATCAGAAATCGCCACTGAATACGATACGGATATCGCGCTGATTGAGCGTTTCGAAGCACCGATCGACGCAGAAAAAGCGTGGGCCATTCAGCGTGCACGCGAATCGCATGTGGGTGGCGAAAAGGATTCACCTCTGATGGGTGACCTCGTTGTCGACCGCTTGGCGGCTCGCGGAGTGGATCCCGAATCAATCATCTGGTCAGCCAGGCGTGAGCAGGACGGCCCGTGGGAAGTCTTCGTGACGTTCATTCAGGGCGCAGCCGAACACGCCGCACATTGGCGCATGGATCATTCCGAATCCAGCGCGGAAGCAATCGATCAGGAAGCCCGGTGGCTCACCGAGAACGCCACTCCATCTTCCCCTGTCTCTGCTGTCTTCACTCCCCTGCATCCCGAAGATGACAGCGAGCCGGCTCCCACGCCGGTCAATGACGAGCTGCTCGACCAGCTCAACGCTCAGCGCGGCAAGCGTCAGGAAATTGTGATCGACGGTGAAGGTGACGACACTGAGGATCCAGATGAGCGCGTCCAGCGCGATTCACTGTCAGCGCGCATTTACTCCCTGGCTCACTCACGCACGCACACGACAGAACCCGAACCGATGGAGACCGGAGTGATCGACCCCCACGATGATGACATCGTGACCGAAACACCCGAAGAAGAGGCACCCTCGACGGCGCCGGGGACCTCCCGGGATCTGTGGAGTTCCGTGATGGCAACGCCCACCGCCGAACAGCCCGACGAGCCGGAAACCTCGGCGCTTCCCGGCATGGAAGACCTTGAGCCAAAGGCTGAAGCACCAAAGAAAAACACGCGTCGCCGCTCGGTACCCAGTTGGGATGAGATCGTTTTCGGCTCGAAATCCTAAGCGAGCCGCACGACCGGCACCATCATTTCAGCCTCGGTCATTGACCCATGCACCCCGATCAGCGCCATTGCGCCCTCACTTTGCACACGAGAATCCACGATGCCGTACCCGCCGCGCGACATCACCATCGCATCACCGACAACCTGCACGCCTGGCCCCTCACCTATCACGCCTGGTAACGCGTCCGCCGGCACGATCCAGGCACGCTCACCCAGATACTCCTCCCACCGGGCGAGGACTTCCGCGGCTCGACCCGGCTGCGCGTGCAGGTGAACCGAGCGTGTTTCACCCGCGATCAGCTCGACCCCCTCGCGCAATTCAGGCGTGTGCGCCACGTCGATCAGATCATCGGGGTGCACATCCACCATTCCGTGATCAGCGGTGAGCATCACGGCGATTCGATCGGCCGAACGCATATGAGAAATGCGCGTCAGCAGATGCCCGATACCCGCATCGAACTCTTCAAGCGCGCGGCGCCACTGCTCGGAATTGACGCCATGCCTGTGGCCCTCGTGGTCGATATCTGACCAGTAGAAATAGACGATGTGGGTGCCTGCCTGCAGTTCGCACATTGCAGCGTCAATGCGCTCCTGCATCGATACCGCGCCCACATGACGCGCCCCGCGCAACGCGGCCAGAGTCAAACCTGAGCCGGCAAAGCTCGGAGGTGAAATCACAGCTGAGGACACTGAGCGATCTGCCAGGCGCTCGAAATGGGTGGGTACTTCCTGCCAGACTGTCGGATCCGGTCCGTTCTCGAAGGCCAGCAGATTCATTGCCCTGCCCCGATACGCCACCGAGTATCCCACCATACGCGTGGCGCCAGGGAGCGCTCCCGTCGCGAATGAGGTGATCGCTGCGGCTGTTGTCGAGGGAACAGTGGTGAAAGCCTGCTCGATCTCATCGCGGTATCCGCGCAGCACGCTCGCATGGCCGAAGTGATCCGCCAGCGGCACCGCCCCCAGACCATCAGCCAGGATCACCACCATCTGCTCATACGACCGTCCCACACCGTCGATCCACCGGCCCAAGACGTCAGTGATGCGCAGATCGCTCGGACCAGGCAGGTGCGGGTCGCCCTCGTTAATGCGCATGATTCCCCTTGATGACCTGGAGTGTCGCGTCGACGAATCGTTCAGCATTGGCGAGGGCGGCCTCGCCATCAGCGGCGGCCGAAAAACGCATCGAGAAATCCTCCGGGAAGGTGTGGACGGTGAAGCCGTGGTCAGCGGTGCACTGCGGGTCATCGCACTGGTTGAGCTCCACTTCACCGCGACGCTGGCTGCCGCAGTTGATCGCCATGGTCAGCTCGCTCAGCTGACTGCCGCCATCATGGATCGCGTCGGTTACAACCTCAGTGAGTGAAGCTCCGTGGATGCGAGTGGTCGGGGTGATGATCGTGTTCGTCATGGCGCCACCCCGGTCCAGTTCGTCAACGTGGATCTGGATCAACGTGGTCGGTGTCAGAACGGCAACCGTGAGGTGGCGGAACATGCTGGAACGGTCAAACGCCGCCTCCAGCTGAGACACCATAGCCAGCGGTTTTTCGTCGCCGAGAACGCGATCCAAGGCGCGTATCACGAGGGACGGATAGAAGCCGTGCTGCCGGATTGAAGCGTGTGTGTCCATTCTCCAATTGTGCCTTGTTGCGGCGTGGGAAGCGTCTTTCCACAGGTGGTTCGCGGCACAATGCGAACATGCGACGCACGACCACGCCTCGTTTGGAGGACTTTGAAGAATCCATCTCTGAGATTGATGTCTCCGAAGAAATGCGGGGGTCGTTCCTCGAATACGCGTACTCGGTGATCTATGCGCGCGCACTGCCTGATGCCCGTGACGGACTCAAGCCCGTCCAGCGACGCATTCTGTACCAGATGGAACAGATGGGACTGCGGCCCGACAAGGGCCATGTCAAGTCTCAGCGCGTCGTGGGTGAAGTGATGGGTAAGCTCCACCCGCACGGAGATTCCGCTATCTACGACGCGCTGGTGCGTCTGGCGCAGTCGTTCAACCTGCGGGTTCCCCTCGTCGATGGTCACGGTAACTTCGGTTCACTCGATGACGGGCCGGCAGCCCCTCGATACACCGAAGCACGCCTGGCTCCCGCCGCGCTGGATCTGACGGCAGGCCTGGACGAGGACACCGTTGACTTCGTTCCCAACTATGACAACCAGTTCATGCAGCCGGACGTATTGCCCGCCGGTTTCCCACAGCTGCTTGTCAACGGCTCATCCGGCATTGCCGTCGGCATGGCGACCAACATTGCACCGCACAATCTGGGTGAAGCTATTGCCGCGTGCATCTACCTGCTCGACAATCCGGATGCCACCGTCGATGACCTGATGCGCTACGTGCCCGGACCGGACTTGCCTGAAGGCGGCGTCATCGTAGGGTTGGACGGAATCCGCGAAGCCTACGAGACCGGTCGCGGATCTTTTAAGACCCGCGCGAAAGTGTCGATTGAACGTGTCACTGCCCGCAAGCGCGGACTGGTGATCACGGAGCTGCCCTACATGGTCGGCCCTGAACGCGTCATGGAGAAAATCAAGGACAGCGTTTCCTCTGGCAAACTCAAGGGAATTTCCGCAGTTCAAAACCTCACGGATCGTCACCACGGCTTGCGTCTGGTCGTTGAAATCAAAAATGGTTTCAACCCCGAGGCCGTCCTCATGCAACTGTACAAGCGCACGCCCCTGGAAGAATCGTTCGCTGTCAACGCCGTCGCACTGGTTCACGGGCAGCCGCAGACAATGTCGCTCAAGGCAATGCTGCAGGTCTTTATCGACCATCGCATCGAGGTCACCACGCGTCGCAGCCGCTTCCGCGTGGGCAAATGGCAAGAGCGCCTGCACCTAGTTGAAGGCCTGCTGATCGCGATCGCCGATATTGATGACGTTATCGCCATTATCCGTTCATCCGACGACGTCGACTCAGCGCGCCAGCGCCTCATGATGGCCTTTGATCTGAGTGAAGCGCAGGCCAATTACATTCTGGAATTGCGCCTGCGACGCCTGACGAAATTCTCGCGCATCGAACTGGAAGCTGAGCGGGATGACTTGCGCGCGAAAATCGCTGAACTCGAAGAAGTCCTCGGCTCCGATGAGCTGCTGCGCGACATGGTCAAATCAGATCTGCAGGAAGTATCCGCACGCCTGAGCACTCCTCGGCGCACATTACTGCTCGCATCGGCCGGCGAGGGCGACACCGTTTTGGCCGCATCTGCTCCGCAGAGTGGATCATCATCTGCCCCTGCTCTTGAGATACCGGACGAGCCGTGCGTGGTGGTTCTGACGGCAACTGGCGGACTGGCCCGCGTGGAGGGCGGTGACGTGCTCGAACGTGGGGCACGTGCCAGTTTCGATGGCTGGAAAATGCAGATCCCGACGACCACCCGCTCACAGGTGGCCGTGGTGATGAGCGATGGTGTTGCGCACCGCATCGATGTCGTGGACTTGCCCGGACTGCCGCGCTTTGACACCGGCTTGTCCTTCGCTGCGGCAACACCTGCCGGACTGCTTGTGCACTCTGAGGAAACGCCCGTTGGGTTGATCGATCCTAACGGTGACACAATCATGGCGATGGGCACGGCGCACGGCGTGGTCAAGCGTCTGCGCCCTGACGTGCTGCAACGCGATTCGTGGGAGGTTATTTCGCTGGACGAGGGCGACCACCTGGTGGGCTTCGATATGTGCGACGACTCAGACGAAATCGCATTCGTCACCTCAGATGCTCACTTGCTGCGCATCGATGCGTCGAAGGTACGTCCGCAGGGACGAACCGGCGGTGGTGTTGCTGGCATCAAGCTGGCAGCAGATGCCGAGGTGATCGGCTTATGGGTCGTTGCTGATCCGAGCGAAGCGTGCGTGGTCACGGTTGCGGGAGCTGAAGGCGCACTGCCCGGCACCGGTCAGACAACCGTCAAGGTCAGCCCCTTTGAGGTCTTCCCGATGAAGGGCCGCGGCACGCAAGGCGTTCGCGCGCACCGTTTCCTACGTGGAGAAGCACGCCTGGACACTGCATGGGTCGGGCCTCGCCCACCTCGGGCAGCTTCAGCGAACGGTCAGCCCACGGACCTGCCCGAACTTGATGAGCGTCGCGACGGCTCCGGCCAGCCCATCAAGCACGCGATCGCAACAATCGGTTAGACGTCCAGGGCGTACAGCCGAGATTCGCCCACCACGTGAAAACCAAGCCCGTCGTAGACGGCCAGTGCTCCTGAGTGATTAGCCGATCCCAGTCCGGCTCCCGTCTTATCCATGTCGTCGTCTTTTTGCGCACGCATGGAGGCAATGATCAACGCCTCGACAACGCCGGCATTACGCCACTTTTCGAGCACGCCCATCTGGTCGATGTACCCTTCTGACCATCCCAGTGCCGCCCAGTCCTGTTCGTAGCGCGAGGCCAACAGGAAACCCGCCACCTGCGGGCGGTCACCTGAACGGTCAAGGGCAACAAACGACCACTGCGGCGCGAACGCGGTGCGCCCCATCAGCCACTGCTCCATTGACTGAGGGGGCCTCCCCCATTCCTGGTCAGCCAGACGGTTAGCGGCACGGCGAACCGGGTCCTCCCACATGTCATCCCACGGGGCGACCTGCAGGTAGGCGTTCAACTCCGGCATCTGCGGCACTGATTCCAAATCTGCGCGCAGTTCAAAATACGTGTTCGACCAGTGGTAGTCGAGTTCACGCAGGTGTTCCTCGAGTTCCTCGTGCCCCATATCCACGTGCGTCACGATACGGCCGATGGCATCACTGTCAGGCGTGACCATGCCGGTTTCGATGTGCGGAGCACGAACTCCCACGGGCTCATCGTCCGGTAATTCCTTGCGCTCCGCGAGGACACGGAGTATCTCGGTCGAGGTGCGGGTTTGCCATTCGATGAGCGAGCGGCCAATGCCTCGGCGGCGAAAATCCGGGTGAACGCCGCCCTGGCACACGCACTCAGGCACACCCACGAAACGCGTGGTGATAATCGAGAATGCGACATACGTGCCTGTCTCATTAAGCTCGCCAATGACGCCACGCCACTTGGACATGTTGGACAGCAACTCGACAATTTCGTCGAGGCTTGTGCGGTATGGAGGATCGTCCACACGCTCAATGCATGCAATCAGATCGGCCAGTGCGACAGCATGATCAGGCGTGAGAGCTCTCCATGTCACGATGTCCGAGTCGCGCTCAACCACTGCTGCCTCCTTCTGATCTAGTGCTCAATCGCATACACAACTTCCGCTCGCTCGTCCACGAACCCGTAATGCTCGTAGATCTCGTGAGCATGTGACGCGTTGTGTGTGTCCACATCCAGACCGAAACGCGTCATCCCCGCGCGGGACGCCGCCACGATCGCGGTGCGCAGCAGCAAGCCCGCCAAACCGTGCCCGCGGTGGTCCGGGTTGACCCCTAACAGTGTCGCATACGCTTCCTTGCGTCCCTCCAGGACCCATCTCAGATCAGGCCTGCCAACAGTCAGATAGCCTGCAAGTTCACCGGAAGGGGAAAGCGCCAGGCATGACCATGACGGAACCAGTTCATCCATTGCCTCGTTCCACCACTGCTCGCGAAAATGCGGCCAGAAGTGAGCGGTAAAGACATCCATGTGGAGCGCCTTGACCTGTTCGGTCGGCACCGAGCCCCACGGAACAATCGTGTAGCCGTCGCGCGGGCTGGGCAGCTGCTCGGAGCCTTCAAGCTCGCGGTACATAAGCTGGAATGTGCGGCAGGCGTAATAGCCTGCGGCGATGTAGAGCCTACGGCGATCCGTCATATGCGAATCGACACCGTTGGCGATGTAGGCGGGCGCATCCGAATCGGCCCCGAAGTGTTCGACCAGCATCTGGCGGGCACGTGCGTCCTGCCAGTACAACAGTGAGCGGCCGATGCCTCGCCCTCGCCAATGCGGATGAACGAACGCGTTGACGATGGCTGTGGCCACGCCGTCGAGGTTACCCATGACGCGAACAGATGCAATGGCAACAATCGTGCGCTGCGCATCCAATCCGACGATGACGTCCAGCCAGTCGGTTTCCGTGCAGCCGGCGATCATATCCGCAACGTCGCGAAGCGACGTGCGGTGGATGGCATGGTCATGGTCTTCGATTTCGAGGATCAGTCGGTACACGGCGGGACCGTCCTGAGGAAGAATCGAACGCCATCGAAGTCCCAAGTGAGGACCCGGGTAAGAAGCCTGTGCAGGTGGACAGACTCGATCAGCCAAACCAGTCATATCTCTACTTTACCGAGACTTCAGTCCTATTCAGAATCGGATGAGCTGGCTCACGCGTCAATTCGCTCACGATCAACCTGATGTGCACCCTCGACGATGAAGTCACGCCGCGGGGCAACCACCGACCCCATGAGCAATTCGAACACGTCCTCAGCTTCACGCAATGCCTCTTCGTCGGCCAGCGTGACACGTCGAAGGGAACGGTGACGCGGATCCATCGTGGTTTCAGCCAACTGGTCAGCATCCATCTCGCCCAGGCCCTTGTAACGCTGAATAGGTTCCTTCCATGTGCGCCGTACTTTCCTGAGCTCACGCAGTGTGCTGTGCAGTTCCTCTTCGGAATAGGTGTACACGTAATCTCGTGGCTTCTTGCCGTGTGCGGGCAGCTCGATGCGATGCAGCGGCGGCACGGCCGCGTACACTCGCCCGCTTTCCACCATCGGACGCATGTAGCGGAAAAAGAGCGTCAGGAGCAGCGTGCGGATGTGCGCGCCATCGACGTCCGCATCCGTCATGAGGATGACTTTGCCGTACCGTGCCTGGTCAATGTCGAATGTGCGGCCGGAGCCAGCACCGATGACCTGGATAATGTTCGCGCATTCAGCATTGGAGAGCATCTCAGCAGTCGATGCTTTCTGCGTGTTGAGGATCTTGCCACGAATGGGGAACAGTGCCTGGAAGCGTGAATCTCGCGCCGCTTTCGCGGTGCCCAGTGCCGAGTCGCCCTCGACGATGAACAGTTCGCAGTGCTCGACATCTTCGGAGCGGCAGTCTGCCAGCTTGGCAGGCAGGGACGATGTTTCAAGAGCGTTCTTGCGCCGCGAAATTTCCTTGTGAACACGCGCCGACACGCGCGCCTTCATCTCACCCACGACTTTCTCAGCCAGAGCCTGCACCTGTTGCTTCACGTCGCGCTTACTGGATTTCAACGTGGATTCCAGAGCGTCGGTCACCACGCGGTTGACGACGGTGCGGATCTGCGGAGTACCCAAAACTTCCTTGGTCTGGCCTTCAAATTGCGGCTCGGGGAATCGCACAGTCACCACAGCGGACAGCCCCGCCATGACATCGTCCTTCTCCAGGCGACCGTCCTTGGCCGTCACTTTCAGGCGGCGCGCGTTCTTCTCAACGTGGGCGCGCATCACTTTCAACAGTGCCTGGTCGAAACCGGCCAGATGAGTGCCGCCTTTCGGTGTGGCAATAATGTTGACGAAAGACTGCACCTGAGTGTCGTAGCCAATTCCCCACCTCAATGCGCAATCCACCTGGCAGGTGCGCTCCACTTCGACAGGTGCGAGGTGTCCGGTGTCAGGATCGAGTTGCTGGACGGTTTCGTTATAGGTTCCCTCGCCGGTGACATGCCACGTTGCAGTGACAGGCCCATCGGTGGAAAGCCAGTCAACGAAGTCAACGACGCCGCCGTCAAAACGGAATTCTTCGTGCAGCGGTTCGCCGTCCTCGTTAGTGGTGCGCTCATCCCAGCAGGCGATCGTCAGGCCGGGAACGAGGAACGCGGTCTGGCGTGCGCGGGCAATCAGGTTGTCCCACGAAAAGCCTTCAGAGGAAGGAAAGATCTGAAAATCTGCCCAGAAACGCACGCGCGTGCCTGTCACACCGCGCTTGACTTTACCGACAGTTTGCAGGCGCGAGGATTGCGTATAGGGGCTGAACGGTGAGTTCGGGGTGCGCTGGCGCGAATCATCAAACTCCCCTGGCTCGCCGCGTCTGAAGCACATCTGATAGGTCTTCGAGGAGCGGTCGACCTGCACATCCATACGTGCGGATAAGGCGTTGACGACAGATGCGCCCACGCCGTGCAAACCGCCGGACGAGGCGTAGGAGCCGCCGCCGAACTTACCGCCTGCGTGCAGCTTCGTGTACACCACTTCCACGCCGGACAAGCCAACTGACGGAACCGTGTCGACAGGGACGCCTCGACCATTGTCGTGGACGGATGCGGAATGATCCGGGTGCAAGCGCACTTCGATGCGGTCACAGTACCCTTCAAGCGCTTCATCGACTGCGTTATCGATGATTTCCCACAGACAGTGCATCAACCCCCTGTGATCGGTGGATCCGATATACATGCCGGGGCGTTTGCGCACAGCTTCCAGTCCCTCCAGGACTGACAGGTGCCGTGCGGAATAGGTTGAAGCGTCTGAACTCACCACCCTATTTTAGGGTGCAGCACCGCAAGCTCCTGGATTGCACCGCCGAGATTGTGCCACTGGCGAAAGAAGATGCACGGCGAGCGACCGGTGTGCTGTGATGGAACCATGAACGCAGCGACACTGACACGACCAGACACGACGGAACCGACATTGCGCGCAGTAGACCGATGCGACGCATGCGGCGCCCGTGCATGGGTGCGCGTCACTATGGCCTCAGGGCCACTCCTGTTCTGCGCACACCACGCTCGCCTTCACATGGACGCCCTGCGGGATTCCGCACTGCGCATCGACGACGAGCGCCACCTGATGGATCAGTCCAAATAATCGCGCAGAACCTGCGACCGTGACGGGTGACGCAGCTTGGACATCGTCTTGGATTCGATCTGACGGATACGTTCACGCGTCACGCCGTACACCTTACCGATTTCGTCCAGAGTCTTCGGCTGGCCGTCACCCAGTCCGAAGCGCATCGACACGACGCCAGCTTCACGCTCCGACAACGTATCGAGGACGCGGTGGAGCTGTTCCTGCAGCAGCGTGAAGGAAACGGCATCGGCTGGAACGACCGCTTCGGAGTCTTCAATGAGGTCTCCGAATTCTGAGTCGCCATCTTCACCCAGAGGTGTGTGCAGTGAAATCGGCTCACGACCGTACTTCTGAACCTCGACAACCTTCTCCGGCGTCATATCCAGCTCTTTGGCCAATTCTTCCGGGGTAGGTTCGCGGCCCAGATCCTGCAGCATCTGACGCTGGACGCGGGCCAGCTTGTTGATGACTTCCACCATGTGAACCGGGATGCGGATCGTGCGCGCCTGGTCAGCCATCGCTCGGGTGATAGCCTGACGGATCCACCACGTGGCATACGTGGAGAACTTATAGCCCTTCGTGTAATCGAACTTCTCGACCGCACGGATCAGACCGAGGTTTCCTTCCTGGATCAGATCTAGGAACTGCATCCCACGGCCCGTGTATCGTTTGGCCAGTGAGACCACCAGACGCAAATTAGCTTCCAGCAGGTGGTTCTTGGCGTTCTGGCCGTCCTGTGCAATGAAGTGGAGCTCACGACGCGCCTTCGACGTCATCGTGTCCGACTCGTTCTTGAGCTTGTATTCGGCGTACAGGCCGGCTTCAATGCGCCGTGCCAGGTCCACCTCCTGCTCCGCGTTCAGCAGGGAGACTTTACCGATCTGCTTGAGGTAGTCCTTGACCGGATCGGCAGTAGCGCCTGCCACGGTAACTTTCTGGACAGGCTCATCGGTCTCATCAGAGTCGGATACGACAAACCCGCCGCGCGTATGGATGCCCTGAGAGGTGCGCTCCCGCAGATCCGCGGCAGCCCCTTTCGCGTCGTCCTCGTCCTCGTCTTCAGGCTCATTGTCCGATTCGGATGAATCGTCCGAATCATCATCCGCCTCATCGACGTCGATTTCTTCCTCGTTGCTCAGATCAATGTTCGAGTCATCAATGTCGTCATCTTCAGGCATCTCTTCTTCTTCGTCGTGCGCCTGAACCGATTTCCTGGGCTTCTCATTGGTCTTCTTAATGGCGGTGCGCTTCGACGTTGTGGACTTCCTGGCAACACTCTTACGGGTCGTCGTCTTCTTCGCAGTCGCGGGCTTCTTAGTCGTCTTCTTCGCAGTCGCGGGCTTTTTAGCGGTCGCTGACTTCTTAGCAGTTGTCGTCTTTTTGGCAGTTGTGCTCTTTTTTTTCTTTGCGGTCGACTTCGACTGAGGCGCGGCCTTCTTCGAGTCGCTTGACGCGGCCGTTTCGGCCGTTACCTTCTTGGGGCGGGTTGCGCTCACGCTGATTCCCTTCCTCAGATCTGCTTCATACACTGGTGTGAAAGAACCTGAACCATTATAATCCGTCCCCGACAAAACGCCCGTTGGAAACAATAATCACCGGTGTGTAGTGGTCGTTACCACTGGGCACGGGGCATCCAGCAAGATGCGCGAGGCATTCGGGCCGACCGTGGTGCGCCCGGACCCGCCCGGCCGAAGCCCCAGCACAATCAAGTCGGCCGAAATTTCCTCTGCCGCATCCAAGACCGCGTCGGCTACTTCCTGCTCATGCTGCGTGTGGCGGATTTCAAAGGGAATGTCGGCATGGCGCAGATGCGACCACAACAGCTCCTCGGCATCTTCAGCGGTGCGGGCGTCATCTTCACTTTCTCGACGTGCCAACACCACGACCACAGATGTACGCCTGACATCAGCGAGCCTCAACGCTTCCTGCAAAGCTGCTTCCGATTCACGGTTACCGTGATAGCTCAACACAATTGCCATATCGGTCAATCCTTTGTTCCAGCGGATGTTTGTATCTTAGAAGCACTTCATTCGATACGCTTGGCGCATGGAGAATCTCACAGTAGGCGACATGGTGGAGCGCATTGGAGACCACACCCAAGCCGCGCTCACCGACCTGATCAACACCCTCGGCCCCACCCAGGAGCCGGCTGACGCCCTCGTTACTGCCGCACGTGACGCCATCGCAGGTGGGAAGCGTTTGCGTGGCCTGTGGGTCATGTTGGGGTATGCGCTCGCCACTGGTCGCGCGTGGGGTGACTGTGATGATTCGATTGCGCGCCTGGCAGGTGCCGCCGAGCTCTACCAAGCGTCCGCACTGGCTCACGACGATCTGATCGACCATGCGCAGACTCGACGAGGGCGCCCCACCGCTCACGTTGTTTTCGCGCAGATGCATCGAGACCAGGGGTGGACCGGGGATGCCGGCGAATTTGGAACAGCCGGCGCACTTCTGGTGGGCGATTTCCTGCTCTCGGCCGCTGACTTTACGGCGACACGAGTTGCGAATCCAGCCGTGTTACGCCAGCTCACTCTCATGCATGCTGAAGTCGCCCTCGGCCAGTACCTCGATATTGTCAACGAGCAGCCGGCACTGGACCATTTCGACCTGGACGTCATCATGGAAGTTATCCGCCGCAAGTCAGCGCGCTACTCGGTTGTGCACCCCACGGTCCTCGGATTGCTTGTCGGCGGCCGGGCAGACATGGTCGAGACAGTGCAGCGCGTCATCGAACCGTGGGGCATTGCGTTCCAACTGCGCGACGATGAGCTCGGAGTGTTCGGTGACCCCCAGACCACCGGAAAACCGGCAGGCGGAGACCTGATCGAAGGTAAACGAACGGCACTGCTGGCTTTGACATGGGAGCACGCATCAGCCGAGCAGCGCCATGCGATCGCCACACTGATTGGCAGCCCCGACGGCGTAGTCGAGCTGCAAGGCATTATCGAGCAGGTCGGGCGTCATCCCCACGAACAGCTCATTGGCACAGTGACGCAGCAGGGGCGCGATGCACTGGCCACACTTGACGAGCATTCACGCACGCTGCTGAGCGAAATGGAGCCGATGCTGACTACCAGGCGAGCATAGAGGCGATGGCGTTCACCCTGTGCTGACGCCCCTCGAGGAGGGCCTGCATCGGGGTCTGACCCAGCTCAGCTTCGGGCGTATACAGCCAGGCCACAGCTTCCCGGGGGCTGAAGCCGCCATCAGCCAGCACGGTCAGCGTACCGGGCAGCGTGTCCAGCGGCTCCCACTTGCCTTCGGACTTGACGATGATCTCGCGCGGAATGGCAGGTTTGCCGTCTTCTCCGGGCACCGTGAACAGGATGCGGTCACGCACCAGTTGCTTGATTCGGCGCGGTTCAATACCCAGCAGTTGTGCAGCATCGTCCACGCTGATGAGGTCAGTAGGCTCGTTCATGGTCGCTAGCCTAGATGATCGTGCGGCCTTTGGGCGGCGTCTCATCGGGCGCGCCGCAGTCGTATGTAGCCGGCATCCCGTACAATCCAAGACGTGAGTACCAGAAACACAGATGAGAAAGCGTCGTCAGAACCTGACGCGCCATCTTCTGATACCCACGAAACAGTGACTGACCCGCTCATCGGGATGCTCGTCGACCAGCGCTACCGCATCGACCGCAAACTTGCGCGCGGCGGGATGGCAACTGTTTACATCGCGCACGATGAGCGACTGGACCGGCCCATCGCCCTGAAAGTCATGCATCCGCACCTGGCAGAGTCCGCCGACTTCGTCGCCCGCTTCAGACGCGAAGCCCGCGCCGCTGCACGCATCATTCATCCCGGCGTTGTCTCCGTTTTTGACCAGGGCATCGTGCACGGGCAGGGATTCCTCGTCATGGAACTCGTGAGCGGTCCGAATCTACGCACGCTGCTCAACTCGCAGGGCGCCTTCACTCTCTCGCAGGCACTGCGCTACACGCAGGAAATCCTTGATGCTCTGCACGCCGCGCATCGTGTCGGCGTTGTCCACCGCGACATGAAACCGGAAAACGTCCTCATCTCTGAGGACTCGCACGTGCGCGTCACAGACTTCGGCCTGGCACGTGCGGCATCCGAAGTATCGATGTCCACCACTGGTTCCATGCTCGGCACCGTCGCCTACATGGCTCCTGAAATTGCAACCACCGGTCACACCGATGCGCGCACCGACATCTACTCCGTTGGCATGATGCTCTACGAGATGGTCGTGGGCCACGTGCCCTGGGATGGCGCGCCCGCCATGAAAATGGCGTACTCCCATGTCAACGAGGATGTTCCCTCCCCATCTGAAGAGTGTTCGTGGCTTCCTACCGAGATCGATGAACTGGTCGCCACGCTCGCTGCCCGCGACCCGGCAGAACGTCCCCGGGATGCGCGCGACGCACTGGAACTGGTGGCACGGGTGCGCGCCTCCCTGCCGTCCGATCTTGCCGAGCGTCGCGCCGATGTCCAGCCGGTGCAGTCCGGCCAGCCCACGGCACCCATCGAGTTCCACGCGGTCACGACAGCGCTACCTGGCGGCGTCCTCACGCCCTCGTCACAAACCGTCGTCAAAGCATCGGGATCGCTGCCGCGTACCGACCGGCCACACAAGAAGTCGCGTTCGCGTTTGAAAACCGTCATCGCTCTGCTGGCCGTGCTGCTGATCGTCGGATCGGGCGGCGGCTGGTGGTGGTGGAGCCAGTACGGGCCAGGATCCTATCTGACGATGCCGCAAACTGACGGCCGCGCCGTCAAAGCCGTTCAGTCAGAACTCGAAGCTCTGGGATTATCGTCCACGCTCAATGAAGAATTTTCAGATGACGTCAAGAACGGGTTGATCATTCGATCCGATCCGGCCAGCGGGTCGCAGATCCATAAGGACGGCGAGGTCTCCCTCGTCGTTTCCAAAGGTGTGGATATACGCGCTGTGCCGCAACTGGTAGGCCTGAGTGCGGACCAGGCTCGTGGGGCACTGACCAACGCCGGATTGGCCGCAGGGACAGTGAGCGAGGAATACTCAGATTCCGTTGCCAAGGGACAGGTGATCTCACAATCAGAGGAGGCTGCCGCACAGGTGCGCCACGACACGGCGGTTGATTTCGTCGTGTCGAAAGGTCGTGAGCCGATCACGGTTCCAGACCTAGCGGGAATGACTGGCGAGGAGGCGCGCGCTGCCGTTGAAGAAGCGGGCCTGGCTGCTGAATCCACATCGCAACATTCGGACGCCGTGCCCGAAGGCCAGATCATTTCTCAGTCAGCTGAGGCCGGATCGACATTGCTGCGCGGTGACACGCTGTCATTTGTTGTCTCGGAAGGTCCCGAACTGGTCGAGGTTCCCGACCTGGTGGGCAAGCAGCTCGATCAGGCTGAAAAGACGCTGCGCGATGCCGGGTTCAAAGTGGAGGTCAACAAGATCCTCGGCGGCATTTTCGGCACCGTGCGCTCCACCGACCCCGGGAGCGGACAGATGATCCCGAAGGGATCGACTGTCACGATCACCGTTGTCTAGCGCAGCAGTTCAGCCACCTGGAACGCCATTTCCAGCGATTGCTGGTGGTTGAGGCGCGGATCAACCAGGGTTTCGTAGCGGTCCTTGAGGGACTGTTCATCCAGATGCTCGGAGCCGCCGATAATTTCAGTGACGTCATCACCGGTGAGCTCCACATGGATGCCGCCGGGAACTGTTCCGGCGGCGTCGTGAACCTCGAAGAACCCGCGTACCTCGTCCATGATCGTTTCGAACTGGCGGGTCTTCAGGCCTGTTGAGGACGTGATCGTGTTACCGTGCATCGGGTCGGTTGTCCAGATCACCGGACGGCCATCAGCTTTCACCGCTTCCACAAGAGGTGGAAGCGCATCGCGAATATGTTTCGACCCCATGCGGGCGATGAACGTCAATCGTCCAGGTTCGCCGTCAGGATTGAGGCGGTCGATCAGTGCAATGGCCTCTTCAGGGGTTGTAGTCGGCCCCAGCTTCACCCCCAGAGGATTGCGCACATGTGAGAGCAGCTCCACGTGCGCGCCTTGCGGGTCTCGCGTGCGCTCCCCCACCCACAGGAAGTGGCCGGACGTGTCGTACAGGTCGCCGGTTCGTGAATCTACGCGCGTCATCGCTGCTTCATATTCGAGCAGCAACGCTTCGTGGGAGGAGAACAGGTCGACCTGTCGCAGCGACTCGAAGTCAGCTCCGGCTGCCTCCATGAACTTCACGGCGCGATGGATCTCCGAGGCCAGAGATTCGTAGCGCGCATACGCCGGGTTGGACGTGAAGCCGCGGTTCCAGTGGTGGACCAAGCGCAGATCAGCGTAGCCACCTTTCGTGAAGGCGCGAATCAGGTTGAACGTGGCGGCAGCATGCTGGTAGGTGCCCAGCAGTCGACCGGGGTCGGGTGTGCGCGCCTCCTCGGTGAATTCAAACGAGTTCACCGCATCGCCGCGATACGACGGCAGGGTCACGTCACCGCGTTTTTCGATATCCGATGAACGAGGCTTGGCGTACTGCCCTGCGATACGGCCAATTTTAATGACCGGCAGCGAGGCTCCATACGTCAGGACAACGGCCATCTGCAGGATCGTCTGGATCTTGAGGCGAAGGTGATCAGCAGTGGATTCTGCGAAGGTTTCCGCGCAGTCACCACCAGTGAGCACAAAAGCTTCGCCGCGTCCGGCAGCGGCCAGTTCGTCACGCAGGTCATCCACCTCGCCAGCAAAGACGAGGGGCGGGCGACTGCGCAGTTCAGCGGTCACCGCGCGCAGCGCGTGTTCATCTGGATAGTGCGGTTGCTGGAGGGAGGGATACTGTCTCCACGTATTCCACCCTCCAGCAACCGGTTCGAGCTCTTCAGGCTGTCGCATACTTACTTCTGCGTCGGCGCCAGTGGCTGTCCGATACGATCCATCAGATCAACGAACCACTGCTGGGAGATATCGAAGGGCTTGCCACCCTTGATGCGCGGGAAGGCGATGGCGCACAGACGATCGTCGTTTTCCTCATCGTGACCGATCACGCCGGATTCGCCGCGCAGTGCGCACTCGACGGCAAGGTCTGTCATCGACTGGATCAGACGCAGGTCGTCCTGGTTTGCGCGAGCTGAACGTGAGAAGTATCCGGACTTTTGTACCATGACCTTCTCAGCTCCCAGTCGGTCAGCAAACTGCTTGGCGAACCACTGTCCGGGGTTGATTTCGTCAAGGCGCACATGACCGAACGGGTCGCGCGCCACTTCTTCGCCACGTTCTTCCATTTCAGCGACGATTTCACGCACGCCGGCACCTTCAGACAGGAAGATATTGACATTGCCCTGCTTGTCCATGATGGCGCGCAGGCGGTCGGCCTCCTCGTCAAGGTCGATTGCCATTTCAGGAACGAAGATCGCGTGGATTGACCAGTGTTCCTTGCTCAGTCCCAGCGACGGCACCCATTCCTGCTGGTCGAGCCACTCGGTGTACTTGCGTGAAGCGGCTGCTGTCAGCCATCCGCAGTTACGGCCCATGACCTCGTGGATGATCAGCATGCGTGGTCCCACTCGGTTCTCACCGATGATGTTCTGTGCGAAGACCGAGGCCTGCTCAGCGGCGGTCCAGGCGCCCAGTGACTGACGGATCGGAACCACGTCGTTGTCGATGGTCTTCGGCAGGCCGACAACCGTCAAGTCGTAGTCGTGATCGTGCAGATACTGTGCCAGATCGGCGGCGGTCGTGTTCGTGTCGTCACCGCCAATGGTGTGCAGAACGTCAACATGGTCCTTGCGCAGCTGCTCGGCCGCAACCTGAAGCGGGTCGTCGCCTTCCTTGACCAGGCCACGCTCGACCAGGTTCTTCGCATTGGTCAACTTGACGCGCGAGTTGCCGATCGGTGAACCGCCGAAACGGTGAAGGATGCCGGCCTTCCTGCGGGCCTCCTCGTCGACGACAACGTAGTTGCCAGTCAGCAGCCCGTGGTAGCCGTGCTGGTACGCGATGATTTCAATGGACGGATCAATATCGGTATAACGCTGGATGAGCCCACCAACAGCCGACGACAGGCACGGGGCAAAACCACCAGCAGTGAGCAAAGCTACTCGACGAACCGACATGGCACAAACACCTTTCAGACGATGAAAACTGAACGTCTCTAGTCTACGGGATCGTCAGATGAATCCTCTGGGCGTTTCGGCACAGACACGTCGGGAGCCTTGCGCCCGCCCGGACCTGTCCGACCGTTCGAGGGCACAGGCCCATTAGAATTCCCCTCCTGCGCGAGCTGCGCTTTCCGGTCGGCTGCGTACATGTCGACGTATTCCTGGCCCGACAGCAGCATGATGTTGTACATGATTTCATCGGTGATAGCGCGCAGAACGTAGCGGTCTCGGTCAAGTCCGCGGTAACGCGAAAAGTCGAGCGGCTCACCAATGACCATTCCGATGTCTTCACGCGAGGGGATCCGCTGCCCAATGGGTTGCGCATCGTGCGTGCCGATCATGGCCACTGGGATGACCGGCGCCCCGGAAATCAGTGTTAAACGGGCCACACCTGTCTTACCGCGGTAAAGACGCCCGTCAGGGCTGCGGGTCCCCTCGGGATATATACCGAACAGTTCCCCTTCCTTCAGGCGGTCCACACCGGCCTGCAGCGCGGCTTCCGACGCTCGCCCACCAGAGCGGTCAACTGGGATCGTGCCGACTGCGCGCATGAACTCCTTGGTAGCCCATCCTTTGAAACCGGTGCCGGTAAAGTAGTCAGCCTTCCCCATGAACACCACTTCGCGGTCAATCATGAGCGGCAGAAACACTGAATCCCACACAGCGTTGTGGTTAGACGCCAAAATCGCGGGCCCCTCGCTGGGGATATTCTCCTCTCCGCGAATCCACGGTTTGTATGCGGTGCGAAGAATCGGACCACCGGCAAATTTCAATGTCTGATAGAAAGCCACGAATCCTCCTGGCATCTGCGATGGGCAATCAACCGACTAGGATCCACTGTATGACGATTTCGACTCATCCGGCTCAAGATGGCCATGGCGAGGTCGACCTTCATCCTCACTCCCCGGTTGCACGCCGTTTGGCTGAAGCTGTTCCCGTTGGAGTCCAGGTTGGCCTCGACCAGCTGGGCACGCCGCTGGATGAGGCAACGTGGATCGTCGTTGACTTAGAGACTACCGGCATCGGGACGCGCAGCGCCATCACAGAAATCGGCGCTGTCAAAGTGCACGGTCGGCGCATCACCGACCAGTTTCACACCCTGGTCAATCCAGACCAGCCCATCCCAGCATCCATCACTGCTCTGACCGGCATCAGCGATGAGTCGGTGGCGCAGTGCCCACTGATAACAGACGTCTATCCACAGTTTCACCAGTGGGCAGATTTTGACGAGCAGCCCATCATTGTCGCCCACAACGCACGTTTCGACGTCGGCTTCCTGCGCCGCGCCGCCAATGCGTGTGACATGACGTGGCCGCGCATCCGCATCGTTGACACCCTGGCTCTGGCACGCCTCGCACTCCCCCGCCCCATGATCAGCAACCACAAGCTGGGAACCCTTGCTGCGCATTTTGGTGTCAGCGACTACGACGCGCATCGCGCACTCGGCGACGTACTGGCGACCGTGCAGGTATTCCACGGTTTGTGCGACCTGGTCAGCAAGTCCGGCGCATCAACAGTGGAGGATCTGGTCACACTCGGGCGCCCCGTTCCCCCACGCACACGTCAAAAATCCACACTCGCTGATTCTCTGCCGCAAACACCGGGCACCTACCGTTTCGTCGATGATGCCGGCGGAACGCTGTACGTCGGCTCTGCCCGCAATATCCGCTCACGCGTACGCACCTACTTCACGGCAACTGAGACGCGCCGGAAGGTCCGACGAATGCTGGCGGTCGCCACCGGCGTGGAGGCTCAGTCCACGTCTACTGAACTTGAGGCACGCGTGGAGGAACTGCGTCTGATCCGCACCCTGTCTCCCCTGTTCAACTCCGCTTCGCGCCGTCAAAAAGCCACGCACTGGGTGGTACGGCGCCACGATCGTTTTGAATGCGTGCCGGTGATTGAATCGCACGAAGCCCTCGACGCCCTCGGACCGTATTCGACGCACGCATCTGCACGTGAGGCGATCGACGCACTCCAACAGGCAGGTGCCGACACGATGGATTGTGACGAGTGCAGCGTCATCGATGCGTTGAATGAGCAGATGAATCAGGCTGCAGGCGATGAGCATTTTGAGCGTGCTGCACGTCTGCGCACCCTGCTCGGAACGTATATTCGCGGCATTGAGCAGCAGAGAATTGTCCGGGCGCTCGGGCTGGCTCGGCGGGCCGTATGGGCGCACCATCGCAGTGAAGGCGGGTGGGAGATCGCGCTGACTTCGTTCGGGCGCCTGGTACGCGTCGCGGTCTCGCCGCCGGGTACGTCACCGTTGCCGTGGGTGGAGATGCTCCATGACGAGGATGTCCCCGCTCGCCCAGACGTGTTTCTTGCGGGAACGACGTGGGAGGAGACGCGAGTGCTGTACCGCGATCTGACTAGGCCGGGAGCACGCCTGATTGAATGGGATGGGGTCGTGCCGCTCGGTTCAACGTGGACGTCACCGCTTCGACGCGACACGCTCATCCGCGCCGTTGGACAGGCCAGACGTCCAGAGACCACAATGAACTAGGAACCTACAGGAGAGGATGACCATGCTGACCGCAATTGTTCTTGTCAACGCTGAGATCGACAAAATTCCCGAGGTTGCACAGGCGCTTGCTGACCTGGATGGCGTCAGTGATGTGTATTCAGTGACCGGTGATATCGACTTGGTCGCCCTCGTCAAGGTCCGCGAGTACGAAGACCTTGCCGAGGTCGTGTCAGATCAGCTGGGAAAGGTCCCGGGTGTCACTCAGATGCGTACGCATATCGCGTTCCGCTCATTCGCATCCCAGGACCTTGAAGAGGCGTTCCACCTAGGCCTTGAGTGAGGCCGTCTTGGAGACCTCAATCCACCGCTTGAGCAGATCAGCTGCCTTGCCACTGTCGATCGTCTCGCGCGCCATGTCGATGCCGATGCGCATACGGTCGGTCAGTGAGCCGTGGGTCGGGCCGACGCCATCGTGACGTCCGAATGCTGCCAGTCCGGCTGCGACGTTGAGCAGCACGGCGTCACGGATCGGGCTTTCTTCTCCGTCCATGATGCGGTAGACCACTTTCGCGTTCTCATGGGCTTTGCCACCGCGCAGGTCTTCAAGCGTTCCACGCTTCATGCCGAACTCTGCGACGGGATCGATTTCGCTGAAGGTGATTTCGCCGTCGTGCACTGCCCAGATCTGAGCAGGCTCAATTGAACTGAGCTCATCCAGGCCATGATTCTTTCCGCGGAACACAAGAGCCGACTGGCCGCGCTGAGCGAACACTCCTGCCATGAGCGGTGCGTGACTTTCGTTGGCAACACCAATCGCAGATGTTTCAGGCTTGGCAGGGTTGGTCAGCGGACCGAGGATATTGAACGCTGTTGGGAAGCCGAGAGCGCGGCGCACAGTTGCGGCAAAACGCATTGACGGGTGGAACTTGTTGGCGAACAGGAAGGTAATTCCCAGTTCGTCGAACACCTGAGCCACACCGCTGGGCGACAGGTCGATCTTGATTCCCAGTTCTTCGATCACGTCAGCTGATCCGCACGACGAGGTTGACGCGCGGTTACCGTGTTTGACCAGGGGCACTCCAGCAGCGGCGAGGACAATCGCTGACATGGTGGAGATGTTGACCGTATGTGCCCCATCACCGCCCGTGCCGACAATGTCGAGCACATCGGTGGGAACATCGACAGGTTCGGCGTGATCCTGCATGCCGTCAGCCAGACCGCGGATCTCACTGACGTAGGGGCCTTTAGCCGATAGTGCCGTCAGGAAAGCAGCGAGTTTCACGTCGCCCAGTTCGCCCGTCATCACACGGTCCATGACCGCATATGTCTGTTCGTAGCTCAGGTCCTCACCGGCAAGGAGGCGTTCAATAATGTCAGTCCACTCCATGCAAATCACTCCTGAAGGAGGCGTGCCAGAGTTTCCTGCAGCACGATGGGATCAATTGGCTCAGGTACGGTGGCCGCTGCACCGGACCATTGCGCCAGCCAGTCATCTTGCTGGCGTGCCGTGATCATAATGATGGGTGGAACATTATCCATGGTGGTCAGCAGGCGTTTGGCGACAGCCATACCGCCTTCTTTTTCGGTCTCACCGTCAAGGATCAACGCCGCAAACTCAGAATCTTTGACTGCTTCAACGGCTCCGAAAGCGGTGGCAGCTTCAACGTATGTGACGGTGGGAGTGTCTCGACCGGGACGCACGCCCGCCCCCGTTATGACTGCTTTTCGGGTATCCACATCATCACTGAAGACAAGGACGTTCACATTCTGTTCGGTCACGATAGCTCCTTAGTCACGAAAGTCGACTTCGAGTCATTCTATCTGTTTACAGGTCAGAGCGATCCAGCCAGATCAAAAATGGCCACGTCGCGCAGCATCTGAACCTCGCCTGACTGTGATTGATCCGAGGTTGGACGCGGATCGGCCATATCGATGACGACCATGAGTCGTGATCCGACTTTGTGACCTTCCAGCTGCGCCAGGTTGGCGACTGGTGCAAGGTTCGGGACGTCCCACATCTGTGTCTGTCCTTCATTCTGCACGCCCACCACTGCTTCAACGGCACGCAGGACAGCGTAATTGTCCTTGGTCAGTTCAGGACCTGTTCCCTCGGAAATGAGGTACGTTCCTGGTTCGGGGTTCGCGCCTTCGGCCAGCGTCAGTTTCGGAGCAGTTCCCAAGTCACCTTCCACGGTGACACCGTCGGGCAACGCTGCATCTGTAAGCGTGGCGCTCTTGAGCTGATCCACATCAGCGGTATCGACCGCCTTGTGAATATCAACAACAAAGGTCAGAGTTGACTTGGGTGGAATCGAAGCCTGTCCTTGCTCCCCGTATGCCCACTGCCATGGGATGACCAATTCGACCCGGTCCCCCACGTGTTGACCTGTCAGTCCGGCTTTCCATCCGACAATCACGCGATCCAGTGAGAACGCAATGGGCTTCCCGCCTTCTTTGAAGGTGGAGTCAAATTCCGTTCCGTCCCACAGAACACCCTTGTATGCCACCTGCACGGCATCGGTGGGTTGAACTTCGCGGCCGTCACCTTGCACAAGTGTTGTCGCAATGATGGTGTCGACGGGTTCGGATCCGGTGCTCGGGGTAATAACAGGTTCTTCCCCAAAATCACCTTTCACCTCGGGAATCGTCTGCGTGCCTGAGCGGTCAACTTTTGGCTCATCGGAGGGAGCAGGACGGTTCTCATCACCAGATTGGCTTGCTGCCTGACCTGATTGACCGGACTGTGAGGAGTCGCCGGACGAGCATGCGCTCATCGTTGCGGCCAGAAAGAGGGCAGCGACAACCGCCGTGATTCGCTGAAATTTCACGTACAGGACCTTTGTTTGAGGGGGGGAAAATGGTTTAGTGGAAGGATTCTCCGCATGCGCAGGTGTTACGCGCATTGGGGTTGTCGATCGTGAATCCCTGGCGTTCGATCGTGTCTGAAAAGTCGATGGAGGCTCCGGCAAGGTAGGGAACGCTCATACGATCGACGACAACTTCGACTCCTTCGAAGTCACGGATGGCATCGCCGTCAAGCAGGCGATCGTCAAAGTAAAGCTGGTAGATCAGACCCGAGCAGCCCCCTGGCTGAACGGCGATGCGCAGACGCAGGTCGTCGCGGCCTTCCTGGTCCAGCAGGCTCTTAACTTTCGCGGCAGCCGCGTCAGTCAAGGTCACTTCGTGGGCCGGGGTTTGTGTCTCAACGTCAGACATGTTGCTCCTCATCATTTCAGTACTCGTAGATCCAGCCTACGACGCTCATAAGCAACGCGCCACGACCGTGTTCATATCGTGGCGTTTTCCACGCCGGGTATCCACGTGCGAGCCAGGCGCATTCCAGCAGCTTCAAGCACCTCGTAGTCATCCTGTTCGTTCTCAGCGATACAGGTCGGCATGAGTGCTCCAGGATGCGTGTCAATTATCCCGTGGATCCCCCACTGCGCTTTTTCTAGTGCCGACAGTGTCGTCGATTCGCACACGAGGACGACTGGCAACGCATGGCGACCAGCATGGTCGGTCAGCGTGTCGATGAGGGTATCATGCAGCAGTGGGTCGTGCGCGCAGGGCTCAAGGATGACGACCAGATCCGCCTGCTCCATGCGCTGGTCAAGATTGAGGGTTCTGGCCAGGGCCTCGCCTGTGGGCACGATGCTCCCACCGCACAGGGCGAGCATACCGGCCGCTCCTCCTGCCGCGCCACTGCCTTCCAGACGTGACACGTCCGTTGTATCCCGATGTGTGGCAAACAGGCGCGTCAGGCGGCTCGATAAACCCAGGTTCTGGTCATGACGAGCCGTCCCGTCTGCGTGTGTCGACAGTACCGAGGTAAAGCCGAGCAAGCTGCGCCTGGTCGAGGCGAGCGCGACCACCTCGCGTAGCCTGCGGTCCGATTGCGCGCGGTGCAGTGCCTGTTCCATCTGCTCGTACGTGTCGACAGGCAGCGAGGTGATGGCACTGAGAAATTCGCTTCCCCCGTCTGTGCAGGAGGTATGACCACCTTCGAGCACGGGAGTATCGCCCTGGTCGAGGAGGCGGCGAAGTTCCCGGCCTGCGTCGCGTGTACTCGTCGCGGAGTCGGGGACACGAACGATGAGGCGATCGGATGTGACGAACGGGCCGGGTCCGAACACGATCGGCTCACATGCCGCGTCGCGCACACGCTGAATACCCCGCGCGACCGCTTCCAGTGCTGGGAGGGCGCGCGGGGCGAACCAGTGTCCGACGATAAGGACGCGCACTACCTGCGTGCGCGCTTGGCAGTGCGGGCCAGCAGGAGCGCTTCTGCCAGGATCGCGGCCTTCAGGTCCGGGATGCTCTGCGACTCGTTTTCGGAGTGCGCATTCGTGAAGGGGTCTTCCACGCCCGTCACAAGGACCTCTGCTTGCGGGAAGTGCTTCTTGAAGTGGGAGATGAACGGGATTGATCCGCCCACACCCTTATTCACCGCGTCAGTGTCCCACGCGGTGTCCAGCGCCCAGTGCAGATCGCGGGCAGGTTCGGAATCAAGGTCGGCCAGGAATCCCGGTGAGCACTTTTCCACTGAAATGTCGATGGCAGCGCCGAACGGAACATGTGCCTTGAGATGCTCGATCAGCTTGTCTCGAGCCTCGGCCGGGGCCTGGTTGGGGGCCACGCGCATCGACAGGCGGAAACGTGCGTGCGGGGCGATCGTATTGGATGATTCCGCAACAGAGCGAACGTCCATGCCAATAACGTTGATAGATGGCTTTGTCCACACGCGCGCCGCCAGGTCACCCGATCCGGCAAGCGTCACTCCATCAAGGACGCCAGCAGCCTCACGATACTCGTCTTCAGGCCAGTCTATATCGGACGTGTCGGTGGCTTTGAGGCCCTCGACAATCACGTTGCCGTCCTCGTCGTGCAAGGTCGCAATCATGCGCGCAGCAATTGTGACAGCATCCATGATCGGACCGCCGAATGCGCCGGAGTGGACAGCGTGCTCGAGTACGCGCACGTCCACGGTCACCACGGCGTTGCCACGCAGTGACGCAGTCATCGCGGGAATCCCCGGTTTCCAGTTGTCACCGTCAGCAACCACAATGACGTCAGCGTCCAGCTTGTCAGCGTGGGTCGTCAGAAAGTTTTCGAACGAGGGGGAACCAAGCTCCTCTTCACCTTCGATGAAGACACGCACGTTCAGGCCCAGATCATCGGCAAGGGTGCGCAGGGCGCCCAGGTGGACGATCACGCCGGCGCCATCATCGGATGCGCCGCGGCCATAGAGCCTGTCCCCCTTAACGGTGGCGTCGAACGGGTCACCGTCCCAGCGGTCGAGTTCACCAGTGGGCTGAACATCGTGGTGTGCATACAGCAGGACGGTGGGCGCTCCCTCGATGACGGGGGTGTGTCCAACAATGGCTGGCTCACCTTGTCCGCCGAAAGGCGAGTCGGCACGTAGAATCTCAGTCTCCAGGCCAAGATCGTTGAAGAGCTTGCTGACGTGTTCAGCTGATTTCTGCACGTCGTCCTGATGCTCCGGAAGGGAGGAGACTGACGGAATGGATACGAGTGTCTTGAGTTCGTCGAGCAGCTCGTCGAAATGCTGATCGACACGTTCACGCAGCTCCTGGACTGAGGGCGTGAGGTCATCATGAGTAGTGGTAGTCATATCACTGAGTTTAGTAGTTCGGCTTGTGGGTCTCAATCAACTACCCTAAAGGTGTGTTATTCCGTAAGAAATCTTCAGAAGAGTCAACGACAGCCGCTCCCGTCGACGAGCCGACGCATGAAGCGAGCGCAAAGAAGGGCCGTCCGACGCCGACGCGCCGACAGGCTGAGGCGCGCAGGAATCGTCCGCTGGTGCCGGCTGACCGTAAGGAAGCCCGCCGACAGGCCAAAGAGAAGCGTGATGAGCGTTTCCGCCGTGAACAGGAAGCGATGACGACGGGAGACGAGCGCTATATGCCGCCCCAGCATCGTGGCCCTATCCGTCGTTTCATCCGCGACTACCTGGATGCCCGTTGGTCGATCTGCGAGTTCATGATGCCGGTGATGCTGGTTTTCATCGCATTGTCGCTGGCATTTTCCTTCATCACACCGGCGCAGCAAACCAACGGTCAGCTCCCCGTCGTCATGATGGTGATGTTCATCTTCTTCTACGGCGCGTTGCTGCTCTGCATTATTGAGGGCGTCATCGTCTGGCAGATCCTCAAACGTCGTATCCGCGAGCGCTTCCCTGACAAGGCGATCCCGCGCGGCTCGTGGTTCTACGCATTTTCACGCATGCTGATGGCACGCCGCTGGCGCTCGCCGGCTCCTCAGGTGGGACGCGGCGAGTTCCCGAAGGGGTCGAAGAAACAGAAAGACTAGTTCAGGGCCAGGGCGCGGTTCATCGCGCCCGGCCACGTCGGCCCTTCGAAGACGAATGCGCTGAATGCTTCAACGAGGTCGGCACCGGCATCCAGCATGGCCTGAGCCTGAGATGCGGTGAAGATCCCGCCCGTGCCGATCAGAAGCTGATGGTCGTCCAGGTGCTCAGCAACCAGAGACACCACATCGAGAGCACGCGGGAACAGCGGGGCTCCTGAAACGCCACCTTCTCCCCACTCGTGATTGATCGTCGTATTGGTGGCCACTATCCCGTCCAATTTCATGTCCCGGCTCATGGAGCACACCTCGATGATGTCGTCATCGCTCAGGTCGGGCGCGATTTTCACCAGCAACGGCACGTGACGGCGCTGCTGCGCCGCATCGGCTCCGCGTCGCGCAGCCTCCAGGATGGGGCGAAGCTGATCGACAGCCTGCAGGTCCCGCAGTCCCGGAGTGTTGGGTGAGGACACGTTGACGACAATGAAGTCCACCCACGGCGCAACTTTCTGGGCACAGATCTCGTAGTCACGAGGCGCCTGGTCAAGTGGAGTGACCTTGTTCTTTCCGATATTCGCCCCGACGATACAGCGCCTGCCGTGACGGGTGGATCGCAGCTCACGTAGCTGCGCAACAGCCTGGTCGACACCCTCGTTATTGAATCCCATCCGGTTGCGCAGGCCGGCCTGGTCCATGAGGCGCCACAGGCGTGGCTGGTCGTTCCCTGGCTGCGGTCGGGGTGTGATCGTCCCAATCTCAACGAATCCGAATCCCAGCGCGCACATGCCCTCAATGGCGCGTGCATCTTTGTCCATTCCGGCTGCAAGACCCAGGCGTCCGTGCACGGTGCGCTCACCGATTGTCGGCAGGGAGCGCGTGGGCCACAGCAGCATGGAGCGTGCATGCGGATCCCAGTATCCGATGGTGGCGCGCATCAGTGCGCGGATTAAGCCGTGTCGTCCTGCCCACGCAACGGCGTTAAGGCCTGCATGGTGGGCACGTTCAGGATCAGTGCGGTGGATGACGCTGCGAAAAAGCCATGAGTAGACGGACATGGATCTAGCCTAGCGTCTCTAGTCCCACCATAACCACCACGCCAGATGCCCGACCGGATCATCCAACAAGATGCGGTCGCATTCGTCGGGTGCCAGACAATGCAGCGCGTATCTGTCGCGCAGATATGGCCAGGCTCGCGTCACACCGTCCGGTAATGAGTGACGTATCACGAGCGCATCGACACTGACTCGTTCGTCTCGTCGCGGCTGGCGAATGACATAACCGCTCACGTACACCTCCTGAGGGAAAGTGATCGCAGCATCGAGCGCGGCTTCAACCGTCGGCCCTCCATTTTGCGAACACTGCAGGTTTTCTACACTCAGCAGGCTCCTCAGCTCGCGAGCATCGTCCCCACCAACCATAGTGAAGCGACAATAATCGTGATCATCCAGCTCCATGTAAGGAGCCAAAAGAACTGTGATGCCACTCGTGTCGAGCCACCCTGTAGGCCCATACATTCCCTCTACCTTCGTCTGCTCGGTCAGCATGATGTCCTCCTTCTGTGTCGGTGCGTGCAGTTCACCGCATGAGGATCGACCTGTGCCAGCACGCGCCTGGGCTTTGTGGATTGACGAGGGTACCCACGGTGCGCTGTGGATAAACGATGGAGCATAATGGCGGGTGTGATCATCGATTTAACCGCATGTCAGAGCCTGGAAGACGTGGAAGCAGCCGTACCGGACGGTGCGCTTGCTGACTACACGTGCATGACGGACGTCAAGCTGCGTTCAAGCTTGGAAGTGGAACGCGGACTGTACATGGCGGAATCACACAATGTGATCATGCGGGCACTTGAGACGGGGCATCACCCGCGCTCATTCCTCATGGCGCCGCGCTGGCTCGAGCAGATGGAGCATCTGCTGGCATCCTCGACAGGAAGTGTTGACGGTGGTGACGTGCCCGTGTATATCGCCTCCGAAGAGGTGCTCGAACACATCACCGGATTTCACCTGCATCGCGGGGCTCTTGCCGCTATGCAGCGTCCCGAGCTGCCGGACGTGTCGGACCTCTTGGCACGTTCGCGCCGGATCGCTGTGCTGGAAGACCTGGTTGATCACACGAATGTCGGTGCAATCTTCCGTTCTGCAGCTGCTCTGGGTGTTGACGCTGTCATCGTCACACCTCGCTGCTGTGATCCGCTGTATCGGCGCTCCGTCCGTGTCTCCATGGGCACGGTCTTTCAGGTGCCGTGGACTCGGCTGGATACCTGGCCAGCCGTTGACGTGCTGCGCGAGGCGGGCTACTGCACGGTCGCCTGCGCACTCAGTGATGACTCACTGAGTCTCGATGAGTTCGTGGCGAACCCTCCGGACAAGAAGGTGGCATTGCTCTTCGGTACTGAGGGCGACGGATTGTCGCGCCGCACCATTGAGCAGACAGATCTGACGGTGCGTATCCCGATGGCCGGCGGTGTGGATTCGCTGAATGTGGCTGCTGCGTCAGCAGTGTTTTTCTGGGCGACTCGCGCACTCAATTAGCTGCGCGATCACCTCAGCACACTGCTCCCATCCTGACACTGGGATCGTCGTGAATCCTGCGGCTTTCACCGGGTAGTCGTTGCCACCCTCGTCAAGCCTGTCCCCGACAAACACTATGTCGCTGACTGCAATACGTGTTGCCTCGACCAGGTGGCGCATGCCGAACGCCTTGTCAACGCCCTGCCGGGTGATATCGACAGATGTGGACCCGCCACCGCGTACCGACAGCTCAGGAACGTCGCGGGCGACCCGCTCAGCCAGTGCAACTTTCTTCGTTCCGTCCGGGTCCCATGCGCGCTTGGCCTCCAGGGGCGCTTCCTGCCCCAGAGCAGAGAAGGTGATCTGTGATCCTCGATCTTCAATAATGTCTCCCCAGGTGTGGCTTTCCCAAATTCCCAGGTCGTGTGCGTGCCGAGTCAGGGACTCGATGGCCCGCTGGCGCTCGTCTGCGCTCAGATCCATCGCGTAGATCTGGTGCCACTGCTGGTCGCGATACCTGAAGTAGCGGGTTCCACACGTTGGCATCAGGTGCAGGCGCTCAAGCTGCGCGTCGTCAGCGTGCAGGTGCGCCAGGACCTGTGTGCGGAATTGGCCGATGTGTCCTCCGGAGATGATGCACACGTCGGCAACGTCGAGGAGCGCGCACAGGCGCTCGTCCATCAGGGACGGGAGCGGCGACTTCGAGGGGGCTAACGTATCGTCCAGATCGAAAGCTGCCAGTTTCACTCGACAGGCTCCTCAATGGTGTCGTCAACGTCAGGCTGCTTGAGGGTCTTGAGTGCGACGGTCGAGGCGACGAGGCCTCCCCACACGAGCAGGATCGAGATGACCATCAAGATGAGTGCGCTCGCTGTCATTGTTCCAGTCCTTTCGCGCGCGAGTCGAGGGAGTGATGCCACTTGGTCACCGTCATGATAACGGCGAAGACGATGATTGCCAGCAGCATTCCCCAGCCGAACATGCCGACAAAGGAGGTAGCATGCCCGTCATATCCGTGCATCACATAGTCGATGAGTGCGCTGATAAGCATGAAGCCCAGGACGATCGGGCTGACTACACCCACGACGAGGTCCCAGAAAGCGGGAACTCGGATCGATGAGACCGAGTTGAGGTGCAGACGCAGTCCCTTCAGGCGCGGACCGGCGAACGCGGAAAGCAGGCACAGCGCCATGGCGGAGGCAACCACGCCGATGTTGTTGACGAAGGTGTCGATGACGTCGAGGACATTCAGCCCCGAGCGCACACCGAACAGTCCCAGCGACAGCACCATCGCAGGCACACCCATGATCATGGCGGCTTTACGCGGGGTGACTCCGAACTTGTCCTGGATGGAGCCGGAAACAACCTGCAACAGTGACAGCAGCGAGGTGATTCCTGCCAGCGTCAGGGACGTGAAGAACAGGACGCCGAAGATGGGGCCGCCTGGCATCATCGAAATAATCTGTGGGAAGGTCACGAACGACAGGATCGGGCCGGTAAGGCCTTCCAGTTCGTTCACGCCAACCTGTTGAGCATGTGCCATGAAGCCGAGGGCGGCGAATACGCCGATGCCGGCGAGCAGCTCGAAGGATGAGTTGGCAAAACCTGCAACAAGGCCGGTTCCGGTCAGGTTTGACTTGGGCTTGAGATAGGAGGCGTAGGTCGCCATGATGCCGAAGCCCACTGACAGCGAGTAGAAAATCTGTGCAAACGCTGCCAGCCACACATGCGGATTCGTCAGCTGATCCCATTGCGGGGTGAAGAAAGCATTAAGTCCTTCCATGGCGCCAGGCAGGAACAGTGCGCGCACCACCATCACCACGAACAGGATGACCAGTAACGGCAGGAAAATACGGTTCGCCAGTTCCACGCCCTTGGTCAGTCCGCGTCCTACGATGAACAGGACGAACAGCCAGATCACGGCCAGGGGGACCAACACTGACAGGACGGGTGTCCATGACACTGAATCTGATCCGTCGAGTTGGAGGAACGTTTCGAGGAAGAAGGTCTGCGAGTCATCTCCCCATGCCAGGGTGATGGAGTGCCACGCATAGCTGGCCGCCCAGGCAACCACCGCTGCGTAGTAAATGAAGATGACGAAGCAGACGCCGACCTGAAACCAGCCGAGGAATTCTCCGCCGGCTGTCATGCGGCGCAGCGCCCACGGCGGTGAGCCACGCAGTTTATGACCGATCGCGTAGTCAAGAAAGAGGATCGGGATACCGACGCAGACGAGTGAGACGAGGTACGGCACCAGGAATGCGCCACCACCGTTGGCGTAGGCCACGCCTGGAAAACGCCAGATGTTCCCCAGGCCGATAGCTGAACCAATGGCTGAGATAAGGAACGCTGTTTGACCGGACCACGTTTCGCGACGCGGTTTGGTTTGTTGTGAGCTCATTTTCGTCACTCCATCACTTGCGGGATGAAGCTCACGCTAGAGTATTGTCAGCGCGCGGTGAAGAAGTATCCGCATATCGGATGGTCTCGCGCCAGACGAGAACGAAGGAAGGCCCATGTCGACCCCACACATTGCAGCTGAGCCAGGTGATTTCGCCCCCGCAGTCCTGATGCCGGGTGACCCGAAGCGTGCCCAGCGTATTGCTGAAACAATTTTGGACTCACCGCGACTGGTCACTGATGTGCGCGGCATGCTGGGCTTCACCGGCACTGTCGACGGTCAGCCACTGTCAGTGATGGGATCGGGAATGGGTCAGCCTTCCGCAACGATCTACGTCACCGAACTGATGAAGTTCTTCGACGTTCACCGCGTGATCCGCGTCGGCACGTGCGGCGGAATCTCACCGAAAGTTCATGTGGGCGACACGATCGTCGCGATCGGTGCACACACGGATTCCGCAATGAATCAGCTGCGCATTCCCGGTGTCAATTTCAGTGCGGTCGCCTCGTTCAACCTGGCGCGAGCCGCCGTCGAGGCCGCAACCGAAGACGACACTGTTCACGTGGGAACGATTATTTCGCGTGACCACTTCTACTTCGCGCCCGACGGTCAGACACAACGCCTGGCGGACTATGGTGTGTTGGGCGTGGATATGGAAGCTGCCGCGATGTATGGCGTGGCGGCAGAGTGCGGCCGAGAGGCACTGACCGTGTTGACGTGTTCGGATCACCTGCTTGACTCGTCGTCGGATATGACGGCGCAGGAACGTGAAACACAGTTTGAGACGACGCTGCGTCTGGCGGTCGCTGCCGCGCTGTCGTGATCTGTCTAAACCAGAGCCGCAAGGTGGAAGAGCCAGGCGATCAGCACGGTCACCGGCAGTGACATGATCGTGGTAATCAGCACAGTGCCCTGCGCGATGTGATTGCCGACGCCTGCCCGCGCTGAGGCGATGAAGGCATTTTGCGCGGTGGGCATCGCGCCCATCACCGTGACTGCCAACAGCGCGTGCCCGTCCATGCCCAGCAGCAGTCCTGCTCCGAACGCGCACGCCGGCTGAACCATGAGTTTGAAGCAGCTGGCGAGTATCACCATGTGCCCGTCCTGGGATCGCACAGTCAGGCGCTGCCCCACCAAGGAAGCGCCAAAACTAATCAGGACCAGCGCCGGCGCGGACTGCCCGATCATCTCGGTCGCGTTGGCGATCAGTGGCGGCACATCCAGGCTCACCGCTGCGCACAGGAATCCGAGGAACGCCGCGATCACCATCGGGTTGGTCACCACGGAGCGTACGATGGTCACAATCGACAGCGTGATACCCGGCGTACACAGGTCGATGAGGACGAAGAACATCGGGGTGAAGAAGCCCAGCTGAAACACCATGATCGGCACGCCGTGTACTGCTGACCCCAGTACGTAGATTGCGATCGGGATGCCGACGTAGGCCGCGTTGTTCAACGAGGACGACATTGCGCCGACCGTCAGATCGCCAATCGTCGGCCGCATCGTCAGGCGAGCGATCAGAGCGAACACGCTGGCGGTGACAACACCGCTTGCCGCTGCCGCGATGAGGGGACGGCCGATGACAACATCGAGGTCAGCTGATGCGATCGTGGAGAACAGGAGTGCGGGCGCGGCGATCCAATACACCAGGTCAGTGATGTGTCCAGTAGCATCGGTCTTGAGGATTTTCGTTGCGCGCGCGATCCATCCAACAGCCATAATGACTGCGATGACTGCGATGCCCTCGATGACTTGTCCCACGCGTCTACATTATGACCACGACCAGGAAAGCGAAAGTCATGTCATGGATTGATCACATGGTGTGGTGGCACGTCTACCCGCTGGGAATGTGCGGCGCCCCCATTCGTCCTCCGTTCGGGGCCGACGCGTCGGCGCACCGGATCACCATGCTGGAAAACTGGCTGGACTACCTGATCGAGCTGGGAGCCAACGGCCTGCTTCTGGGCCCGATCTTCCAGTCAACATCACATGGCTACGACATTCTTGACCACTTCGCAGTTGACCCGCGCCTGGGAGATGAAGCTGACTTTGATCACCTCATTGCCGCGTGCCACGAGCGCGGCATCCGCGTGGCATGTGACGGTGTCTTTTCTCACGTCAGCTCTCGGCACCCGCTGGTCAGCGAGGTTCTCGCTGCCGGCCCCGACAGTGAGCACGCGGACTTATTCGACATTGACTGGGAGGACCCCGCAGGTCCGACTCCACGCATCTTTGAAGGTCACGGTGAGCTGGTTCGGCTCAATCACGCCGGTGCACAGGCGCGCACATACGCCACCGACGTCATGACCTACTGGCTTGAACGCGGCATCGACGCCTGGCGTCTGGATGCCGCCTACTCTGTGCCGAGCGATTTTTGGCGCGACGTCATCGACCCCGTTCGGGCGCGTTTCCCTGAAGCGTGGCTGATGGGTGAAGTAATCCACGGTGACTACACCGACATGATCGAGCAGTGCCATTTTGATTCACTGACCCAATACGAACTGTGGAAGGCAATCTGGTCGAGTATCTCGGATCGAAATTTCTTTGAGCTGCAGTGGTGCCTCGATCGTCACAACCATTTCCTCGATTCCTTCACCCCACAGACATTCATCGGCAACCACGACGTCACGAGAATTGCCTCGCAGATCGGGAGCCCACATGTCGGCGTAGCTCTCGCCATTGTCATGACTGTCGGCGGGATCCCATCGATCTACTATGGCGACGAACAGGGCTATACCGGAATCAAGACCGATGAGCTCGGCGGCGACGATCAGGTGCGTCCCTCGTTCCCTGATCTGCCCGACCACCTGTCGAATCTGGGCGAATCAGTGTTCCAGACCCACCAGGCGCTCATTGCGCTGCGTCGCCAGCATCCGTGGCTTGTCCATGCGCGCACGCAGGTGTGCGAGGTAACCAACGAGCAGCTGTCGTACCGCTCCAGCGCGGATGGACACACGATCTGCGTTTTTCTCGACCTGCATGATTCTGACGCGCCGCACGTCACGATCACCGAGCCCGGCGGGCAGATTCTTTTCGCATTCTAATTAAAGCCGAGGACGGCGCGGGCGATGCGGTAGATCGATAGCGGGATGACGCGTCCGGGCGTTCCCGGCAGCGAGATCAGCCGTCCGAGCAGACCTGATCTGACCTGCCGGGTGACCTGCGGGTAGTTTCGGTCAGCTTCCGCCCACAGGCGTTCTTTCTCCTGGACGTGTTCTGGTGTGCCAGAGAGCAACAACATCAGGGAGCACACGATGAAATTGATGCGCAGGTAGTGAATCATGTAGCGATACAGGTGTGCAGGGACAGTGGATTCGTCAGGGGTGCCGGCAAGCATCCCCGCGTTGACGCGCAGCAGCTGGTCGATACGTGAAATCATGACTTTTTCGTTCACTGACTGGTCATCGCGGCCAATGAAGTAGCGGTACAGATTCGCATCGATGTAGCGCAGCGTTCGCACATGCGGCAAGGGCACGTAGGAATACAGGTAGTCCACGTAGAAGGTATGCTCCGGCAGGATCATCCCGGATTGTCTGACCAGCTCGGTGCGAAAAATGAGCGTGTGCATCATGAGGTACTGGTCGTAGCGGCACGCACGCATGTCATCCCACCCAATAATGCGATCAGCAGGAAGAACGTTGAGGAAGCGGACCGCATGCTTATGAGATTTTCCTTGTTTCTCGTAGACGTAGTTCGCCACGTACATGTCGACGTCGTCGCCGCGGTCCTGGTCTGCGGCCATCTGATCCAACACGCGTGTCAGCGAGCGCCGGTCGAGCCAGTCGTCAGAGTCCACGACTTTCAGGTAACGGCCAGTGGCCTCGCGGATGCCGGTGTTGAGGGCGCCGCCATGCCCTGCGTTAGCCTGGTGGACTGCGCGGATTTCAGGGAATCTGCGCGCCAGTTTGTCGGCAAGTTCGGGAGTCTTGTCACTCGATCCATCGTCGATGATGAGGATTTCGATGGGGTGCGCATAGCCGATCAGGGACTCGACACATCGGCGCAGATAATCTTGCGAGTTATACGCCGGGATGATGACGCTCAGCAGTGGCTGATGAGATATGTCCACATTGGTCATAGTACGTGATCGAGAATGATCTGAGTGGCAGGAACGGCATCTCGCAGCACAGCTTCGTGGCCGTGATCCTCGATCGACGCGTACGTGCCGTGTGGCAGCAGTTGTGCCACGCGCTTCGTCCAGTCGTGCGGACACACCAGGTCGTCTTCTCCGCGCATGACCAGTGTGGGTGTGGGCACCTGCGGGTAGATGCGTTCAACGCGGTGATCCATCATGGCGCGAATCGTTCGGAAGAACCAGACTGGGCCGGCACGCAGATAATTCGCAACACCCACTGCCATCACGTGCAGCCCATCGTCGGCAAAGTCAGTAATCAGATCCCATGCCTGTTGGTGGAGGGTCCGCCTGGCGGGGTTGATGGTCGGAGCAATCAGAACCAGCTGATCGATCAGGTCGGGCCGTTGCTGCGCCACTTCCACTGCGACCTGGGTGCCCATCGAGTGACCAATCACGATCACGTGACGCAGCTTGTTGTCCCGTATGAAAGCGGCAACGAGTTTGCCGTACTGAGCCATCGACGGGGGGCGCTTCGGAGTGGGTGAATCACCAAAGCCTGGCAAGTCAACCGTATAGGCAGCGCCGTGAGGTGCCAGTTCCCTGGCCAGTCCAGCCAGTGCTCGCCTGCCCATCCCCACGCCGTGAATCATGACGAAGACAGGGCGGGAAGGATCCGGCGCATGTTCCTCGACGCGGTTATCACGCACGGCGTAGACCATGCGGATACGACCGCGCTGGTAGGTGCGTACTTCAACGTCCGAGTCTTCCTGAAAGACCGGGTCGCCCGAGGAATCATCGGTTCCGATATACGCCATCGCTTCTCCTTATTTCAGCTGACCATTCTTCCACAGGTATGACACACTGCCTAATACGAAGGAGGTACCGTGGCTCGACTCGTTCTGATTGATCTTGACGGCACGCTGCTCACACGGACGCAGGACGTGCCACCATCTGCTCAAGCTGCCTGCCGCGAGGCACGCGAGGCCGGACATATTCTGGCCATGTGCACCGGCCGATCCACTCCAGAAATCTACCCGTGGCTGTGGGATCTGGGCTTTTCCGCAGTAATCGGCGGATCAGGTGCCTACGTTGAGGTCGATGGTCAGGTGATCCGCGATGAACGCATCGACCGTGCGGACATTGAATCAGTCAACGAGGTGCTGAGCCGCAATGAGTGTTTGTGGGTGTGGCAAAGTTCCGAGGCCATGCATCCGTCTGCCGACTATTTGTCAGTTTTCCCCGGCAAAGATCCCGACTGGGTGCCGTATATGCGCCAGATCGAACCGTACCTGCGCTCCGGGATACCCGATTCGGCCTCGAAATGTGCGTTCCTGGCACCTCGCGCCGGAATATTTGAGGCGATGAGCAGCCAGCTGGATGAGCGTTTCGACATCATCGGTGGATCGGTGGGTACGGCCGATGCGCGCGTCGGTGAAATCCTCAAAGCACAGTGTCACAAACTGACGGGCGCCCATGTGCTGTGTGGTCACCTTGGAATCAGCATCAGTGACGTTGTAGGAATCGGTGACTCCCCCAATGACCGTGAGCTTCTGGCGGGTGTGGGCACGAGTATCGCGATGGGCAATGGAAGCGAAGACGTCAAGGCGATCGCCTCGTGGGTGACCTCCCCCGTTGACGAGGATGGTCTGGCGCGCGCTTTTGAGTACGCCGGATTGATTAAGCGGTAGTTTCCGTTTCGGGCAGGTCATGCAGCAGTGTTGACCGGCGGGCAATCTCCGAGGGGCTCTGAATTGGCAGTCCTCGGATTTTGTCGATCACGATGCAGATAGCAGCCAGGATGGCAACTGGCAGGATCCATGACAGTCCCTGACCATACAGCGGCAGCTTCATGATGGCGGGGATCGCCCGACCAATTTCAATGTCGAAGGAACGCAGAAGGTCGTTGAGTGCGAAAACCGCCGCGAGCGCAACCGGCAGTCGATAGGCCCACACCAGGCGGAAACGCAGTGCGGCCTGGATCAGCGTGAGGAAAATCAGCGTAACGGCTACGGGGTAGAGGAGCGCGTTGAGAGGAGCCGCAATGTCGAGGATGACGGTCAGGCCCAGGTTCGCCATCAGTGCGCCGATGATGGTGAAGATGATGCTCCACCCTCGGTAATCAACAGCAGGGATCAGGGTCGCGAAATAGGAGGCGGTCGAGGTGATCAGGCCAACCGCCGTCGTCAGACATGCCAGAAGGACGATTCCGGAAAACACCCACGATCCTGCTGATCCGAGGGCGACGTGCGAAGCGTAGGCAAGCAGTTCTGCACCGTTGTTGAATTGCTGGCCAACGGAGCGACCCAGATGCCCCAGCCCCAGGTAGACAAGTCCCAGCAGTACTGCCCCGACCACACCTGACATGATGCAGGCGATGACGGAGGGGCGCCCCGCGGGTACTCCACGCGAGTACAGCGACAGCAGGACAACAATCCCGAAGACCAGTGCAGCCAGCGAATCCATCGTCAGGTAGCCCTCCAGGATGCCGGACGTGAAAGGCGAGGACGCGTATTCCTCGCTCGGCGCACTGGGAGCAGCGCTCAGGCGCGCGGATCCCACGATCACCAGGATGACGATCAATGTCAGAAGGGCGGGAGTCAGATACTTGCCCAGCGCGTCGACGATGCCGGCGCGGCGCAGTGACAGCCATAGGCTCAGAGCAAAGAACGCCACGACGAACAGGAGCAGCGCCACTGTGCCCGATATTCCGGTTGGCCCGACAAACCCCATTTCGTACGCAACGTTCGCAGTACGCGGGATCGCGTAGAACGCGCCGATCGACAGGTAGATCAGTGCCGGGAAGATCATCGCGAAAACCTTGCCGGTTCGCTTGGCAATATCTCCCAGCCCGGCGCCAGACACTGCCACCGCAATAATCGCCAGCATCGGCAGAACCACACCGGTTGACAGGAAACCAAGGATCGCCGGCCAGTAGTTCGTTCCAGCCTGCTGTCCCAGTTGTGGAGGGAAGACCAGGTTTCCCGCTCCGAAGAACATGGAGAACAGCATCAACCCCACGACAATGATGGTGGTCGGGATTCCTGCACGCTTCGCAGATGTCACTGGGCGCCTTTCGATCAACTTTCCTGTGCTGCAGACAGTTTAGCGCTCTCTCCAGCTGAGATGTTCACTCCTTCCGGCGCCACGAGGGTATCTGCCACGGTCACGGTCGTGGCATCGATGGTGCCGTACAGGCAGGTCAGTGTGAGGCCTCCCTCGTCGCGCGTCAGCGTGCCCCAACCGGTGCCCGTCATCACGACGAGGCTGCGGCGCGGCTCGCGGGCAATCCTCAGTTCGCCGGTGAACTGGTTCCACGTGATCCCTGTGAGCTCATCGAAGACGCTCCAACCGGACAGCGCGCGCGTGTAGTGGTCACCGCATTCGATTTCGTTGTACGGATTGCGTGTCGTGCCGTCGTAACGCGCCCACAGTCCGTGCAGGACCGCATAGCCTTCGTCGGTGAGCCCTTCGTGCAGGCAGTGTGCCGCCACCTGATATTCGATGCCCGTCCACACTTCGTCGCAGTATCGTGTGGGCACATCGGGTCGCCCACCGGTCGGCCATGAGCACATCAGCAGACCCGTTTCCTTGCCGGTAGCGAATGAGCGGTAGGGGTGCTCGAAGTCGTCAAAACCGGTGCGTAGGTTCAGGCGTACAACATTCTTCAGCGCCGTCACCACGTGGTCGCGTGGCAGCAGGTATCCCAGGTCAAGCTGGTGCGCCCACCATTGGCCGATGAGCTGGTCAGACAGGCACCCGTCCTTCCACTGGAAGTCGTCGCGATCCCCTTCTTCGAGGACCTGGCGGTAGTACTCGCCGGTGAACAGCGCCTCATCGTAGGCACGTGAGGATGCCTCGAAGCGTTCGCGGTAGTGGCTGGCGCGCTCATCGTCGCCCAGAAGTTTGGAAATCTCTTCCATCGCGCGCAGTGCTGCCAGCCAGTACGTTCCCATGTAGGAGTTAATGCCACACAGGTCAATGTCGTGCGTGGAGGGCTGAATGCCGTGGAGCAGTCCGGTTGAGTCGGGGTCCCATGTGTTTTCGATGTAGTCCATCAGCCGCACCAGGTTCGGCCAGTACTGCTCCAGCCATGCGCTGCCCGCCTGGTAGCGGGCTTCGCGGTAGGTGCGCAGAACGATTGACAGCATTCCGTCAAGCGCCGGATCGCCCGGTCCTCCGATTTCCCGATCCCAGATCTGTGGCGTCTCCAGTGGCAGCAGGACGCGGTGCGGGATGAATCCTTCGGGTGCCTGCGTGATGGTGAACTCTGTTTCGCGCATGGAGCGTTCCATGCGTGGGAAGAGCTTGGCTGTGGCTTGCGCGTAGGCGTGCACGTGCGTGCAATTGAGCGGACATGACCCGCCGACGAATCCAGCCCACATCGGCGTGGATGCGCCCAGGACTCCCTCGAAGGCGAATGTGCGGTCATCAGCACTTTGGAAGTAGCTCGGGGAGCGCACAATTGCGGCCTGTGTGAGCATCCGATCTGCGACTTCGCCGCCCGGTTCGTCGGCCAGGTCAGAGTTCGTCATGGCATCCACCCATGCGCGTGAGTGGTGTTCGAGGGTGTCCCAGTTTTCGTGTACGTACGCGGTGACCTGTGAGGCATCCGACCAGCGTGTGGTGTAGCGGTTTCCCAGCCAGTGTGTGGCCGGAGCGTAGGTGGGTTGTACGCCTCCAAATTGAACGAAGTTGACGTATCTGTTCGGGAAGTGCCATGTGATCGCGACGCGCACTGTGGTGGTTTCACCCGGTTCAAGGAAGAACTGCGAGACCACTCCCCCGTTCCATGTTGATCCTGAAGGGCTGGGCATGGGACGCGCTGTGATGCCGTTGGGCTGCGGGTCAGGCAGGTCATCTGGAACACCGTTCCATTCGTCGGGGCCCACCGGCTGGCGTGTCGCCATGAAGTCCATGAACTGCGCCGGATCAGTCCACTGAGGAAGGGAGCTGACGCGCGTGCCTGACACGCTCAGGCTCATGGTGCCTGCGCCGGGATCGCGCGGGGCGGATTCGTTTAAGGAGGGGTTGGTCATGGTGAGTTCGGTCCAACCGTCTGCGCGGTGGACGGTGTTGACGTTGCCGCCGTATCGCGGTGAGTGGACGCCTACCGGGTTGGTCATGCCGTCATGACCGATGGCGTTCTGCAGACCTGCGCCGAGCCAGCCGTTGAGCCCGGTCTTGGGGTCAGTGTTCGTGAAGGTGAAGGTGAAAAGGGCGGCAGGTAGTGCGGAGTCATCTTCGTTCAGCGGGATGAGCGGGGTGAATGCGTCGAGCGTGACTTTCACCGGCAGTGTGTCGTCATCGAATGTCACGGTGCCAAATGGATAGTGTCCTTCGAAGGAGGCACTGGCCATCGGTGAGAATTCCTCGAGCAGGTCGCGCTGCCAAGTCGGTACGTCATCATCGTTGACCAGGACTGTTGGTTCGTGCGGCTCACCTGGTTGGGCGATCAGGACACACTGTTCGTTGAAAGGCGGCTCCCACTGACTGATGCGTAGGGCAAAGAATGATCCGGGTAGCGTTCCCGTGTGATTTCCGATGTTGTGCAGCTGCCATTGTTTGAGTGATCCGTCCGCAGCGAGCGCCAGGTTTCCCGTTCCGATCCCGCCGAGGGGCAGAGCAGTGAATGGATGTGGGGTGGTCATCGTCGGCCTTTCATGCAATCGATTACATTTTAGGCTAATATTGCTGACAGTCCACGTCAAGACGGGTCTGCAGTGGCGCAGTCATTACACTTGACAGCAACACTGGTTGGCATTTTGCGGAAAAGACACTATGAAAAGAAAACATCAATCCATCGATGCTCCCCAACGCGTGCGCATGATCGATGTCGCTCGCGCCGCAGGGGTGTCAACGGCGACCGTCTCACGCGTGTTGAGCAATGCAGGCACCGTTAAGCCTGACCTCGCTGAACGGGTGATGGAAGCTGTCAGGCGCACGCATTATGTCCCCGATTCAACAGGTCGCGCCCTGCGCCGCCAGCGCTCGGATGTGTGGGCTGTCATCGTGTCGGATATTCAGAACCCGTACTTTTCGCGACTGGTCGCCTCCATTGAGCAGATCGCCACCGCCAACGGCCTGTCGATCGTGTTGTGTAATACGGGTGAAGATCTGGACCGCGAGCGCCGCTTTATTGCCAATGCCATTTCACAGCGCATGTGCGGAGTGATCCTGACCGCGGCGTCGGAAGCTGATGAGAACGTTGAGCTGCTGACCCGGGCCCGCATTGCCACCGTCGTCGTTGACCGGCGTGTCGGATCGTACGAGGGTGACTCGGTGCTCTTGAATAACGTTCTTGTCGGCCGGTTGGCTGCGAATCATCTGATTGAACGCGGCCACCAGCGTGTTCTGTGTTTGTTTGGTCCGTCTGCAGCTTCCACCACGTTTGACCGCTATCTGGGTTTCCAGGCCGCATGGACGGAGGCGCATCGCGATCGTCATGGTTTGCAGCTGGTGGAGACGAATATTCACGCCGGAGGAGCCCGCCAGGCGACCGCGTCCGCTTTGGCTCGAGCCCACCCGCCGACCGCTATCTACGCGGCGAACGCCGTGCTGTCGATGGGTGTGTATCGGGCGGTGCAGGAAAGTGGGCGGCGCATGCCCGAGGATGTGTCACTGATCGGCACCGATGATGCTGACTGGACGACAATGGTGTCACCTCAGGTGACTTTGATTTCGCAGCCCGTGGAGGAAATGGGGACGCGCGCGGCGTCGATTTTGCTGGAGCGGATGGAGGATCCGGACGGGGAGCCACACCATGTGGTCGTGTCGCCATCTCTGATCGAAAGGGAGACGACAGGCGCAACCATCGCGCCTTAGACGCTCATGAGGCGCCTCGCCAGACAGCGAGACGCCTCGTCAATAGACCCGTCTTACTTGTCGAGAGTCTTGAGTGCTTCCAGCGACTTCTCGACATCAACGACGGGACCGCCGTTTGCCGGTGGTTCCTCATCGATCATGATGTCCTGCTCCAGGACGTAGTATCCGTCAAATCCGGCTTCGTCGAGTTTGTTGACGATCTCGGCGAAATCGATGTCGCCCTCGCCAATGGGTGCGAACATGCCGGCCTTGACGCCTTCGCTCCATGTGAGTTCGCCGGGCAGAAGCTTGTCGGTCATTTCCTTGTGGATGTCCTTGGCGTGGACGATGTCGACGCGGTCGGCGTACTTGTTGACCAGTTCGACTACGTCTGCGCCACCGCAGGCGAGGTGGCCGGTATCCAGGCACAGGCCGACCTTCGAGTTGTCCAGGACGCGCTCGACTTCGTCAACGTTTTGCACCATGGTGCCCCAGTGCGGGTGCAGGCACGCGATCACGTTGCGCTCGGCGCATGCGGCTGAGATACGGTCAAGGTTGGTGAACAGTGTTTCCCAGCCCTTTTCGTCCAGGACTGGACGCTCGTCATAGCCTTCAACGCCGGAGTCAGCTGCGAGGATCAAGTATTTGCCGCCTGCGACCTCGAACGCATCGAGTTCTTTCTGGACGGCGGGAATCGGGTCGGTTTCAGGGTCATGCATGATGGCCAGGAAGAATGCACCGACGACGTCGAGTTCGTATTTGGCGACCTCGGTGGCGCGGGCTTCTGCTTCGAGCGGCAGCCATCCCTGGGGGCCGAATTCTGTGGCGGTCAGACCGATCTGCTTCATTTCCGTTAGGACGCGCTCCGGGCTCATCTGGTATCCCCAGCCTGGAACTTCACATACACCCCAGCTGATCGGGGCTCCTGCAATTTTCATCGTGTCAACCTTTCATGTCGTGTGGATATGCGGGCGATTCAGGACAATGTAATGGATGTGCCGGTCAGAGCGGATTCCTGTGCTGCTTCAGCGATTTGCAGCGCCTTGATCCCATCGGTGACGTTCGGGGTCGGTGTCTGGCCGTGTGCAATCGCGTCGAGGAAGGTGTTGAGCTCATTGCTGTATGCCTGGGCGTAGCGTTCCAGGAAGAAGTTGAGGTAAGGCTCTTTCGATGCGGAGAAGTTCGAAGTGGACAGCTCAACGGTTGTGGCGCGCACATTGTCGGCATTGAGCACACCGTCGGCACCGAAGACTTCCAGGCGCTGGTCATATCCGGGGGCGCAGTGGCGCGAGTTGATGATGGTCGCGACAACGCCGTTGGCGTTGCGCAGCAGGATCATTGTTGCGTCGAAGTCGTTGGCTTTCTTGATCTCCGGGTCGAAGTTCTGGCCGTAGGCGAATACCTCGACAATGTCGCCGAGGAAGAAGCGCGCCATATCGAAGTCGTGGATCGTCATGTCCTTGAAGATGCCGCCTGAGGTGGCCACGTACTGCGGGCTGGGAGCTTCGGGGTCACGCGAGGTGATGGTCACCTGCTCAACCTGGCCGATCTCACCCCGATCGACGAGGGCTTTGATCGCGGCGAAGGACGGGTCGAAGCGGCGGTTGAATCCGAGCATGATGGTCGGGTTGAGGCCTTCGAGGTCCTTCTCGAGCTGCTTAGCTGCCTCGTAATCCAGGGCGATCGGCTTTTCGCACAGTGCGGGCAGGCCGGCTTTGGCGGCGGCAATGATGTGCTGTGGGTGCTGCGGTGTCGGGGAGCAGATGACGACTGCGTCTAGGTTGTCGAGGGCGAACAGGTCCTGCGCGTCGGACAGAACCGTTGCGCCGAATCGCCCACCCAGTTCCTGCGCTGCCGGCTGATACGGATCAGCAATTGCCACAAGCTGTGCGTTGGGGTTGGCAGCGATGGTGTTGGCATGCACGTGTGCGATGCGTCCCGCACCGATGAGACCAATATTGACCATAATAAGACCTTCCTTATTGTCATGAACAACCGGCGTTGACTATCCCGTTGTGCCTCTATCCCACGATCCTATCACGGCTTGTTCTGACATTAAACCCCGATTCGGCGTCTTTCGGCACCGAATCGACGACAGATGACAGGTCTTTGCGAGATCCTCTACACAAGTAGATATGCCGCAGAAGCAATAGTTAGGACAATAACAATGGCGTTGAAGACATTTTGATTGATCCTGTTGGCGACCAGCTTGCCAACGGCACAGCTCGCAATGACGACGGGAGCCAGAATCAGCGCTATTGTCACAACCTCACGCGTTACCAGGCCTATTCCTGCTGAAAACGGCAGCTTGACAAGGTTAATGAGAAAGAAAAACCACGCCTGGGTTCCCAGGAACCTCTGAACATCAAAACCGGAGGCTAAAAAGTACATCGACATGACGGGCCCACCCGAGTTCGCGGACATCGTCGTGAAACCACCTAACGCGCCATAGATTCCGCGCACGCCGCTTCGTGCGACCGCTTTCTTCATCTTCTCCCCATAGGCGTGCATGAGCGCGAGCGTGAGGAATGTCAGTGCCAGGACAATAATTCCGATGGAGCGACGCACAACCGTGTCGGAGGCGAAGTACAGGAATGCCGCACCACAAGCCACACCGATGATGACAGATGGGATCAGCCGAAAAAGGGTTCGCCAGTCACATGTCTTGAAGTACACCCACACCGCGATTATGTCCCCTACCAGCAACAGAATCAGCAGGACGGCCGTCGATTCCCTTGCCGGTAATACTGCCGCAAACATTGCAACAGCCACGCTGACCACTCCAGGCAGAGCAGTCTTACCCAGACCTACAAATATCGACGCGATCGCTAGGACGATCCACGCTCCCGCTGACAGATCCAACTGACTTCACCTCCCTACATCGCTTTGTCCTCACAAATAATGGTAGATCTTACATGCGAGTACACACCTCTTCGTCGCAGGCAATCTATCACCTCTGAGACCAATTCACACAAACCCCTTTGTTTCTTCAAGCATTTGTGACGACATTAGTGTGCGAATACGATCTTTTGCAGAACTTTCTGCCGCCAAAACCTCCAGATATCATGACAAGACTGTTACGAAGCTTACAAGAGTGTGCTACTCTCATTCCTATCGGGTATTAACGCGCGTTAACATAGATGTTGTACTTCGCACAATATTCGAGAATGCGACTCACAACGAAGAGAGTGGATACATGACTAATCAATCGCCTCAGCTTTCGCCTCGTGAGATCGAGGACCTTGTCGAGAAAACTCCAGCATCAGGTAAACACCGCGGTATAGGCGCGTTGCAGCCGTAGCGACCATTGGTTCGTTCCTGTTCGGCTACGACACGGGAGTGATTTCCGGAGCTCTCCCCTACATGCATTTGCCGTGGGATGCAGGCGGAATGCACCTGAACACCATCCAGGAGGGATGGATCGGCGGGACCCTCCTCATCGGTGCGGCAATTGGTGCACTGTTGGGCGGACGACTTTCTGACCGATTCGGACGCCGTCACAACATCATGCTGCTCGCCGCTCTTTTCTTGGCAGGCGCTTTAATGGTCACCCTCGCTCCCAGCCTGTGGTTCATGTACGTGTCCAGATTTATCCTTGGCCTGGCCGTCGGAGGGGCATCAGCAACCGTACCGGTATATCTTGCTGAGACGGCTCCCAGAAGAATTCGTGGAACAATCGTCGCAATTGACCAATTGATGGTCGTAACTGGTCAGCTCGCTGCCTTCGCATTCAACGCAGTCATCAATCAGGTTCTCGGCGGCCCAAAGCTGACGGTGCAGGCCGATCCGCTTGGCTGCATCGAGCCCGGAACATACAACTGGCAGGACATCTCCTCGTGGATCTACCTCAAGGAACAGGTCAGTGCTAGCTGTACTCTCAACGCTCAGTCAGACCTGATTGCGTGGGCAGATTCGCTCACTCTCACGTCCGGAAACGGGTCCGGATAGCGCTTCATGATTGTTCTGTGCACGACCCGCAATCGCCTTGTGGTTGGGTATGCGTCTGATGCCGGAGTCGCCGCGCTGGTACGCGGCAAATCAGCGGTACCTTGAAGCAATCGGTGCTCTTAAGCGGGTTCGTGATGATCGCGACGAGCCGCGTTCAAAGGAATTCACAGAAATGGTTTCCGCGACCGAGCGTGACGTCCATATGAAGAAGGGCACATGGAGTGAGATGATCCGGACCAAGTGGCTTCGACGCCTCCTGGCGATCGGCATCCTCATTGCAGTGGGCAACCAGCTCACCGGCGTCAACACCGTTATGTACTACGCGCCGAAGGTCCTCGAACTTGCCGGCATGTCAACAGCTGTAGCCATTACCGCCCAGGTTCTTAATGGAATCTTGTCTGTCGCCGGGTCATCGCTGGGCCTTTACCTGATCTATCGCTTCTCTCGTCGCGGACTGCTGACGTGGAACGTGGCGGGCATCGCGGCTTCACTGCTCCTGATATCAATCCTGTTCGGCACGCTGATCGAACCTCATATTGAAGCTGGAACGCTGCCGGATCCCATCGCCGCCTACGGAGTTCTCGGGTGCATGGGAATCTTCATGCTCTTCGTCCAGTCCGGAAACAGTGTCGTGTGCTGGACCATGATGGGCGAGATGTTCCCCGCTCGTTTCCGCGGTCTCATGAATGGCACTGCCGTCTTCTGCCTGTGGGTGTCAAACGCAATCCTGACGACCACATTCCCCTGGCTCATGGCGAATTTCGGCGGAATGGTGACATATGCAGTGTTTGCGGGTATCAACGCTTTGGTTCTGCTCGGGCTCTACTTCTTCATGCCGGAAACGTCCGGCAAGTCGCTTGAAGAGATCGAAGAGGAAATGAAGGAAAACTATTCACAGAGCTGGCGTTACCGAACGGAGCGTACACGCTAAACCTGACGTTATACAGAAAGGCTGTGGGATCGAAATGATCCCACAGCCTTTTCGATGTCTGGTGTCACAACGACATGTCGACCACTGCACGACCCTGAATGTTGCCGACAGCCAATTCGTCATAGCCCTTGCCTGCATCTTCGAGCGAGAAACGCCTGGTGACGATCTGCGAGTAGTTGATGTAGCCGTTGGCGGCCATCTCGACAACCTTGGGCAGATCAACTCGTGTACGTGCACCATAGGAGCCGAGAATAGACTGTCCGCGGCGCACCGTGCGGTTGATTTCAACGCCCGCGGTCTGCACACCGGCGCCCAGCCCAATCGGCACCATCCGCCCACCATCTGACAGAGCATTCAGTGCGGACTCCCATGTTTCGGGACGTCCCAGTGCCTCGAATGCAACGTCGACGCCCTTGCCGTCGGTGAGTGCGAAGACTGCGTCGTGAACATCTTCCTTGGTGGAATTCACAACGCCCGTGGCACCCAGTTGCCTGGCCGCTTCGAGCTTGTCGTCGGCCACGTCAATCGCGATGATCTTGCTGGCGCCGAATGCCTTAGCGATCTGGATGATGTTGGAGCCAACGCCTCCGGTCGCCACGACGGCAACAGTTTCACCAAAGCGCAGGTCTGCTCCGCGGCGCACCGCACCGTAGGCCGTCATCGCCGCGCACCCCAGAATCGCGCCTGGGACAAGGTCAACGTCGTTAGGCAGAACGGCAATCGATGTCGACGGAATGACGCAGTACTGAGCCAGCGCGCCCATCGAGTACATGGCGATTTCCTCGCCGTCGGTGCCGAACAGTCGAGTCTGACCGTCGTAGAGTTTTCCTTCCAAACGGTTGAGGTTAAAGAACGTGTCGCACAGGTCATCACGGCCTTCTGCACAGTGATCGCACTGGCCGCACGGCATCAGGAATGCTCCGGCGACCTTTTGCCCCACTTCCAGGTCAGTGTGGTCGTTGTCGGGGCCTACCTCAACAATTTCTCCGGTCACTTCGTGGCCGAGTACGCACGGGTACGGGAAGGCGATTTTGCCGTGAATAACATGTAGGTCGGAATGACACATGCCACATGCTGCGACCTTGATCAGAACTTCTCGGCTCCGTGGCTTAGGCGTCTTGATCGTTTCTATCTGCATGCCTTTGGCAGGGTCACGCAGTACCGCAGCCTTCATCGTTTCTGGAATTGCCTCTGACATTTTTCCTCCATTGGATTCAGACACTTCTCACTGCCGACGCACCGGATTGTGCTTTCCGGACCGTACATCAATTCTATCCTCATTTGTAACATTTGTAAATGGAATTGAACGTACAAACTATCGATTACCGAGGGAGTCTACCGATCCGCTGTTCGGAGGACATACGAAACGGCGGGCCAGAGCCGAAGCAAATCGGCCGCTAGCCCACCGTCTCATATTGACTGAGTTGAGTCAGTTGTCTTCGTTCAGAACGTCACACGTTCCGGCGTTGACCGCCTTCCAGATTTCTTCTTCGGTCGGCATTGCCGTGGAGCATTCCAGACGCGCTGCCACGATCGCACCGGCACCGTTGCAGCCCTGAATGATCTTCTCCAAATCCCAACCCTGCAGTAGACCGTGCACCAGCGAGCCGCCAAATGCGTCACCAGCACCTGCGCCATTCATGGGCACGCACGGCAGTTCAGGCACAACCAAGCGCTCGTCGGCCGTCTTGGCCAGTGCGCCGTCGCGCCCCTGCTTGACGATGGCGATCTTAACGCCGCGTTCCAAGAGTGCATCTGCAGCACGCTCGGGGTCCTTCTCCCCTACTGCAATTTCGCATTCGGTGCGGTTACCCACTGCCACGTCGGTGTATTCGAGACACTCGGCGTAACGCTGTCTAGCGAGTTCAATGTCGTCCCAGAAGATGGGCCGCCAGTCCATATCGAAAATTGTGTATGGCTTGTGGCCGCGCATCTTCAGTGCGTCAATGTGGGTGGTGTAGGAAGGATCCTCTGACAGGCCGGTGCCGCTGAACCAGAAAATCTTGCAGTTCTTCACGGTTTCCTCGGGCAGATCGGAAGTCCTGATCTGCAGGTCCGGAGCCGACGGCTCGCGGTAGAAAAAGAACGGCGCGTCGGGAACAAGCTCGCAGAACGTCACCGGTGTGTTCAGGTTCGGATCGGTGATGACGAATTCATCGCTGACACCTAGGCGACGCATTTCGTCGCGAACATACTTTCCGAATGGATCGTCGCCCACACCTGTCAGGATTGCCGCATCTTCACCCAGTTTTGCCGCTGCCACCGCGACATTCATCGGCGATCCGCCGAGGAACTTTTGAAACGTCTTTACTTGATCAAGGGGCGTGTTCACCTGAAGGGGGTAAACATCCACGCCACTGCGGCCAACGGTTAGAACGTCGTGAACTGCCATGACCTTTCTCCTCACTTCGTCGTGCTATTCAGCTTGGACATTTCCAGTGTACGACAAAGTCGAGCATTTGTCACTACATTTAGCGACCATGCTCAGCTTTGTTCAGTGATCAGTCAGTCTCACAGGCCCTTGGCGGCCTCGATCAGCGTCTGGGCGCTCATCTCGAGTCCCTTGATCATGTCGTACTGGTTGTCCTCATGTTCGACAGAGACGTTCATATCCGGGTTGATCGCCGCGACTGCCTGGCAGAACTGCGTCCAGAAGCTGACGTCATTGCCACCACCGAGATATACGAAACGCCATGCAGGATCCTGCGGCCAGACCTGGCACCAGTGTGCCATTGCGCTGGGGTAACGATCGTCCTCATTTTCCGGCCAATGGCCGAATCCTGTATCCAAGACGCCCTTGGTTGCCACCCCTGCCTCGATCTTCGTGTCCTTGGCATGGACGTGCAGAATGTGGTCACCCAGCAGGTCGATGCATGCGAGAATGTCCATCTGCTGCCACATCAAGTGGGACGGATCCAGGTTCACACCGATGTTGCGCACACCGGTACGCTCGACGAAGTCGAGGAATCCGTGTGGGGTGAAGATCGTGTTATGAGGGTGAAGTTCCCAGGCGATCTTCACGCCCGCATCGCCGGCACACTGATCGATCTCCTTCCAGTAGTCGGCAAGGACATCCAGCTGGTATTCCAGCACCTCCCCATACACGCCGTCCCACGGGTTGACCACCCACGAGGGGTAGCGTGCACCGGGGTCGGAGCCGGGTGCGCCCGACATTGTGACAACCTCGTTGACGCCGAGCAGGCCAGCCAACTTGATGGCTCGTTTAAGGTCATAATCATGTTTGGGACCGACGTCGGGCAAAGGGTTGACGGGGTTACCGTTTGCATTGAGTCCGGCAAGTTTCATCTCCCTGTCAGCGAAGATGCCGAGGTATTCGTCGCGTGCCGTCTGCGAACTCAGAAGCAGATCCACATGCGCGTGCGGGCTGGGTACGAAGCCGCCGACGTTGACCTCGGCACCGTTCAATCCCATTGACTTGGCGATATCGAGTGCCTCTGCCAACGGGTAGGAGCCGAGGCACTGCGTGTAGAAGCTCAGTGTTAAAGACATGGTGTTCCTTCCGGTCGTTGAGAATTACTGTGACTATTTGATGTCGACGCTGGCGCCGCCATTCGCGGCAGATTCTGCGACAGCTGCCTGGATACGCATGGCGCGGTAGCCGTGGTCGAATCCGGGAACCTCGGGAAGTCCCTCGTCGATGCCGGCAACCTGGTCAAGGAATGCGCGTGCCTGGTAGGTGAACTGGTCGATCTGGGTGACACCGACGCCTGCGAACGCCATCGAGGAGCCATCCTTAAAGTACGGGAAGTCGGGTCCCACCAGTATGCGGCGCGATCCTGTCAGGCCGCGCGCTCCTGCGTTGTCAACCAGCTTGATTTCTGCTGCGCGTGACATGTCAAAGGCTGCCTTGGCTTTCGTGCCGCTGACTTCGAATTCAAGCTGGTTCGGATCGCCCACAGTGATGCGTGACACCGCCAGCGATCCGACCGCGCCGGATTCAAAGTGCGCGGTAAAGATGGCCGCATCGTCGTTTTCCACCTTTTCAGTTGCCTTCGCATCGGTGGAAATCCCTCGACCTCCGGACACACCCTGCACTGCCGGTGGACGCATGGTAATCGCAGTGGCGAATGCGGCACCCGAAACGGACTTGATCTGCCCGCATACAAATTCCGCGGTGTCGATCAGGTGTGACCCCACATCTCCGAGGGCGCCTGACCCCATCGGCCCCTTGTACCGCCATGCGATCGGGGTGTTCGGATCGGCTCCGTAGTCGCAGGTGTAGCGACCGGTGAAATGGACGATATCGCCCAGCGCTCCATCCTCGGCCAGTTTGGCAATTTCAGCGATGCCAGGCTGGCGACGGTATCCGAACCCAACGCCTGTAACGACGTCGGCCGCAGCAGCAGCTTCTGCCATTGCACGGGCATCGTCGAGGTTGTCCGTCAAGGGCTTCTCACACAGGACGTGCTTTCCGGCCTTGATCAGTTCCAGGGCGATTTCACGATGCAGTGCATTCGCGACAACGATCGAGACCACGTCGATTTCCGGGTCTTCTGCAATTTCGTGCCAGTCAGTGACGGTCTTGTCGTATCCGTATGCGCGTGCGGCATCTTGCGCGAATGGCTCATAGGCATCGCAGATTGCAGCATATCGAAGCTGCGGCAGCTTATGTGGATCGTAGATAGTCGTGGCCTGCCGCCACGCGTTGGCGTGCGTGCGACCAGCCATTCCTGCGCCGATAACAGCTACTGAAATTGTGTGACCATTCATCATGACTCCCTCGTCGATCATCTGTTGGTGAGTCACCGCCCCGAGCTACGCAAGCGGTGAATTAACGGCGCTATTCATACGCTAACGCGCGTTAACTACGAGTAATAGTATGGTTTGTTCTCACAACTGTCAAGGCGAATCGTAAAGTGAGTCGCACTACGGGCGGGCGAGGTTGCGTGAGGAGGCACGCACGATCAGACGCGGCTCAACGACGCGTTCGGTTCCGACCTGCCGGTTTGCCTCGATCAGGTCAAAACTCAGCTGCGCCTGCTGCGCCGGCTCCTGGTCGATCGAGGTGAGGAGGAACTGCGGATTCTCCGCCAGATAGGTGTTGTCGTAACTCATGACCGGGAAGTCAATACCCGGCCTGGCGCCAGATGCCTTCAGATACGCCACAACATCGATGGCCATCAGATCGTTTTGAACCAGATAACACGTCGCCTCGCGTGACGTCAGTTCTCCTAAACGCCCATCGCGGATCGTGTAGTGCTCCAGTTGCAGCCCAGCCGCATCTGTTTCCTGCTCGATGGCAGCAAGACGATAGCGTGTAGACGCATCGGTCTGATCATTTGTCACGTACACCACCTGCGTACAGCCGGTGTCGACCGCGTGGTGCGCAATCAGGCGCGCTGCTTTGAATTCATCAATATGAACCGTGCTGATGAGCTCATGCGTCAAGGGAACACCGGCGGCAACAACCGGGTAGCGTTCGGCAATCGACTGGTAGATCTGGGAGTCCTGATCGGGGGTGACCAGGATGATGCCACGCACACGTAACTGATCGAATTGGTCCAGCAACCGCTCCAGACGCCCCAGATGCCCGGCAGCTGTCGCGGCCAAGGTGAGCAAACCGCGCCGATCTGCTTCATTCTGGTAGGCGGAGACGAGCGATTCGAAATATGGGTTGCGCAAATTGGGCAGCACCACGCCCACCAGAGTGCTTCGAGCTGATGCCAGAGTCGCGGCCGTGAAGTTTCGGCTATAGCCCAGTTCTCGCGCGACTTTCTGGATTCTCTCCACGGTCTCTGGCGCTACGCGGCCAGAGCCTGACAGTGCGAGGGAGACCAGTCCGCGTGAAACGCCTGCCGCTTTGGCGACATCAGCTTGCCGAACCGGTTTCATGTGACTTCTCCCCTGCTTGTCGATGCACGCTTGACCAACTTGGTCGGCACTGCTATTTCCACGTCATCAGTCCGGCCTTCGCGGCGTTCCAATACCAGCCGGATAGCCAGCTTACTGAGCTGCTCAGCTTCCTGATCCACTGACGTCAATTCGGTTCCGGGGAAACGTGCCAAATATGTATTGTCGAATCCGGCCACACCAACATCCTGGCCGATCGTCAGCCCTGCCTGCAGCAGGACAGAGATGACGCGGAACGCCGTCATATCGTTGTGTGCAACGATTCCAAAGCCTGAGCCATACCGAGCGATGATGTCCTTTACGGTGGTGACGATGTCCTGATCTGAGACCACACGGGTCAGCACGTCCTGTCCGCGTGATGTCACGACTGACGCGTACCCCGCCTGCCTCAGTGAGGCCGTTTCACTCTCCATATCGATGTCGGTACAAATATGGATAACGGGTGCGTATCCCTCGTCCATCAGATCCCCGGTGACGAGGGCACTCCCGCCCTCGTCATCTGCGCGAACCAGATCGATACCGGCAGGCGCTGACGAGGCTGTGAGGATCACAGCGGGTGTTCCCCGTGTCAATGCGGCCAGTTCGTGAGCTTTATGGCGCGGCGACACGAGCAATAATCCGTCGACCCCGAAGTCAAGGAAGCGTTCGATCGCGGATTTTTCGCGTGCAGAATCGGAGGTGGCGATAAACAGCCCCAGGCGTTCAGCGTCGCACGCCTCGCGCGTTTGCTGAGCCAACACGGCATAAAACGGGTTGTTGAGGTTCGGGAGCAGCATTCCGATGACGCCGCTGGATGCTGTCGCCAAGGAGCGTGCTGTCGCATTGACGCGATATCCGCTCTTTTCTATCGCCTTGAGGACTGCCTGGCGTGACGAGGGCGCCACTCTCGGATCATCATTGACAACCAGCGAGACTGTCTGACGGGAAACCCCCGCCATGCGAGCAACATCTGTCTGTGTGATCCGCATGCGGGGGCCTTCCTGTGAGTCTGGACTGTCCTCCAGCTTATCGAGCATCCGGAAACTCGGAGCGCAGACGCTCCAAGACCCGCGTATTCATCTCATCGGCCCATTCATGCCACCCAAAGATGCACACGGAGAAGACTCCATCGAAGTTGACCTCGCGCAGTGCGTCGAACAGTTCGCTCCAGTTGACCTCGCCCTGGCCGATTTCATTGTGCTGGTGGACTCGGGCGTCAACACCGGGCGGGTTGACGATGTAGCGGTTACCGTCATTGGCCGCGTGGTTGTAGGCATCGGCCACGTGCACCTCGCGCAGCTTCGGTGCGCAGTGTTTGATCATCCGTTCGATGTCGCCCTTGCCTTCGGAGATATGGAATGTGTGAGGCCCGCAGTACTCGTAGCCGATCCAGTCCTTGTTGACGCCGCGGATGATGGAATAGGCCTCGTCGTGAGTTTCGACAAAATCGTAAGGGTGCGGCTCCATCGCCAGCTGGATGCCGTATTTTTCGAAGTCACCAGACAGCTCGTCAATCGACTTGTACCACTGGTGTTCACACTGGACGAGGGTGTTGGGGTTGCCGGAGAACTCGGAGACTATTTTGCGCACGTCCAGGCGGTCAGCAGCTTCGAGCAGGGAGCGCCAGTTGCGCACCTGCGCCTGACGTTCCTGTTCGTCAACAGATGACCAGTTAAAGACCGGGTTGAGAGTCTCGATCTTCACTCCCGTATCTTTTTCAGCTTTCTTGAGCTCGTCAATGAGGTCGTCATCCCACTTCGGATGGCGCTGCCAAAAGTGGAACTCTGTGTTGGGTGATAGCTCGACGTAGTTGAAACCAAGCTCACGAGCCTTATGCAGGGTCTGAGCCGTTGACATGGAGCGGTAATACATGTTCGGATCAAGTGCGATGTGAACCATTGCGTCCCTTTCGATGTGAAAAATGTGCGGTGTAAGGATCTGACTCCGTTTGTCGGTCCTGCATTAACGCGCGTTAAATCGGTAGTTCCAATGTAGCTGTTTTACACACGAACTTCAATAGCGCGGCGAGTCCAGCGAGGCGCTCCCAGGTATAAACAGATCCGGTGAGCGCCCCACTGTCTGTCTCAGGCGTAGAAATCAGGCTTGTCGATCATGCTGACTCGAACAACCTCCCCGCCCTTTTCCTGCGATTCCAGTGCTGCGTTGACAACGGCAGTTGCCGCGTACCCGTCCCACGCCGTCGATCCAGTGTGTTCATCGCGCGCTACTGCGTTGATCCACGCCTGTACTTCCGCGTTGAACGCTGTCTGGAAGCGATCAATGTGCGATCGACAGATCGGATTACGGTTGCCAGCCATGTCGCGGATGTGGATGCCCTCCTGATCTCCGAGGCGCACTGCCGCCGTCTCCAGGACGACTTCACACTCGATGGAGTATCCCCACTGCAGACTGACGTTAACTTCATCATCGAGGCGAATGCCGGAATCTGTGTACATGACCAACACGATGGGCTCATGCAGATCCTCGCGCGCCTTGGTGGTCTGACGTACCGGATCGACGCGAACCTCCACGATTTCTTCGCCCGTCATCCAGCGCATGGTGTCGATCTCGTGGATTGCCGTGTCATCGATGAGCATGCGCGATGAGTAGTTCTCTGGCACACTCGGGTTGCGATGCCTGTTGTGCACCATGAGGATCGGACCGTTTTCACCGGCATCGGCAATAGCCTTGATCGAATTGTAGGCAGGATCGAAGCGGCGCATGAATCCCACGGTAGTCAGGCGCTTACCTGCCTTCTGTTCGGCGTCCATAATGGCCAGACAGTCCTCGGTAGTCGTCGCCAGCGGTTTTTCACAGAGTACATATTTGCCAGCTTCGATCGCGTTGATCACGTCGGGGGCGTGCACACGGCCGAAGGTGGCAATCAGCACTGCATCAACATTCGGATCTGCAATCAGTTCCTGGCCTGACGCATACGCTGTCCCACCAACCGCATCTGCGACCTGCTGCGCGGCCTCCAGGTTGACATCTGCGGCTGCAACAATCTGCCCCCCTGACAAGTCATTGATGATGCGCTCGACATGGGCCCGCCCCATTCCGCCGCAACCAATCACACCGATTCGCACGGTCATCGTCTTCCTCCTATTTGTTCCGATTTGCTAGAGCGTGCCAAGGCCAATGGAGGCCAGATATTCGCGCGTCTTAATGGCATTGGGCAGCGGGAAATCAGGTGCACACGGGTACATGTCCTGCTCGCACACGCAGTAGATCTCTCGATCAAGTTCCGAGAGCGCGTCAATGAGCTGAACCATGTCGGGGGCGCCGGCAGGTGGACGCACTGCTGCTCCCTTCGCGACCGCCTCGCCAAATGGCCAATCCTTCTCATGGGCTTCACGTGCAATGTCCATGTCGAAGGACTTGATATGCACATAGGTAATGCGCTCGGGGTACTTCTTGATCATTTCGATCGGGTCGCCTCCGCCGTAGACGATGTGTCCGGTATCGAGGCAGAGGTTGACATACCGAGGATCGGTGGCATCGAATATGCGGTAGATCTCTTCGGGGGTCTCAATGTGGGAATCGCCGTGCGGATGCAGCACCATTTTCAGACCATAATCATCAAGCAGCAATTGTCCCAGCTTGTTGGCGTTTTCGATGTAGAGCTTCCAGGTGTCTGGATCCAGCACACGATCATCCGTCCATTCCCACGTCTTATCATCGCGGTACAGCGGAGGCAGGTGCACCATGTATTCGGCGCCCACCGCGGCAGCCGTTTCCGCCATCTCACGGAAATGGCGCTCAGTTTCTGGCCATGCTTCCTTCTTGTGCAGGATGCCCCACCCTGTACCTGAGACGACCTTGAAGCCAAATTCATCAGTCCACTTGGTCAGCTCCTTGGGATCAGTCGGGAAGTATCCCCACGGTCCGGTTTCAAGAATCTCAAAGCCTGCCTCGGCCATTTCCTTCATCGCCTGGCGTGGCTCGATCTGCTTGTCATCTTCGGCAAACCACACTCCCCACTGGTCGGGACACACCCCCACGACCAATTTGGAGTATTTCGGGTTTTCGGTGTTCCTGGATTTTCCGCTCATCATTGAACCTTTCTCTTCAGCGCACCTGCCTGAATGGGCTCACGTCGCTCTTCTTTCACCCTTTTGGCGCGCGCCAAAAGTGTATCGCGCATCACTGACTTATTCAAGTGAAAGTCACACATTTGTCGCTACATTCCCCAAATCCCTCTACATCAGGCTATTTACCATCATGAAGGGCCTCAAATTTGGAGTAGTGCACCACAATTGACACTTTGTACTAGCAATCGCCAGATGTATACGTTACTGTAATGACCGTACGAGCGAGGTGAGCCTCCTCGGACACGCCATGCACTAGGTGGTGCGAATGCCCACCAAGGCATATCGCGCCCGAGTTGAAGGAGAAACGCTTTGCAGATGATGCAGGCTGAGGCTTATGCCCCAGCGATTTCACTCTCATTGCTCAGCCGCGACTGCTCCATATCCCACGGACAGCGCCATTCTTTCACGCCTGCACCTACTTGCTGCAGACGATCCTGAGACGAATTATCCGCGAGGCCTCGCACACTTTCTCAGATCATCCCACTGACTTCCATAAACAGAATCCGCTATGCCTGGAACCTCAGACGTGAGGGAAGAAACGACATTAATCACGAAAAAACGAGTCTGAGACGGCATATTCAGAAAGGAAAGTTCCACAATGACTGCACTCGTTGACACCAGCATGACCATGCCAGCAATCCGCGAGCAGGAGTACGCCCACAGCGGCACCTTTACAATTGTCCTGACGGTTCTGCTTGCTCTGGCCGCCGTCCTGGCAATCGCCGGCCTGTTCGTTAACCCAGCGCTGACCATCGCAACCGGTCTGGCCACCTCGATCCTGACACCAGTCGTGGTCGTCCGCCAGATCCTGAAAGCGGCTGACCAGATCTGATCTGGTCGCACGACGCATCAAGCGCGGCAGCAGGAACACACCTGTTGCCGCGCTTGCTTTATGTCTTAAGACGCGAGCAGCGGTAGGCGACTGAGCCCAGTCCCCTACCGCCCGCTCGTCATCTTCACAGGTAAAGGCGCTGCGTTGCCTTCTTCTCTTCGTACTCCTTGCGAGCCTCGGTGGTCGAATCGATGCGCGAAACCTCGGCCACTGCAACATCCCACCAACTTGAGCTCGGCGGGTTCGGTCCGTACAGGTCAGTTTCGATGTGGATCATCGTCGCCCTGTCGGATGCTTCGGCCTTGCGGTAGGCATCGCGGAACTCGTCCATCGTTGTCACGCGCAGTACGTCCAGGCCCCATGATTCAGCATTCTTGGCGATATCGACCGGCAGGTTGTCACCCGGCTCGTTGTGCGCATTGCCTGCACCCATCGTGTAACGGGTGCCGAACCTCTGGGATCCGTGCGACTCTGACAGCGCGCCGATCGAGGCGAAGCCGTGGTTCTGCAACAGGACATAGATGACTTTCACGCGCTCCTGAACGACGGTGGCCAGTTCCATCGGCAGCATCTGATAGGTACCGTCACCGACGATTGCGACAACCTCGGAATCAGGATGAGCCAGCTTAACACCCAAGCCGGCTGGGATTTCATATCCCATGGTCGAGAAGGCGTACTCCACGTGATACTGCGTCGGGTTCTTCGCCTGCCACAGTGCCTGCAGGTCGCCGGGCATAGATCCGGCAGCGTTGATGACGATGTCGTTGTCACCCATCATCTCGTTCAGTGCGCCGAAGACCTCCAGCTGGGAGGGCAATGGCTGATGATCAAGGTGGTACAGCTCCTTCGTGGTTTTCTCCCACGCTGCCTTCTCATCAGCGATCCTGTGCGAGTACTTATCATCGACATGCCAGCCATCAAGCGCGCCGGTCAGTGCGACAAGTGCCTCTCGCGCGTCAGCCACCAGCATTTCTCCAGCATTCTTCACTGCATCGAAGGGCTTGACGTTGATGTTGACAAATGCGACATCCGGGTTCTTGAACTGGGTGTGCGAAGCTGTCGTGAAGTCCGAGTAGCGTGTGCCCACACCGATGATCAGGTCAGCTTCGTCAGCCAGGTGGTTCGCACTGTCGCAGCCCGTCGATCCCACGCCGCCGACGGCCTGAGGGTGATCGAAGTTGATCGCACCCTTGCCTGCCTGAGTGTCAGAGACCGGCATCCCGGTCGCGGCCGCAAAGTCACGCAGGGCCTGGGATGCCTCGGAATACTTCACCCCACCGCCGGCAACAACCAGCGGCTTTTTCGAAGCCTTAATGGCGTCAACCGCACGATCCAGCGACGCCTGGTCCAACGGAGCGCGACGAATGTGCCACACGCGCTTGCGGAACGCCTTGACCGGGAAGTCATACGCCTCGGCCTGCACGTCCTGAGGCAACGCCAGCGTCACTGCACCCGTATCGGCCGGGTCAGTCAGCGCACGGAAAGCCTGCATGAGTGACGGGAGCAGCTGTTCAGGACGATTGATCCGATCGAAGAACACGCTGACCGGGCGGAACGCATCGTTGACCGAGGTATCCAGTGTCTGCGCGTTCTCAACCTGCTGCAGCACGGGATCGGGGTAACGGGTGGCGAAAATATCACTGGGGAACAGCAGAACCGGCAGACGGTTCGTCGTGGCCAGTGCGGCGCCTGTGACCATATTCAGTGCGCCAGGTCCGATCGAAGACGTGCATGCGAAGATACGCTGACGGTTGGTCGCCTTGGCGTAGGCGGCAGCCGCGTTGACCATTCCCTGCTCGTTGCGCGGCATGATGTAGGGCAGGGATCCGCCATCGGGTTCGGGGTCCAGCTCGTTTTGCAACAAAGCCTGTCCGATTCCCAGGACGTTGCCGTGACCGAAAATGCCGAATGCACCGGAGACAAAGCGATGTTCTTCCCCGTCATGCTCGACGTACTGGTTCACCAGGAAACGGACGATTGCCTGTCCAACTGTGAGGCGTACTGTTTCTTCGTTGGCCATTACTTCACCTCTGATTCTTTAATCGGGAAGAACGGGACTCGTTCGTCAATGTCGAGCCCTTCCCATTCCTGTCGCATCCACGTGTGGACCGGGTCATCTGTCATGAGCCATACTGAGTCTTCAGCCGGGCCGCCCATCACGTTGAGATAGTACATGTCGTATCCGGGCGCAGCTGCCGACGGACCGTGGTAGCCATGAGGCACGATAACGGTGTCACCGGAGCGCACTTCGGTACACACATCGATCGGGTGTCCCGGCGAATCATAGACGCGCTGCAGGCCCAGGCCCTCAGTTTTTTCGTCGCTGCCGGACAGGCCACCCTCGCGAATCTCGAAGTAGTAAATCTCTTCAAGGACGCGTTCAGTCTCTGTGTGCTCATCGTGCTTGTGAGGCGGGTAGGAGGACCAGTTGCCGCCGGGGGTCAGCACTTCGGTGACCAGCAGGTGCGACGTTTCCACCTCATTGCCGAGGGCGTAGTTGTTCACCTGTCGAGTCCAGTTCCCGGAACCACGAATGCCGCTGTTGACTTCGTCAATCGGGCAGTACCGCACGGGCAGATCTCTGGCCGCCTTGGTTGCCGGCAACGCAAAGCGGCCGTCGGTCGTTGCGGTGAGCGTGAATTCCTTGCCGCGCGGGATGTAGATGTAGTCGGTGACTCCGGTCCAGATGGATTCGCGGCCAGCTAGCTCGTAGCGTTCGCCGTCGACCTCGACGGTTGCTGAGCCTTCGAGGGGAAGAACCAGCAGTTCTTCGCCCTCGGTGTCGACTTTCTGGGACTCGCCTGCTTTGAGCGCGACGACGCGCAGCGAGCACCATTCCCAGCCAGCACGTTCAGCGGAAATCGAGGTCTGGAACTTGCCTTCGGCCGTGGATCCGGCCTTGATGACGTATTTTTCGTTGTCGTTCACAGTAACTCCACAGTATTGTCGACAGCTTTGGTGACATCGCCATCGGTCGGGAACAGAAGGGACCGCCCGATGACCAGGCCAAAGACGTTCGGTTGTTGCAGGGCGACGTGCCACTTCTCCAGTGTCACGTCAGCATCCTTGGACACCTCGCCGCCCAGGATCAGCGACGGTAGTGTCGCAGCTTCCATGACGCGCTCCATGTCATCGACACATGGCAACTTCAACCAAGTATAGGCGGATGTGCGACCCAGGCCCGAAGCAATAGCCATCGACTTGATGACGGCATCAGGAGTCAGGTCGTTCACGACGGAGCCGTCCACCCACTTCGACATGAAGGGTTCGATCATGGTGACCAGTCCCCTGTCCGACATTGCGTTGATTGCATCGGCTGTCGCCTTGAGGGTGTTGGCCGTGGCGGGGTCTTCCAGGCAGATACGCGTCAGCGTCTTGCCACCGTCCAGCCTGGCCTTTTCAATGCCGTCCGGATCGTAGCAGTTGAATTGGTCGTCCATTTCGAACTTCGAGCCGCGCAAGCCCACGCGGTTCATCGAGCCGTAGACAAGTTTTCCGTCCAGAGCTCCCAGCAACGTGAGATCCTCAATCATGTCAGCCGTACCCAGGAAGCCGTTGACACCGGGTCTGCTCAATGCTTCCACGCAACGCTCGAGCACGTCGATGCGGCTGGCCATCGCCATGTCATCGCTTCCTGCTCCCAGCGCGCCGCGCGCAGGGTGGTCACAGGCGATGATCATGAGCTTGTCGCCTTTCTTCAACTCGCCCGGCTTGCGTGATTCCAAAGCTTGCGCAATCCGCTGCGGTTCATACATCCTGATCTCGGGAATTTCCCTGATAGCTACCATTTCTTCTCTCATCGTCCTACGAGCCCTATTGCTCACGGTCACTCCACCAGGATCGGTCGGGCCAGCGTTGTGCCCGTCCGGCTCTTGGTTCTTGACTACACTCATTATCTCTCACATAGTTCCCATCGTCAAGATTTTGTCAGTACAATTTAAGGTTTTCCTGTGCAGTTAGATACAACAAGAGGATTTTGACACTGGGTGAACTTCCTTTTTATTTGTCATCTCCAACCCCTTCAAAATGAGGTATCATTCGGAGTTGACATGACTAGCGTGTACACAACATGACGTGGATCCTGGCTAATGCTCCTTCACCATCGTGGCTGATGAGCACCTTTACCGCGAGAACACGACAACAGGCAGTGGGAGATTGACATGACAACTACCAAGTCAGACGAGGAACACCTCGACGAGCCCTTTATCCTCGAAATCACCATTAATCGTGACTCGCCGGTTGCTCTGCATCAGCAGATTTCTGTACCACTGGAACGCATGATCACCAAGGGTGAGATCCTGCCCGGCCAGACAATTGAGGACGAGGTGTCACTGGCGAACCGCTTGCAGATCTCCCGCCCGACGGTTCGACGCGCATTCCAGGATCTGGTGACGAAAGGACTGCTGTCGCGACGTCGCGGTGTCGGAACGCGGGTCTCCCCCAGCCCGGTTCAACGCCAGGTGAAGCTGTCAAGTCTGAACGAGGACCTCATCAAAGCCGGCCACACCACCCGCACGGAAGTCCTGCGCTACGAGGTGCGTTTTGCTGATGAGGACATCAGTAAGAAACTCGCGTGCGATGAGGGGACGGAAATTGTGTTCTTCGAGCGTTTGCGGTGGCTCGATAACTCTCGCCTTGCCTTGATGCAGAACTACGTGCCCTCCGACATTGCCCCGTCGCTGACCGACCTGGCACGCGACGGCTTCTACCATTGCCTGGCCCAATCTGGTGTCCACCTCCAGTCGGGCTATCAGCAGATCGGAGCGAAGAATGCCTCAGACTATGAGGCGGAGATTCTGCACGTTGATCCGTCGGCTGCCCTCGTCACCATGAAGCGAACGTCGTATGACGAGTCGGGGCGGATCGTCGAGTACGCGACGCACTGCTACGACGCTGCGCAGTATGCCGTGACGATGCCGCTGGTGACGGCCTAGCGCCTTTTGCCGCTTAATTTTGCGGCCAGAAAACGTAGTTGTTTCCGCCGCGAGGCTCGCCCACAGGCAGGCTGACGTCAGTGGGCAGTCGCAGATCACTGAGCCCGACGATCACGCGCTGGCCGTCAAATTGGCTCCAATATTTCAGAGTCTCGTTCTCTGAGTCGCCCTCCCAGTCGGATTCAACCAACAAAACACAGTGCGCCTTGGCCGCTTGTCTGGTTTCAATACATAGTTGACAGGTGTGTCACGTCATAGTTGACACGGTGTGGGGGCGATGTGTCGGGTCATCGTTGACAGGTGTGTCACGTCATCGTTGACACATGATTGAAACAAACAAAAACGAAGTAATCGTCTCCAGCGTTATCGAAGCAGGCATGAACATCAGCGAGGCCGTGAAGCGTTTCGGCATCTCACGCCAATGGGTCTACACCCTGATCCAGCGTTACCAACAAGACGGCCTGACAGGCCTGCAGTCCCGCTCATGCAGACCCCACCATCACCCCCACCAATGCCCACCCCACGTGGTGGATCACGTGCTGCGGTTACGCGCCACGCTGATCGAGCAAGTTCTTGATGGCGGGGCTGAAAGCATATGGGCGCGTCTTGACGAACACGAACGCCCCAGCGTGAGCACGATCTGGAGAATCCTCAAAAAGCACAACTGCGTTGTGCCTCAACCCCACAAGAAACCACGATCAGCATGGAAACGATTCGAAGCCGCAGCACCTAATGAAATGTGGTAATCCGACTTCACGCACTGGCACACTCAAACCGAGCAAGTCGAGATCATCTCCTGGCTTGATGACCACTCACGTTCCTCCTGCACGCAAGCGCACACCCGCGCATCACTGGCCCCGTCGTGGTGGAAACCTTTACCACCACGACGCGCACCTACGGGTACCCGCGCTCCACACTGACCGACAACGCCATGGTCTACAGCACGCGCCACGCGCGCGGAGCACGCGCCCAAAACCGCCAACGCAACGCGTTTGAACAACTCCTTCACGACCTGTGCATCATTCAGAAAAACGGGCTCCTCGGCCATCCCACCACACAAGGAAAAATCGAACGCTACCACTACACGCTCGAAAAATGGCTCGCCGCCCAACCATCAGCCCCAACCATCACCAGCCTGCACAACCAACTCGACACATTCACCCGCATCTACAACTACGAACGCCCCCACAGAGTCTTCAACAGGCGCACCCCACACACCGTGTACACAACCACACCACCCGCACACCCCACCACCGAGCTATTCGAGAGGATCTGGCGAATATGACACGACAGTGTCGCCATCGCAGGCAAAGTCACCATGCGCCACTCAGGAAAACTCCTCCGCCTCGGCATCGGCAGACCCTACGCACACCACCCAGTCCTCATCCTCATAGCAGGCAACGACACCATCACCATCGACCGCACCATCGGAGAAATCATCGCCGAACACACCATCGACCCCACACACAAAAAGACCGGGACACCGCCAACAAACTGTCAACAATGTCCCGACACATCACAGTGGTAGGCCCAGGGGGAATCGAACCCCCAACCCACAGATTAAAAGTCCGATGCTCTGCCAACTGAGCTAAAGGCCCCTGTTACTCCAACTACAGCAGCATAGCGGCCCCACGCCCCGCCTCCAAGTTCACGGGGCACACCTCACGCACGCGCGCGGCGAGAAACAGGCAAAAAATGTGACCCCTGACCAGGCGGTGTCAAGAATGTGTCAGGAAAAATCGGCGCCGCGTCAAGAACGCGTCAGTTTTCATTCGGGCCCGGGCGACCTCGACGTTCAATAGCAGTGCCGCTCAACCGAGCGACTTCGCACGCCGGGTACCCCGGTTGCGGATCCGCCACGCCGGAGGGTTTCCGGCAGCATCATTCAGGAGCCATACCGTGCTCGACATTGTGTTTGTCGTATTGACGACCGTATTCTTCGGAGGATGCCTGGGCCTCGCATCGGCGGTGAGCCTGCTGTGACCATCCTCGATATCGCCTGGCTGCTCATCTGCGCAGCCGCAATCGTGTACGTGACCTATGCACTCATTCGACCGGAAAGGTTCGGGTAGTCATGGCGTTCATTCAAATCCTCGTTCTCATCGCGGCACTCGTCGCGGTGCATCGACCGCTCGGCGCGTACATGGCGCGCACCTTTACCTCTGAGCGCCACCTGTGGCCGGAGCGGCTCGTGTACCGCTTCGCGGGGATCCGAACAGACCGAGAGCACTCGTGGCGAATTTACCTTCGCAACATTCTCGCCGTCTCCCTCCTGAGTGTGCTCGGCCTCTACATCCTGCAGCGCGTTCAGCAGTGGCTGCCCATGGCGCACGGCCTCGGCCCCGTCGAAGAGACGCAGGCGTGGAACACGGCAACCTCGTTCGTGACCAACACGAACTGGCAGTCGTACGGCGGTGAAACGACGATGTCCCATCTCACGCAGATGCTGGGCATGTCGTTCCAGAACTTCATTTCGGCCGCCGTCGGAATCTGCGTGGCTATCGTGATCATCCGCGGTATTGCCCGCCACGGCACGGATAAGCTCGGTAACTTCTGGGTTGACCTCGTGCGCTGTAACTTCCGCATCCTTTTGCCGATCGCGTTCATCGGCGCGATCCTTCTGATCGCCGGCGGCGCCATCCAGAACTTCAACGCCGCCCAGCACGTGCACACCCTCACCGGTGGAACACAGATCATTCCCGGCGGGCCCGTCGCGAGCCAGGAAGCGATCAAGGAGCTCGGCACGAACGGTGGCGGTTTCTTCAACGCGAACTCCGCGCACCCGTTCGAGAATCCGAACGGCCTCACAAATCTCATCGAGATCTTCCTGATCCTGCTTATCCCGTTCGCCCTCCCCCGCACCTACGGAATCATGGTGGGCGACAAGCGTCAGGGCTGGGCTGTTCTCGGCGCGATGGCTGTTCTCGCGATCGGTTCGCTCGCCGCCACGACCTCCCTCCAGCTTCACTTCGCGGGCGATCATCTCGCCGCGATGGAGGGCAAGGAGGCGCGCTTCGGGATCGTCGGTTCGAGCCTGTTTGCGACCGCGACGACGCTCACCTCAACGGGCGCCGTGGACTCGATGCACTCCTCCTACGAGCCGATTTCCGGCGGCGTGTTGATCTTCAACATGCTTCTCGGTGAAATTGCGCCGGGCGGCGTCGGTTCCGGCCTGTACGGGATGCTCGTCATCGCGATCATGAGCGTGTTCATCAGCGGGCTCATGGTGGGCCGCACGCCGGTCTACATGGGTAAACGCATCGGCCCGACCGAGGTCAAGCTTTTGAGCCTGTACATCCTCGTCGTGCCCGTGCTCGTGCTCGTGGGATCGGCAGTCGCCATCGCCCTGCCGTCGACGGCGGCGTCGCTCGCCAACGGCGGCCCCCACGGCTTCAGCGAGGTGCTTTACGCGTTCACGTCGGCGTCCAACAACAATGGTTCCGCCTTCGCGGGCCTCAATGCGAACACGCCGTTCTTCAACGTGGCGCTGGGCCTCGCCATGCTGCTTGGCCGCTTCCTGCCGATGCTGTTCGTGGTGGCGCTCGCGGGCAAGCTCGCCTCCAAGAAGGTTGTCGCGACCAACCGCGGCACCCTGCGCACTCACACACCTCTCTTTGCAGGCGTCATGACCGGCATCGCGCTCATCGTGACCGGCCTGTCTTTCCTTCCGACGCTCGCTCTTGGACCACTTGCTGAAGGACTCATGTAATGACTCAGGTACAGGTGACCGACCGCGTTTCTTCGCAGCCTCACGAGGAGAAGACCGCGAATTCCGGATCAGGCTTCACGCCGCGCGCTCTTGCCAAGGCGCTCCCACAGGCGCTGCGCAAGTTGAACCCCGCGCACATGGTGCGCACGCCCGTCATGTTTATCGTCGAGATGGGCGCGCTCATCACGATCATCGTGGGCTTTTTCAAGCCGAGCGTGTTCGTGTTCTCGCTCGCGATCTGGCTGTTCCTCACGGTCGTGTTCGCGAACCTCGCCGAGGCTGTGGCTGAGGGTCGAGGTAAGGCGCAGGCCGATGCGCTCCGTTCCGCGAAGACAGCGGCCGTGGGCCGCGTGCGCCGCGAGGATGGAAGCATCGAGGAGGTTTGCGCCGCGGGTCTTCGCCCCGGTGACATCGTCGTGGTGTGTGCGGGCGAGACGATCCCGGGCGATGGCGACGTCGTCAAGGGTGCCGCGACGGTCGATGAGTCTGCGATTACGGGCGAATCTGCTCCCGTGATCCGCGAAAGCGGCGGCGACCGTTCGGCGGTCACGGGCGGCACGCGCGTCCTTTCGGACGAGATCGAGGTGCGCATAACCTCGGAGCCGGGCAACACGTTCGTGGACCGCATGATCGACCTCGTCGAGGGCGCGCAGCGGCAGAAGACCCCGAACGAGATCGCTCTTTCGGCGTTCCTTTCGGTGCTCACGCTCATCTTCTTGTTCGTCGTCGCAACGCTCGTTCCCATGGCCGATTACGCGGGCGCGAAGCAACCGATCGAGGTTCTCATCGCCCTGCTCGTGTGTCTTATCCCCACGACGATCGGCGCGCTCCTTTCGGCGATCGGTATCGCCGGCATGGATAGGCTCATGCGCCGCAACATCATGGCGACGTCGGGCCGTGCGGTCGAGGCCGCTGGCGACGTGACAACTCTGCTGTTGGACAAGACCGGCACGATCACGGTGGGTGATCGCCAGGCGAGCGCGTTCATTCCCGCCCAGGGCGTGAGCGAGGACGAGATTGCCTACGGCGCGCTATTGTCCTCTCTCGCGGACGAGACCCCCGAGGGTCGTTCGATCGTGGAGTTCGCGACGACGACCATGGGCGTTGGCCCGATTCCCGAAAACGAGTATCGAAACGCTGAGTTCATCCCGTTCAGCGCGGAAACGCGCATGAGCGGCGTGCAGCGCACTCCCGAGCACTGCATCGTCAAGGGCGCGGCTTCCGAGATCCTCAAGTGGGTCACCGCGAAGCGCGGAACCGTCACGGAGGATGTCAACGAGACTGTGCGGGAGATTTCTTCCGACGGTGGCACGGCCCTCGTCGTGGCCGAAGAGAAGGCCGGGGCCCGCCGCGTGCTCGGCAGCCTGCACCTCAAGGATGTCATCAAGGAAGGCATGACGGAGCGCTTCGCGCACCTTCGCAAGATGGGCATTCGCACCGTCATGATTACGGGCGACAACGAGCTGACGGCGCGTGCGATCGCGAAAGAGGCCGGCGTTGACGACTATCTCGCGGGTGCAAAGCCCGAGGATAAGCTCGCGCTGATCCGCAGTGAACAGCGCGGCGGCAACATGGTCGCGATGACGGGTGACGGCACGAATGACGCTCCGGCGCTTGCGCAGGCCGACGTCGGCGTGGCCATGAATACGGGCACGCAGGCCGCGAAGGAAGCGAGCAACATGGTCGATCTCGATTCGGATCCGACCAAGCTCATCGAGATTGTCGAGATCGGCAAGCAACTTCTCATCACGCGCGGTGCTCTCACGACGTTCTCGATCGCGAACGACGTCGCGAAGTATTTCGCGATCGTTCCCGCGATGTTCGTGAGCGTGTTCCCCGGCCTCGATCTGCTCAACGTCATGCGCCTGAGTTCACCCGAGTCGGCGATCCTCTCGGCCGTGATCTTCAACGCGCTCATCATCGTTGCGCTCATTCCTCTCGCGCTCAAGGGCGTGAAGTATCGGCCGGGTTCTGCAAACCAGCTCCTCGGCCGCAACCTGCTCATCTATGGCCTGGGCGGATTCATCGTTCCTTTCATCGGGATCAAGCTCATCGACCTCGTCGTGAGCATCATTCCCGGGCTCTAACCATGAGGGCCGAGCCGCGAGGGCGCCGCTTCTCGTGACCTCTCCGGCTCGGCCCCACCACCACTGTCGTTTTTCTCTCGATTGGAAAACTCATGAACTCGACACTCTCGGGCATCGTCTCCGCCATGTGGCGCTCCACGCGCGTCCTTCTTGCCCTTCTCGTTGTGCTTGGCCTGTTTTATCCGGCGGCCGTATGGGTCGCCGGCCGGGCGTTCGCTCACAATGCCGACGGTTCCATGATGAGCCTCGATGGCCGCACCGTCGGGTCGTCCCTGATCGCTCAGGACACGTCGAAGGATCCCGCCCTGTTCCACCCCCGGATGTCGGCGGGCAACTACGACGGTTTGGCTTCGGGCGGCTCGAACTTGAGCCCTATCGGTGAGGAGATCACCGCGCAGATCGCTGAGCATCGCGCCCTTATCGCTCGCGAGAACGGCGTTGATGAGGCCGTTGTCCCCGCGGATGCGGTGACCGCGAGTAGTTCCGGTCTCGACCCGCACATCAGCCCGGAGTATGCTCGTATCCAGATCGAACGAGTGGCGAAGAACTCGGGGCTTTCGCGGTCAGCTGTTGAACAGCTCGTCAAGAAGCACACCCAGGGGCGAACCCTCGGCTTTGCAGGTGAAGAGGTCGTCAACGTCAATGACCTGAACCTCGACCTGCTTGCGGCGAAGGACTGACATGAACACGGTGCGCGGTGTACTCAAGGTGTATCTGGGGGCTGCCCCCGGCGTAGGTAAGACCTGCGCGATGCTCGAGGAGGCCCACGACCGCCTGAAGGGCGGGGAGGACGTCGTCGTGGGCGTCGTTGAAACCCACGGGCGTTCGGGGACCGCCGCGAGGCTTGAGGGGCTGCCGGTGATTCCGCCTCGGCGGGTGAGCTATCGCGGCTCGACGTATGACGAGCTTGATGTTCCGGCGATTATCGAGCGTAAGCCCGACGTCGTTCTCGTGGACGAGCTCGCTCATACCGTGCACGGCGAGGATACGACGGCGAAGCGCTGGCAGGATGTGCACCGTTTGCTCGATGCGGGCATCAACGTCATCTCAACCGTGAACATTCAGCACCTCGAGTCCCTCAACGACGTGGTCACGAACATTACGGGCCACGTGCAAAACGAGACGATTCCCGATCCGGTCCTGCGCGAAGCGGAGGAGGTCGAGCTGATCGACCTGAGCCCCGATGCGCTGCGCGTGCGGCTGCGGCAGGGGCAGGTGTACGGGCCCGCGACCGTGGATGCGGCGCTCAGCAAGTTTTTCCGCAAGGGGAACCTCACGGCGCTTCGCGAGCTCGCGCTTTTGTGGCTCGCCGATCAGGTCGACGATGGTCTCGAGAAGTACCGCAGCGAGGAAGGCATCAAGGAGCCGTGGGCGGCGCGCGAGAGGATCCTCGTGGCCGTGGGCGGCGGCCAGAAGACTGCCGCCCTCATTCGCCGTGGCCGCCGCATCGCCGGGCGGATCGCCGGCCGCGAGCTCCTCGTCGTTCACGTCCTCGCGGCGGATGGCCCGCCGCGCATGTCGCCCGAACAGATGAGCGAAGCGCGTTCCCTCACCGAATCTCTCGGCGGCTCGTGGCACGTGCTTTCGGGCGATGACGTCCCGCGCACGCTCCTCGATTTCGCCACGACCGTGAACGCGAGCCAGCTCGTTGTGGGAGCTTCGCGTCAGGGCTTCGCGCAGCGGCTGCTCATGCGGTCCACGAGCGCCACGATTATCGACGGTGCCGGCGACATCGACGTGCACATCGTCGCCGTAGACCCGCCCGCCACGCACTGGTCGGCTCCTGCGCCGTCCACGAGCCTCTCCCCCGCGCGGCTCGCGACAGGCTGGGTACTCGCGACCATTCTCACGATCGTCGTCACCCTCGCGAACCTCGCGCTCGGCGATCCCACGGCGCACCTGCCCACGGCGATTATGAGCTTCGTGCTCGCGTCCGTCGTCGTCGCCCTCGTGGGTGGCCTGTGGCCGGCTCTCGCGACGGCCATCGGCGGCGCGCTATTGCTCAACTGGTTTTTCACCGCGCCCACGCACACGCTGTCCATCACGGAACCGAAGAACATCTTCCTGCTCATCGTGTTCGTGCTCGTCGCGGTCCTCGTCGCCCAGGTCGTCGACGGCGCTGTGAGCCGCCAGCGCGAGTCCCAGGAGGCGCGCCGGCACGCGCAGCTCATGACGGAGCTTGCCCGCTCCGTGATCCGCGACGGGATCGGCATTCAGGAGATCCTCGAGCAGATCGCCACAACGTTCGGCCAGGATGGCGTCGCCCTCGCCAACGTCGAGGGCACGACGCTCGTGCCCGACTACGAAGTGGGCATCCGGATCGAATCGGTCACGCTCGCCGACGAAGCCTTTTCGCTCGACGACCAGCACGTTCTCGCCCTCGTTGGCCGCCCGCTCACGTCGAGTGAGCAGCAACTCCTCGAAGCCTATTCGGGCCGGCTCGTGAGCCTCATGACCCAGGAGCAGCTCAACCGGACCCGCACGCAGGCCCGGCAGCTCGAGGCCGCGAACTCCGTGCGTACGGCGCTTTTGACGGCCGTCTCGCACGACTTGCGCACCCCGCTCGCGACGATTAAAACGGCCGTCTCCGGTCTCCTCCTCGACGACGTTGATCTTCCCCGCGACGCACAGGTGGAGCTTCTGCGCACGATCGAATCGTCCTCGGACAGGCTGGATCGGATCGTCGCGGACCTCCTGGATATGTCGCGCATCCACACGAATAAGCTCAAGGTTAAGGCAGTCACCATCGGACCCGCCGAACTGGTTGCCCAAACCCTCCGCCACATGGACCCCTCCCTCGTGCCGCCTTCGCTCGACGAGCGCGTCCCGCGCGAACTGCCGGCAATCACGACGGATGCGGCGCTCATGGAACGCGTGCTCGAGAACCTCATCAGCAACGCCGCCAAACACACCGACTCGGGGGTCACGATCGACGCGACACAGGATGGCGAGCGTATCCTCATTCGCGTGATCGATTACGGACCCGGCCTCACCGAGGAGAGCAAGGCGCGCCTGTTCACGCCCTTCACGCGCTTCGGTGACACGACGAACAGCCACGGGCTTGGCCTCGGCGCCGCGGTTGCGCGCGGGCTCGCGGAAGGCGTGGGCGGCACGCTCACCGCCGACGATACTCCAGGAGGTGGGCTCACAATGGTGTTGTCACTGCCGCTCACGATCACCCCAGCCACCACCGACAGTGTGCCCACCCCCGCACACGAGACCACCACCGTTGGGAGCGCGTCATGATTCTCATCGTCGAGGACGATCCGGCACTGGCCAGGGCCATGACCGTTAACCTCACGGCCCGCAAATACCAGGTGCTCACGGCAACGACCGGGGAGGAGGCGCTCGTCATGGTCGCCGACAACCCGATCGAGGCCGTCCTCCTCGACCTCGGCCTGCCGCACATGAGCGGCCTCGACGTCATCGACGGGATCCGCGGCTGGTCAGACGTCCCGATCATCGTCGTGACCGCCCGCCACGAAACCTACACGAAGATCGAGGCGCTCGATCGCGGCGCCGACGACTACGTGACCAAGCCCTTCGCGCTCGGGGAGCTCCTTGCGCGTTTGCGCGCCAACCTCAGGCGGCGAACGTCGGGCTCCCCCTCCCCCGTCGTGACCACCACCGACGGTCGCCTCACGATCGACCTCGCCGCAAAAACCGCGACCGTCAACGGCACGCCCGTGCGCCTAACCCCGCACGAGTGGGGCATCGTGAGCTACCTCGTGAACCACCCCAATCAGCTCGTGCGCAAGGACGAACTGCTCGAGAACGTGTGGGGCCCCGAATACACGAACGGGGCCGGCTACGTGCGCGTCTACATGTCGCAGATCCGCCAGAAACTCGAGGAGGATTCCTCCGCCCCGCGCTACTTCCTCACCGAGCCGGGCCTCGGCCACCGCTTCGTGCTTGGCAGCTAGCGTCAACGCGGTGAGTAGCTCGCGACCAGTCGCGCACACATCGCGCTATAAAGCGTTGCTCACAGGCTGGCTCCGAGTCTTGAGGTCTTCCCACGAATCGGAATCAGCAATGTCATCTTCATACGCGATGAGATAGCCCCATCGCTGGCCTTCGAAGGCATCCTCGGCGACCAATCGACGGACGAGCGATTCCGCAGCCTTGCGCTTTTGCTTGCACAACCGCGTCTTCTCATCCCTTCTCGGATTTACCCTCGATGATCCAGTGGACACCATCGGTGTCAAGGGCAACGAAGTCCGGGAAGTAGCGATCCTTCGGGTTGTAGTAGACGAATGCACCTGCGTGTGGGTGCAGGCGATGCCACCACACAATGCTTGAGGAGGTGTTCAGGAGCTTCGCCAACACGTACTTTCCGCTGTAAGAGTCGAATGATTCAGACTCCATTAGGGACTTGAACCAGCCACCATAGGTGCGGCGCACCACGAAATCGGCGCGGCCCTCAACCTGATCGTGGATCGTTTCTCCGATCGGCAGGCTGTGGTCCTCGATCCGCATCACCTTTGGATAGACCTTAGGCACCTCACGAGTAGACTGCAGAATCTGGTGCACGTACCCCTGAATGAGCTGTTGAAGTTGATTTTGTGCCGAGTCCAAGGTATCTGCCCTGCCGGTGACTGGACGCGGTAGGTGGCGGCGTTGACCGTCAGTGTCATCGCCCCGGTGCCTTTGATCGTGATGATCGGTACCGCGTCGAGCAGTCCGGGGTTGGTGACCTGTCCAGAGGCGGTGAGCGTGTGGGGATAACGCTGCGATGGAATCTTTCTTCGCTCTTGTACAAAAGAACGTTCTTGATCGTGGCTCTTGGAACAGGCGCCGTGAATTATCTGCCGCGATCACTCACTGGATTGAACGGACATATCACAGGAAAAGACGGCAACGAGCACTGGGTAAATTGACACCAATCGAATACGAAACAATCATGGAACCAGCCGCATCCCTTGCGGCCTAAAAATCAGAAGGAAAACTGTCAACCAAACCCTCAGCAGACCCAAAAGACAGCGTTGGATGTGACTTTCAGGCCAGGTCAAACGTAGTGCTTTGATGATGCCTACCCCGCCATCGGTTACCACTACCGTCGGGGCTGGTAGCCGGTTCATTAATGCTTGGTAGGCGGCAGAGTTTTCCCGTTGGCACCACTGCCAAGCGATAATCTTTTCCCCGTTGGTAGCGGTGATTAGACACCAGCCGTAGGCAAGATAGATTCCATCAAGTAGCACCTGATCGTAGACCTCGCCAGTGACCGATGGCTTGGGCACCTCGACTTGCCAACACCAGGCGCATTTAGTGGCAAAAGAGGTTTTAGCTACCCCGAGTTGGCTAACCGAATAGCCTTCTAGCAGCCATTTTATAAACAGGTCTGCTTGGGCTCTAGCGCTCATATCAGGACGTGATTTAACTGCCGAGGACCCGCAGGCCAGGCAACGCCACCTAGTTCGCCTAGAGCTAGTCTTACCGTTCTTTACAAGCCTTTGTCCGCATACACCACAAACCGGTCGATTACAAGCACTCTTCACACAATATGCTCTCAAAGCATATTCAAACCGTCATAACCCTTGATCAAACCCCAAAAAAATAACGAATTTATACACACAATTCAGGTATTAACCCGGAAATGACTTGGTGGATCTTTTTACCCCACTTTCGCAAGCCGACATCGATACCGCCAAAATCAACCAATTGTTGAACGAACTTAAACAAGCAGCGGACAAATGCGCCCAGGTGCCCCCGGCGACACTTCCGTCATTCCACCAGTGCCAGTTGCTTACTGAACTAGCGAACAAACAGGGCATCACCCTGCAGCAGCTGTCCGAAAATATCACCAAGGGTCAAGGCCTGCTGGCGATCGCGGACAAACTTTCCCAGGCTGATCCACAAGAAATGAAGGCGAAGCTGAACGCAGCAGATCAAGGAGTTAAGGAACTTAGCCGGCAAACCGCCCTTACCCCACAGGCTCGACCGGAAAGCAAAAACCGACTCTAAGAGATGGCACTTATGCCTTGGCGAACGGATTAGACCAGGCGCAACGGGGGGTTCAGAAACTTTCTGCCGGAGCCTCTACCCTAGATAAAAATTCCGGACAGTTACGCACGGGGGCTAATGCTCTCAGCGGCGGCCTTGATTCGCTTTCCCAGGGTGCGGGCAAAGCCTCCGAGGGTGGAAAACAGTTAGCGGGAGGAATCGACAAGTTAACCACCGGTGCTTCCAGCCTAGAAGATGGACTACGTGATGGCGCTGAGCAGGTTCCCACTGTAGATAAGGGACAGGCGAAAAAAGTTTCGAAGGCCGCTAGTGGGGTCACGGACGTGAAATCGGTACGCCAAAATCCGGTTCACGATAACGGTGCCGGATTCGCCCCCTTCTTCATGGCGCTATGTTTGTGGATCGGCGGGATTGCTATCTTCTTGATTTTCCCCGCCCTGGATTTGCGGCGTCACCCCGAAGAGAGCTTCTGGAGATGTGGTTTCCGGTCTATGGCTATCGGGGCGCTCTTTGGCGCTCTGCAAGCAGTTACTGTAGCAACTGGGCTGCAACTGTTCCTAAAGCTAGATGCCCAAAACTTCGGGGCCTTAATCTTGATAGCGGTACTGGCTTCTATCGGATACCTGGCAGTGAACCAGGCTTGCGTAGCCGCCCTCGGATATCGAGGACGCGCCCCTTCGGTAATCCTGCTCTGCCTGCAAATCACCTCTACCGGAGCTACCTTCCCGGTAGAAACCGCCCCTAGGTTCTTCCAGTTCCTCAGCCCACTGCTCCCCATGACCCATGTGGCGCGCACTATTCGCGCGGCGATTGCGGGCGGAGAACTGCACTTAGGTAAGGCGCTAGTGGTATTGGCAATCTGGACGCTACTGTCCTGGGTGGCAACTCTTATTTCAGCGGCACGCCGCAAAGGTCAGCGCCCCATGCCCTATGATCCGGCACTGACTTTTAAGAAGGTTCCTTCGGTGTCTTCGCCCTTGGGGGCAAACTCTGCCAATAACGTTGAGGACTTTGACCAAAGCACCCGCCAAGCCAAAGAAAACCTGCCTAGCTGATTGTGCCGGGGAGCGTAGGTATTAAGCGGGACAAAAGATCGGTTCCTGTAAAACTTGCCCACCCCACCATTATGCACGGGAATAAGTTTTATCCGAGTCGGCTAGGCGGGCGTTAAATCCGAAAAAGACGCTGTCTTTTTCGGATTTTGGGCAGGAGGAAAAACTTATTCCCGTGCTGGACGGAGTGGGAGGTGCCCGGTGTGCGCCTGGCTACATGACTTTCGTTTTTTCGACCTCTTTGGCAATATCGTGGATCCGCCCGGCAATCGTATGCCGTAATACCAGACCGAGCACTAAGTTCGGAATCACAAACACCAGGATCATCACCAGGTTATAGGCAAAATCCCCTGCATAAATCCCGGCGATAGCTGAACGCATCAAATTAATCGCATAGGTGGCGGGCAGCCAGGGACTGATGCTTTGGAACCATTGCGGCAATAGTTCCAACGGATAAGCTCCACCAGCGGCAGAAATCTGTAGCACCAGTAACAACACTGCTAAGGCTTTACCCGCATTAGCCAGTGCCACCACCAGCGTATAAACGATAACGGTAAAGACGGTGGAAATAACCCAGCCTGCCAAAATCAGCAGGAAGGGATGGGCTGGTTCAATCTCCACAAACACAATCAGCCCGACCATCAGCAATGTGGATTGTGCCATCCCAATTACCCAGAACATAAAGTAACGCCCCAGATATTCTTGCGCCCCGGTAAATATAGACTTTTTTTCTGCGGCTTTCGCGGCTGTTTTCGCATCGGGAGTAGGTGCGGTTTCACTTGCCTTCGTTTCCGCCCCTTCCGACCGGGACAATTCCTCTGCATTCGCATCCGCACCGGCGACTGCATCAGGATCTTTCCGGACTCCCCTGCTGGCCAGATAGCGTTTAGCCACATTCTCAGAAACATCAGTGCGCAGGAAAACCCCCGCCAGGAGCGCCCCCACCCATAGAGCGATAACGGTGAAAAGCGGAGTCATCCCCACCCCAAAGGTGGCGACTGGGAACACCGCATTGCGTTTTACCGCTATCGGGGACGAAATTAGTCGGGCAAAATCTTTGGGGTCAGCTCCTAACGTGGTGACGATTTTTTTCAAGTCCCCTTGCGACTGGGCAGACGAAATCTGTTCCCGAGCCTGATCCAAGCGGCGGGCTCCCTCACGCATCTTTGTCGCGGTATTGTCCAGGCTATTTTGAGCCCGACGCATACTCGCTATCATCCCGCCCGCACTTTCCGACAGATCGGTTTGCACCGCCTGCAGATAGGAGCGGAAAATCTTCACATTTTTCCCGGCAGAATCCAGGTTCTTACGCAGGCTCTCAATTCTTGGCTGTAAGTTTTTCTCAAAATTGGATCGAGCGGTGGCAATAGCCTGTTGCGCGTCTGCTATGGCTTGGCGGGCTTTCTCTCTCAGGTCAGAATCGAGGGTTACTCCCCTGCGTAGGTCAGATGCAATACTGCCCAGTCGCTCGGACAAGGTTTGTTGGCGAGCTATCGCCGCGTCCAGCTCGGACAGCAATCGGTCAACGGCTGGATCCTTCCCTTCTAAATCCGCCCCGTCCGGTCCCAGTGCCTGCTCGAGTGCGTCCCGTGTTTGTTGGAAGCCAGCGATTTGTTTATCCAACAAAGTTTTCAGCTGTTCGACTGTGTCCGCACTGCTCTGGCTGGTGCTATTGGCCGAATTCAGCAACTCGTCTAACTGCTTTTGCAGATCGGAGATATTGCCTTCTGCCAGTCTCACAGCATCGTCGAGCCCAGAGGATACGGATGCGAGGGGATTGGTTGTTCCGCCGGCACCTTTTTTCCCGGAATCAAATGTGGAGTCAACAGCCTCCTCAAAGGAATCCTGCACCCCTGCAGCCAGCTGTTTTGCTCCGGTGGCGAGTGGCACCGCCGAACCTATCAAGGTAGACAGAGAACTAACGGTGTTCGCCCCGGAATTCAGTTCTGCAGAGAGGGTTTGGAGGTGGTTGCTCAGCCGATCCAGAGCTGCCTGAGTATCAGCATGCTCTAGATAAGAGGACACGTCCTCAGCGATAGCCACGGTGGCTTCTGCCAAGGTTTGCGAAAACACCGTGTTGATCTGCGCGGTGACTCCCTGGGCGCCTTGCGTGGTGAGATTGGCTGAGAGCGGGTTCTTCTTTTCATTGGTGTGCAGCGTGATATTTGCCGGGGCTGCTCCGCCGGCATAGAAGGTAAACATGGACTTTGAAAAATCCGCCGGTAACACAATTGTCGCGTAATATTCCCCCGAGCGTGCACCCTCCAAAGCCTGATCTTTACTGGTTATTACCCAATCAAACTGGTCGTTTACTGCCAGTTCCTTAAGTACCGTGTCTCCCACATTTACTTTGACGTTCAGTATCTTGCTGGTGTAACCGTCGTCGGTGTTAGCCACAGCAATCTTCAGCTGTCCCGAATTTGAGAAGGGATCCCAAGTAGCCAACACGTTGAACCAGGTGAAGAACATGGGCACGACAATCAACAGGACCAGGGAAATCCGAACCATAATGCTGCTGCGAATCTGACGGAAATCGTCTCGGATGATGAAAAGTACTTCGTTCATCGCGTCTCCTCGCTGGTTGCGGAGGCATCGGATTCGCCAGCCGACTGCTCAGAACTATCATCCGCAGCGTCTACCCGCACAGACGCGCCAATGAGGCGACGTTTACTGCGACTGCGGTAATGTTCGCTGCTCAGGTTCTCCGACCGATTTGCGGTTTTGATAGCATGCGCGTCTCGCTGGCGAGCTAGGCTCTCGAAAAGTTCATCTTCCGTCAGATGCGACAGTCCCTCGGCTCGTTCGATTGAGCTCTTTAGTACAACTACGCCAACCAGAGTCCCCATGATGGCCACTCCCCAAACCGCTACTAATCCCAGGAGCACGGGTTTACTGGCGGAGGTGAGCCAGGAAATCATCCCGAGCACAACCAGTACCAAAATCCCCACGCTACTCAGTCCCTTAATCAAAGCGGGATAGCGGGCATTGAACTCTTCTTGACGTCGCCGGATACGGGTGGAAAATTCTTTTCGGTTCGCCAGCAGCGCAATGATGTTACTCAAGCGGTAACCCCGACTTTGTAGCTGAACGTCTTCATTCACGACCAGTTCAGTGCGAGCCAAATCATCGTAGAACAGCTGGGTGAAGTAACCGAAACGACGCCTCCCCACAAACCCTAGAAGGAACATGGTGACGCTCATGAGCAATAGAACCGCCATAACATGCCAGAATCGCCCGTGATAGAACCCGCCGATAGTCTCTCGGATCGCGTTGATGCCGTAAGAAAACGGGAGCATCGGGGAAAGCTGGCGGAAGAATCTGGGCATGAGCTCGATCGGATAAATGCCCGAGGCACCGGGAATCTGCAACACCACCAGCAAGATTGCCAGGGCTCGTCCCACGTGACTGAACGCGGCTGCTAAAGCATAGATAATTGCCAAATAACACGGGCCGATCAGCATAGAGGTAGCAATGAAAGCGGGAGCGTTGGCGGCTTTCACTCCCAGCAGCAAACTGCCTACGCTGACAATTAACCCCTGCCCTATGGACAGCACCCCGGAGAGCATGAAGCGCCCCAGATAAGCCGAGCGCAAACTCAACCAGTCAAAGCCTTCTTTATCGACTTCTACCCGGAAAATTATGACCAGGATGAGCGCACCAATCCACAGGGACAGATTGAGGAACATAGCCGCCATTCCCGAACCATATGAGTTGATGGGAAAGAGGGGCTTCTGGTCGAATTTTACTGGTGAGGTTAAGTAGCGTCCGATATTGGTCGGATCGAGCCCAATGACTGTTTTCAAAGTTCCCGTCCGAAGCGCGGTAGCCAGAGTCGCCACATCGTTTTGCGCCCCGCTAGCCGTATTGGACAGCAGGTTCAGGTCGTCCTGCACCTGATCAAGCACCTTTTGGGTGTCCCCAATCTGGTCATCGATTCCGCGGGTAAGCGTAGAAATTTCTTTAAGGGAAATCCGCGCGGTACTCACCGCGGAGTTGATGGCTCCCAGCTGCGCCGACAGCTGCGTTACCTGGGAGTTTAACTGAGATGCGGTTCGAGTGGACTCTTCCCGCAGACCAGTGGCGCCGTGTTGCGCGTCCGTCAGAGCCTGATTAAAGGATTTCATCAGTGCCTGCAAATCCTTGCTAGCCTTGGTGGCATCCGCCCCGGTTTTCCCGACCTTGTCGAGCAAATCCTGCATCTCGTTCAGCTGAGATTTCAACTCTGCAGCGAGCTCTTGTGTCTGCGGGAATCTTTCTAAAATCGCAATCTGCTCACGCATTTTCTCTATCGAGGTATTCGCTCTTTTAATTCCGGATTGCAGCTGCGAGTCTATTTCGGTAAGTTTATTTGTCGCATTGGAGACCGCCGAATCCGCCGCCGCCGAGGATTCATTGAGTGCTTTTTGGGCGTTAATACTGGCTTGTCCCGCCTGAGCAGCAAACTCGGAAGCATCAGAGACGACCGTCCCTAAAATTCCTTGCGCATCACTTAAAGCCGCGGAAACATCAGCCAATGCCGGGTCAGCTGCAGCCAGCGTAGCCCGGACTTTTTTCATAGTCTGTAAGGAACCCGTCACAGACGCACTGGCGGAATCCAAGGTGCCTTGCGCATCGACCAGATCCCGGTTAATACCGCTCAAGGCATCTAAAGCACTGCCCTCAGCACCAGCAATATTTGCGTCGATCTCTAGGGCACCGTCGCGCAAAGCTTGCGCAATGGCCTCGCCTACCTTGCCCCGGAAAGTTGAGGTGATTTGAATATCGAGTTCATTTGCTCCCGCACCGGTAATTTTGGGGGCAATGGCGCCTTTCTTTTCATTCACGTTGTATTCGATGGTCGGCTGATGGAGCTGGCCGCTGAAAATATCAACTAAATCTTTACTAAAGGTCTTAGGGATGACAAAAGTCGCATAAACTTCCCCGGTTCTGATTTTGTGATTGGCTGTGGCTTGATCAGTAAACTGCCAGCCCAGCTGCTTATTCTCTGACAATTTGTCGACTACCAGGTTGCCAACATTTAGCTGACCAGTTAGTGCGGATTCCGTTCCCACATCGTTGTTCACTACCGCTATGGGTAGGTTTTCCGTCGCGTTGTAGGGGTTCCAAAAGGCCAAAATATTCAGCCAAGTGTACAGGGCTGGGGTGACCAAGATACCGATGACCATAATCAGGGATCGCGGAACCGCAAAAATCCGCTTTACGTCACGAGCAAACACCCGGCAGCTATCTTTCACCCTGCCATAATAACCTTGTGTTCAGATTCTGCAATTTCGCTCTATATCCCATTCAAAATCCCACGCGGAGGAATCCTAGTTTGCGAAAGTTTTACGCGTTCATCGCGGGATTTAGGTCAGGCAGACCCGCTCTAATTACATCCCTAAGAACTCTTTGACCTTTGGGAGTTCCCCTCGCATCTGTTCGTATCCGGCGGCGAAGCTTTCTTCCAGTTTCTCGGGATTATCTTCAAAATTCGCCACCCCCATATGCTGCGGATAAAACACATAAGCCTTTCCCTCGGACTCCAAACGGTCTAGTTCGGCTCGGGTTCGGTTGTAATTTATAGGGCGTTCAATAAGACTCTGAGCTGCCTGCGGGTACCGCGCTAGCAAGCAGCGGTACGCCAAATCAGGTAGGCGATTTTCTTTCACGTATTCCCGCGGTCGGGTCAATAGAACCAAGAACTTTTCGTAACCATCTGCCTGCGCCACGTCCAAAGGAATTCCGCCAGAGCGTCCTATTGCTCCGTCCATGTACGCCTCACCTGCAATATAAGTGACTGGTGTAGCTATAGGCATGGATCCCGAAGCCTTGCATACGTGGGTTAGTTTTTGCTCCGAATCCACCTGAATCTGTGAAAAATATATTTCTTCTCCGCGCTGCGCGTTATATACACCTATCCGCCATTCGGCTGGATTTGCTACGAAACGCGCATAGTCCAGCTCGAGCATCCCCCCAGGCTCGGTCATGTCGTAGTAAATGTGGTAAGTGTCGAAAATCCCCCTACCTTTTAGCGCGCAGGTGGATTATTACGAGCACTACATCAAAAATCACGACGGCTGGCAATACGTCGACATCTACACCGATGAAGGAATCTCTGGCACTTCCACGAAACACCGCGAGGGATTCAACCGCATGATCGCCGACGCCTTAGCTGGTCGCATCGACATGATCGTCACCAAGTCCGTGAGCCGTTTCGCCCGTAATACCGTCGATTCTTTGACAACCGTGAGGAAATTGAAGGATAAGGGTGTGGAGGTGTTTTTCGAGAAAGAAAACATCTGGACACTCGACTCCAAAGGCGAACTACTCATCACCATCATGTCGAGCCTTGCCCAAGAAGAATCCAGATCTATCTCCGAGAACGTCACGTGGGGTCACAGGAAGCGTTTCCAAGACGGTAAAGTTTATATGCCCTACGGTAACTTCCTCGGATACAATCGCGGCCCAGACGGCAAGCCCGTAATCAACCCTGAGCAAGCCCAAATCGTGCGCCGCATCTACCGCCAATACCTCGAAGGCATGAGCATCCCCCAAATAGCGACATCATTGGAAGCGGATGGGATTCCCACACCGATGCGGCGGGCAAAATGGAGCCACACCACCATCCACTCCATCCTCACCAACGAGAAATACAAAGGCGATGCACTCTTGCAAAAGCGTTTCACCGTAGATTTCCTCACCAAGCAGCGCAAAACCAACGAAGGTGAAGTCCCACAATATTACGTGACCGGATCTCGCCCAGCCATCATCGATCCTGAAACCTGGGAACTCGTGCGCTACGAGCTAGCAAAAAACACGAACCAAGGCCGGCGCGAGCGTGCCTTCACCGGTATGGTCTACTGCGCTCACTGCGGCGCAGCCTACGGCAGTAAGACCTGGCATTCCACTGATAAATATCGGACTATCGTCTGGCAATGCAACCAGAAATTCGCAGTTCCTCACCCAAAGAAAATGCCCGTACTACGCGATAGTCAGTTGCAGACAATCTTCCAAACAACACTCGCCAAGCTCATCAAAAGCCAGCAACTCATCGACTGGGACTACCTGATTACCACCACATCAGACACCACCGATTTAGAAGAACAAGCCTTACAGCAAGCAAGTGAAATCGAGGTAACTACCAGGCTCATCAACCAAGCCATCACCCGCAACGCTCATCACTCCCAAAATCAAGACGACTACCAAGAGCGCTTCACCCAGCTCAAAGCCCGCCAACGTGAAGCCATTACCGCCTACGAAACAACTCAGGTAGAAATTGAGCGCCGCCACGGTATCAAAGCCAAACTCACCAGGTTTAAGAAAACCATCCAAAACGCCACCCTCAGCCAAGACTTTGATCGAGCAACCCTGCGTGCTCTTTGCCAGCACATCCAGATCACACCATCGGGCAAGGCGAGCGTAATCTTTGCTGACGGCACCAAAATAAAAATCCCAGCAGACAGCTATTAGAGCCACGCAAAACAAAAGGGCTGACCACCACTCAGGTAGTCAGCCCTATTTTTATGCCTGCGAGCAGGACTTTTAGATTTTGCGCGCGTTTTCAAATTTTGCGCGCACCTTTGCGCAAAACCCTAGTTTTGCGCAACTGTATCAATTCAGTGTGCTCGTGGTGGAGCTAAGGGGATTCGAACCCCTGACCTCTTCCATGCCATGGAAGCGCGCTACCAACTGCGCCATAGCCCCAACTGGGTGTCACCAAAGGCGACCTGTTCACTATAGCGAATCAGGACGCCATCGCACAATTCACACGATGTGCAGGTGATCACGCCCCGATTGCCTGCTCGCTCCACCCCACATTGTGCGCAGCCAGCTGCCAGCCACCGTGCTTGCGATCGGGAACAACCTCCGACCAGTGGCAATTATCCAAGCCCCGCAAACCGCGGAAAGAACCCGCATCCAGACCGAGCAGTGTTGTCACCCCGCGGGAGATCGCCGACCCGTGCGCCACGACAATCAGCACGTCCCCCTCGTCCATGCCCTGCGACACGTCGGCAACGCCTGCAGCAAAACGCTCCCCCACCTCGCCGGACGGCTCGATACCCGCACCCGCAGACTCACCGGTAGCGGACCACTGGTCGAAAAACACCGGCATTAAAGAACGGATCTGCTCAATCGTCGCACCCTCAAAACGTCCATACGAACGCTCGATGAAGCGCTTATCAGCATGAACACCGTCAACCGTCGTCCCACGCTGACGCAGCGCCGCCGCGACGATCTGGGCAGTTTCAGCCGCTCGCTTCAACGGTGAGCTCGCCACACGCACGCGCACAGCCGCCCCAGCAGCGGACGCTGAAATACCGACACTGGCAGGCGCACTGGTCACGCGCTGAGCAAGCACACCGGCTGCACGCCTGGCCTGCTCGCGACCATACTCATTCAACGGCACATCGGACATGCCCTGGAAACGCCGAGCCACATTGTGGTCCGTCTGTCCGTGACGCATACACACGATACGGGCAGGTGACATGGCACAGTTCCTTGAATCCGACGCCCTTACGCGCCGAGCGCTTCCAGGTCCCGGTCCGCGTCAAGCTCAGTAATCGGCTGGTCAGCCCACAAGGACTCCAATGCGTAATACTCGCGATCCTCATCGGTCAGGACGTGGATCACAACATCCGCGTAGTCAATCAGAACCCAGTGCCCCTCGGTACGCCCCTCAATGCGTTCAGGGCGAAGATCCAGCTGAGCTGCCAGCTCATCCATGATGTTCTCTGCAATGGCACTGACCTGGCGTGCAGATGAAGCCGAACAGATCATAAAGGCTTCGGACAGCGGCATACGTGCGCGCACGTCAATCATTTTCATGTCGGAGGCAAGTTTGTCAGACGCGGCCTGAGCCGCAACGGCGATAAGTTGGCTTGTGTGACTGCTGACTGTCACAAACACTCCCTACTGTTGGTGAACTCCCCTGACACCTCCAGTGTGCCACGACTACTGCTCGTATGGGTCATCAATCCCAGTTTGTGGCGCAGATGTATCCCGATACAGCCCATACTTCGCGATGTACTGCACCACGCCGTCAGGCACCAGATACCACACAGGCTTGCCCTGGTTCACGCGATTACGGCAGTCAGTCGACGAGATCGCCATAGCGGGCACCTCAAGCAGGCGAATATTCGAATGCGGCGTCAACGGCTTCTTCAGCTCATGTCCAGGTCGCGTCACGCCGACGAACTGAGCCATCTCAAAGAGCTTGTCGGAATCCCGCCACTCAGCAATACGTTCGAGGGCGTCCGCACCGGTGATGAAGTAATAATCCGCATCCGGATCCTGGTTCTTCAGATCAGTGAGGGTATCGATTGTGTACGTGATCTTTCCACGATCAATGTCCACGCGGGACACTCCGAAACGCGGGTTCGAAGCTGTAGCGATCACCGTCATCAGATAGCGATGCTCAGCCGGAGTGACGCGCCGCCCCTTCTTGAAGGGCTGAACGGCGGTCGGCACGAAGATCACCTCATCGAGGTCGAATTCGCTCATCACTTCAGAAGCTGCCACGAGGTGGCCGTGGTGAATTGGGTCGAATGTTCCGCCCATGATACCTACGCGTCGTCGCTGTGTCACAAAGATCCCCTTTAAGTAAATCCCAGACCGGTGAGTTCACACTAGCCCAAGCCACGGCTGCGCAGACGCATTCCGGTCACATGTCATGAACGGATATGCCCATCACCCTCGATAATCCACATCGTGCTGGTCAGCTCCTCCAGGCCCATCGGGCCGCGGGCGTGAAGTTTCTGCGTGGAGATCCCGATCTCAGCGCCCAGTCCCAGCTGGCCGCCATCAGTGAAACGAGTCGACGCGTTCACGGCGATCGCCGCAGCATCCACCTCACGACTAAAACGGTTCGCCGCAGCCAGCGAACGCGTGCAGATGGCCTCAGTATGTCCGGTCGAATACGTTCTGATGTGCTCGATCGCCTGATCCAGATCATCCACCACGCGCACGGCCAGATCCATCGACAAGTACTCGCGCGCCCAGTCCTCCTCTGTTGCTTCCTCCAGCATCGCCGAGTCAATCGATGGGTCGGATGCGTACTGCAGCGTCTGTGCATCGCCGTGGATGCGCACGCCCGCAGTCGTCAGGCGCAACAAGGCACTGGCCAGGAACTTTTCAGCGACCGCGCGGTGCACCAGCAATGTTTCGGCCGCATTGCACACACCCACGCGCTGAGCCTTCGAGTTGAGGATGATTTTCTCCGCCTGAGCCAGATCGGCATCTTCATGGACGTAGACATGGCAATTGCCCGTGCCCGTCTCAATGACGGGGACGCGTGCCTCTTCCACCACGGTGCGAATCAGTCCGGCACCACCACGCGGGATCAGTACATCAATTCCTCCGCGCGCATGCATCAAGGCGCGTGCACCGGCTCTGCCCCACTGGTCAACGCTCTGGACCGTATCTGGCGGCAGATCCACCGACGTCAACGCATCACGCATGACCTCGATAATGACCTTGTTCGACGCCTCAGCCGCGCTGCCACCGCGCAGCACAATCGCGTTGCCTGATTTGAGCGCCAGGCTGGCGGCGTCAATCGTGACATTTGGGCGAGCTTCATAGATCATGCCGACCACGCCCATCGGGACTCGTACCTGGCGGATCCGCAACCCTGTCTCCGTCATTGCGCCGCGCACAATCGTTCCCACCGGGTCAGCCAGTGATGCCACCTCGCGCACCGCGTCCGCAATGCCGGCCAGACGCTGCGCATTCAATGCAAGACGGTCGACCAACCCCTCATCCATGCCTTCGGCCTGAGCTCTGGCGACGTCCTCAGCGTTAGCCTGGAGGATCTCATCACTGCGATCCTCGATTGCTGCAGCCACCGCTCCCAGGGCGCGATTCTTCTGCTGCGTCGTCACGGTGGACAAGATGCGCGAGGCGCTCCTGGCTGCTTCCAGTACCTGCGAAATGTCAGCTAAACGTTCAGTCATACTCTTATCGTGACATACTTGCCGCTGATGCAAGCGACAGGATCGCCAAATCGTCGCGGTGAATCACTGGGCGAGGGTTATCCCACCCCTGACGACGCAGGTCATCCGCATTCTCGCCACTCATCTGCGCAATTGTGTCAGCATCGTAGGCTGCGATGCCGCGCGCAATCAGCCCGGTCGGTCCCGCCACATCGACAACGTCGCCGCTGCGGAAATTGCCCATCACCGCTGTGATACCTGCAGCCAGCAGCGACTTCTTGCGGTCAGTCAGTGCGCGGACGGCACCCTCGTCAATGACGAGTTCTCCGCACGAGGGGGCGGCGTGCGCAATCCACAGGCGCCTCGAGGCGGGGCGTGACGTCGTCGGCTCGAACCATGTGCCGACCTTACGCCCGGCGAACACCTGATCGAGCTTATCCGCGTTTGTCAGCAACACACCGATACCGGATGCAGCAGCCATCGTTGCGGCCTGCACTTTGGTGACCATGCCGCCCGTGCCCACCGACGATCCCGAACCGCCCACCAGCACCGCCCGCAAATCATCCGTGCGCGTCACGGTCTCCACCAGTTCGGCAGCAGGGTCCGAGGGCGGCGCTGTGTACAGGCCATCCACATCCGTCAGGAGGACCAGCGCATCAGCGGCCACGATCTGGGCCACGTAGGAGGCCAGCCGGTCATTGTCACCGAAACGCACCTCGCGTGTGGCGACGGTGTCATTCTCGTTGATGATCGGGACAACTCCCAGGGACAGGAGGCGCTCCATCGCATCGCGCGCATTCGTGTAGTGCTCACGGTGCATGACATCGTCGGTCGTGAGCAGGATCTGTGCGACGTGACGATGGTGGGACTGAAAAGCGGCCGACCACTGTGCAACCAGGAGACCCTGCCCCATTGCCGCGCACGCCTGGACAGTGGCTAAGTCATGGAGACGCCCGGTAATCCCCAGCGGCGTGCGCCCTGCGGCCACGGCACCGGAGGAAACGATGAGGATTTCATGGTTGTCCCGGCACCACTGCGCGGCCATACCCGCAACCTGGTCAATCCGGTTCAGGTCAAGCCCCCCATCGGGGCGCGTCAACGATGAGGAACCGATCTTCACGACGATGCGTCGCGCACGCGTAACTCCGTTCACGCCCGATCGTCCTCGGTGCTCGGATCCGTCCACACACCCGATTCGCGTTCGGTCCACAGCTCGTCACGGGCCGCAGCTTTCGCGTCCATCGCGGCGCGATACTCCTCACGGCGTTCCCGGTTCGTGCGCCGCTTCAACGCATCGACACGGTTGTCCGTGCCGCGCGATCCAAGCAGTTCTGGCCCAGTCGTCAAGGAGGGCTCCCAGTCGAAAATCACGCCGCCTTCAAGGGGGCCGATCACAACCGTGTCACCGGCGTTGGCACCGGCCTGTGCGAGCTGATCTTCCACACCGATGGTGGCAAGGCGGTCGGCCAGGTAGCCGATCGCTTCATCGTTGGTGAAGTCGGTTTGCTTGACCCAGCGTTCTGGCTTGTCGCCGCGCACCTGGTAAACGGTGCGTCCTTCAAACTGACACGGCTCAACACTCACCTGGTTTACCTCACCCACAGGGCGTGGACGAATGACCGGTCGGGGTGCCTCGTCGGCTGCGTCCCGAGCTGCCCGGCGCTGTTCTTCAACCAGGGGTGCCAGTGCGAAAGCAAGTTCGCGCAGACCGCGGTGGGTCACGGCAGACACTTCCAGCACCGGCCAGCCAAACTCATCAAGGTCAGGGCGGGCAAATTCGGCCAGGTCCTGCCCATCGGGAATGTCAACCTTGTTGAGCACGATGACGCGCGGGCGTTCCATCAGCGGCACGTACCCGTGAGGCGTCCCCAGGTCGCTCTGGTATTGCGCCAGTTCATTTTCGATCGTCTTGAGGTCGCTGACAGGGTCGCGGTCGTATTCGACTGCGGCTGTGTCGAGGACGTGGACAATCACTGCACAGCGCTCAATGTGGCGCAAGAACTCCAGGCCCAGGCCCTTGCCCTGCGAAGCGCCGGGGATCAGGCCTGGAACGTCCGCCATTGTGAAACGCATACCGCCGGCTTCGACCACTCCCAGATTCGGGATCAGCGTGGTGAACGGGTAGTCAGCGATCTTCGGACGTGCCGCCGACATGGCGGCAATGATCGAGGATTTACCGGCCGACGGGTAGCCCACCAGGGCGACATCGGCAACGGATTTGAGTTCAAGGATGATGTCGCGCGTCTCGCCGGGCTCCCCCAGTAAGGCGAATCCGGGCGCTTTACGGGCTTTCGATGCCAGTGCGGCATTGCCCAGGCCGCCGCGGCCTCCCTCGGCAGCGATGAACTGAGAGCCTTCGCCTGTCAGGTCAGCCAGCAGTTCGCCGTCCGCGCTCTTAACGGTCGTGCCGTCTGGGACAGGCAGGATGATGTCGGCTCCGTTTTTCCCCTGCCGGAAGTCTCCCATGCCGGGTGTGCCGTTTTCGGCGCACTGGTGTGGGCTGCGGTGGTAGGCCAGCAGCGTGGTGGTTTGCGGGTCGACCTGCAGAATCACCGAGCCGCCGTTGCCTCCGTCTCCCCCGTCGGGACCTCCCAGCGGCTTGAATTTTTCGCGTTTGACTGACGCGACGCCGTTGCCTCCGTTGCCTCCGGCACAATGAATCAGAACGTGGTCAACAAAATCCGCCATGGTGGTCCTTTAGGTGTAACTGACTGACACAAACAATGATACGCAACAGGAAAAGGGCGTCCGGCTCACGGCCGAACGCCCTTGACGCTGAATGAATCAGGCAGACACGGACTCCACGACGTCGACGACGCGGCGGTCGCGACGCTTTCCGAAGGAAACCGAACCGGGCTTGAGGGCGAAGATGGTGTCATCTTTGCCAATGCCGGTGTTACGTCCGGGATGGAAGTGTGTGCCGCGCTGACGGACAATGATCTCGCCAGCATTGACGAATTCGCCACCGAAACGCTTCACGCCCAGGCGCTGAGCGTTCGAATCGCGACCGTTGCGGGAAGAACCGAGGCCCTTTTTATGTGCCATGTTAGTGGTGCTTTCTCTCTTCGAACGACTAGAAACTCAATCGATCAGTGGGATCGTTCAGGCGATCTCGGTGATCTTGATGACCGACTGCTTCTGCCGGTGACCTTGACGCTTACGGTAGCCAGTCTTGTTCTTGAATTTGACGATGGAGATCTTCGGACCTTTGGTCGCGTCGATGACCTCAGCCTTAACGGAGACCTTTGATAGTCCATCTTTATCAGTGGTGACGGCGTCGCCGTCGACCAGCATCAGTGGCTGGAGTTCAATGCTGGATCCGATTTCATCGGCCAGCTTATCGACGACTACGACGTCTCCGACGGACACCTTTTCTTGTCGGCCGCCGGCCTTGACGATCGCGTAGACCACGTTGGAGCTCATCTCTTTACTCGTACGGAACGAATCAATTGCCTGTGATACTGAGGCGTATCGTCTGGCAATCACTCGCTGGCGCCTTGGTGCGCCGAGGATCAAATTTACCCGAAAACAGGACCCGTGGGCAAGCCGTCAGAGCCGAAATCCAGCTCTCACGGCTGTGCAATTCCACACGGTTAGGACGCTGAAGGCTCAATGACGCCACGCGATGCCACCCGGCGGCGACGTCGTGTAGGTGTGGAGCGTTTCGCGGCATCTGGCAACTGAATATCATCCAGCGAAGTCACCGCGTGATGACGTTCGGGCTGCTCATCGGCCGGTTCGGGCTCCAAAATAGGCTCCGGTGTCGGCTCCGGGGTGGGAGTCACCGGTTCCGGCTCGACCGTCTTTCCGGTCGACACACGCCGACGTCTCCTCGGCTGAGCGGGCTTGTCCTGTTCACTGGCAGCCTTGGTCTGTTCGGTTTCGGCGGACGCCGCAGGCTGATCGTTTGGACCGCCCTGACCATCCTGACCGCCCTGACCGCCCTGACTGCCCTGGCTGTCCTGGCTGTCCTGGCTATCTTCCTGATCTTTTTCGTGTGCGTGGCTCGCTGCCGCCGCGATGGCATTCAGCGCTTCACGCGCACGCTTGGAGCCGGGGCCATCCTCGTTATTCTTCGTCTCTCGCCTGGAGCGGCCCTTCTGCTTGTTGTTGCTGTGCGAGGCAGGATCCGCGCCAGGCGTTTCCACGGGGTGAGTGTGCACGATGAAGCCCTTGCCTTCGCAGGCCTCACACGGTGTGGAGAATGCTTCAACAAGGCCCTCCCCCACGCGCTTTCGCGTCATCTGCACCAGACCCAGCGAGGTGATCTCAGTGACCTGGTGGCGAGTGCGGTCACGTCCCAGGCACTCAACCAGGCGGCGCAGGACGAGGTCACGGTTGGATTCAAGCACCATATCGACAAAGTCGATGATGATGATGCCGCCGATGTCACGCAGACGCAGCTGACGCACGATCTCTTCAGCGGCCTCCAGGTTGTTGCGCGTGACGGTTTCTTCCAGCGTGCCGCCGGCACCAATGTACTTGCCGGTGTTGACGTCGATCACCGTCATCGCTTCGGTGCGGTCAATAATCAGCGTGCCGCCGCTGGGCAGCCACACCTTGCGGTCCATGCCCTTGGCCAGCTGTTCATCGACGCGGAACTCAGCGAAGACGTCATTCGTGCCGACCCACTGTTCGACGCGGTCAGACAGTTCAGGCGACAGCTCTTCGACGTATGTGCTGACTGTGTGATACGTGTCCTTGCCCTGAATAATCAGCTGAGCGAAATCTTCGTTGAAGATGTCACGCACGACGCGGACAGCCAGTTCGGGCTCGCCGCGCACCAGCGTCGGGGCCGACTTCGTGTTCTTCTCACGCTTGGTGATGTCGTCCCACTGCTTCGACAGGCGCTCAACATCGGCAACGAGCTGTTCTTCGGACGCACCTTCGGCCGCGGTGCGAACAATAACACCGGCTCCGGCCGGCATGACCTTCTTGAGGACTTTCTTCAGGCGTCCTCGTTCAGATTCTGGCAGCTTGCGGGAAATACCCATCATGGAGCCGTGCGGAATGAAGACGAGGTAGCGTCCGGCCAGCGTGATCTGGCTGGTCAGGCGGGCACCCTTGTGGCCGATCGGGTCTTTGGTGACCTGCACCAGCACCGCGTCACCGGACTTGAGTGCCGATTCAATTCGACGAGGGCGACCTTCCAGGCCCACGGCATCCCAGTTGACCTCACCGGCATACAGTACGGCATTTCGGCCTCGGCCAATATCAATGAACGCAGCTTCCATCGACGGCAAGACGTTCTGGACGCGACCCAGGTAGATGTTGCCGACCATTGTCTGGTGGGTGCGTCGAGCCACGTAATGCTCGACCAGCAGGTCATCTTCGATCACTGCGATCTGATCAAGGCCGTTATGCTGGCGAATGATCATCTTGCGGGTGACTGACTCGCGCCGCGCCAGGAACTCCGATTCGGTGATCGTGTGACGTCGGCGGCCATCGCGGCGACCCTCACGGCGACGCTGTTTCTTCGCCTCCAGGCGAGTTGATCCCTTCAGCGCGGTGACCTGATCGTTGCTGTCAGAGGAATCACCGGACTGCGAGCGTGAACGCCGGCGGCGACGACGGCGTGAAGATCCCTCGGACGATTCTGACTCGGAGGGAGCAGAATCACCGTCCTGCGCGGACGAATCCTGAGAATCTGCGGAATCTGACGTCAAATCTGGCTCTGCCGACTTGCGGGAAGACTTCCTTGAGCGCTGTGATTTCCCGGAGTCCTGCTTGCGGTCCTTCTTACCGGAGTTGCTCTCACCCGAATTGTCGGCATTGTCGTCGGAGCTGCCCTGCGTGCCAGACTTTCCAGACGATGACTTGGAAGAGGAGGACTTGCCTTTTCTGTTCTTACCTTTGCCGTCGTCCTGGGACTGCGAGGAGTCCTTGTCCTTGCCCTTATTCTTTTGACGCGAGCGTGAGCGTCGGGGTGATTCCTCGGACGAGTCCTGCGATGATGTCGAATCGTCCGAGCGGGATGGTGCGGGAGCCGGCTCGGTAAAAGTCGGCGCTTGAAATAGCAGGGAGGCGGCAGGCACGTGTGCTGCCGATCCCTCGTGTTCGGTCGTTGTCACTTTTCTCCAATTTTGGAGGGGATCCACACGCACCATGGATCCACCCGTCGTCGCCCACGTGGGCGGAAGCGTTCAGGCTCGCGCAAAGCACGATAGCGTACACAGCGGAGCAACCGACTTAAGCAGTCGCGGTCGACGCAGTACGCCCGTTACGAGGGTGCTCTCGCAACGGCCTTGGTTACCCCTATTGTGACACAGGCGAAGTGCCAACGGAATAAGAAGCGCTGAGGCGGGTGGCACATCTACCGGTTCAATGCCTGAGCGACGCGGCACATGTGAGTGCCGACTCCACGTCACACGAAATAGGCAACACTCTTGTTTCCTATTCCGTTGCCACCTGGAAGTTTCACCACACCTTGAAAGTGAAGATGAAACAGCGAATCAGCGCAATTTCGGCGATTCTGCCATTAACCACCTGGTCAATGAGTTATCTTCTTGACATGGCGTCATGTCAATCGCGTGGCGCCGTATATCCGTATTTCTATCGACAACAACGATTCCGTCACCGGAAAGGCGAGCATCATGACCCTGCTTCCGGCAGCGTTTGACACGCTGACGCTGGGACGATGGCAGTTCGGTATCACCACGGTGTACCACTTCCTTCAGGTCCCTCTCACAATCGGGCTGTCGCTCCTCGTCGCAATCATGCAGACGAAGTGGCACAGGTCCGGAAACGAAACATGGCTCAAAGCCACACGTTTCTTTGGCAAACTCTTCCTAATCAACTTCGCGCTCGGTGTCGCGACAGGTATCGTCCAGGAATTCCAATTCGGAATGAACTGGTCAGAATATTCCCGCTACGTGGGCGACATCTTCGGTGCACCTCTGGCAGTTGAAGCACTTCTCGCATTCTTCATGGAGTCCACCTTCCTGGGCCTATGGATCTTCGGTTGGGGTCGACTGTCCAAGGGCATGCACCTGGCCAGCATCTGGCTCGTCGCAGCAGGCACCACGATTTCAGCACTGTGGATTCTGGGTGCGAACTCGTGGATGCAGCACCCCACCGGCGCAGTGTTCAACCCTGAAGTGGGCCGCGCTGAACTCGATGGTGCAGGCGGCTTCCTCAAGGTTGTGACCAACCCGGTCCTCCTGTGGGAATTCACCCACGTCCTCACCTCCTCCTGGCTGATTGCCGGCACCCTCGTTGCAGGACTTGGCCTATGGTGGATGACACGCGCAGCCCGCGAAGGCGGTGCTGAAGGCGAAAAGCAGGCTCGCGATATCTGGCGTCCGATTGCACGCTTTGGTCTGGTCGTCGTCATCGTCGGCGGTCTGGGCACCGTCGTGACCGGTCACTTCCAGGGCCAGGAAATGGTCAAGCTGCAGCCCATGAAGATGGCAGTTGCCGAAGGCGTCTGTGTTGACACAGAATCTGCCGCTTTCACCGTGGCGCAGTTCGGTTCCTGCCCTCTCAACGGCGAATCACAGCCCACCAAATTTATCCAGGTCCCCGGTGTCACATCCTTCATGTCGCACAACTCCTTCAGCGCTGAGGTTGAAGGTGTGGCCGACATCCAGGCTCGCCTGGTGGAAACCCTCAATGCCAACGAGCACTTCGTTGCACAGTACGGTGACGCCTCACAGTACGATTTCCGTCCGCCTCAGATGGTGACCTTCTGGACCTTCAGGCTGATGATTGGCTTCGGTATCTTCGCCGCAATCATGGCCGTATGGGGCCTGTGGGCAACGCGCAAGGATCAAATCTCCACCAGCGCCGCGCTGGGCAAGTTCGCCTTGTGGACCATCCCGACGCCGTTCATTGCGGCGTCCCTGGGCTGGATCTTCACTGAAATGGGCCGCCAACCGTGGATCGTGCATCCGAACCTACCAGGCCTGGCCAACGCCGATCCGGTCGGCAACGTCATGCAAATGACATCAGTTGCCGTTTCCACAACGATCCCCCCGATCCAGGTGTTCCTCACCATGGTGATCTTCACGCTGCTGTACGGGGTTCTCGGCGTGGTGTGGTTCCTTCTGCTCAAGCGCTACGCACTTGAAGGCATCTCATCGGCTTCTGAAAAGACAGCTCACGATGACGATGCTGACAACGAAGCAGTCGGCGCACTGTCGTTCGGATACTGAGGAGGTAGACACTGATGCTAAGTATTCTCTGGTTCATCCTCATCGCCGTTCTATGGATCGGCTACTTGGTTCTCGAGGGATTCGACCTCGGTGTTGCAATGCTCCTTCCGTTCGTCTCCAAGAACGACAAGGAACGCACCACAGCACTGAAGACCATCGGACCCCACTGGGATGGCAACGAAGTGTGGCTGCTCACCGCTGGTGGCGCCATGTTCGCCGCATTCCCCGAGTGGTACGCCACAATGTTCTCCGGCATGTACCTCGCACTGTTCGTTGTGCTCGTCCTGCTGATCCTGCGTATCGCCGCTCTTGAGTGGCGCTCGAAGATCGCAACCGAAAAGTGGCGTGCAATGTGGGATCGCTTCCACGTTGTCGCCGGCTACGGTGTTCCGATCCTCATGGGCTGCGCATTCGCCAACCTGGTGCACGGCATGAAGATCGAGGTCGTCACCCGCGCCGGCGAAGTTGTGCCCCCCGAGCAGGTCACGCCTGAAGTTCTGGCGAACGCATCGCACCAGCTGACCGGCGGCTTCTTCTCACTGCTCATGCCGTTCAACCTACTGGGCGGCATCGCAGTGGCAGCAATCTGCTTCTCGCACGCAGCACAGTTCCTGTCCCTCAAGACAGACGGCATCCTGCGTGAGCGTGCCAACGCAATCTCAGGACCCGCCTCCATTGCCGCGACGGCTCTGGCAGCTGTGTGGGTCCTGTGGGGTCAGTTCGCCTACGCAACATCGGCAACATCCGTGTTCGCGTGGATTCCGCTGGTCATCGCCGCCCTGGCGTTGATAGCGGCCGCAGCCTTCTCACAAAAGCAACTGCGTCGCGAAGGCTGGGCATTCATTTGCTCCACCGTCGCCATTGCCGCCGCTGTGGCGTGGATCTTCACGATCATGGCTCCGAACGTCATGAAGTCCTCGATTGCACCGGAATACTCCCTGACAATCGAGCAGGCATCATCGACGACCGGCACACTGACGGTGATGACAATCGTCGCGGTTTGCCTGGTTCCCGTTGTCCTGGCCTACACGGCATGGAGCTACTACACGTTCCGTCGTCGTATCTCGACAAAGGACGTTCACGAAAATGCGGGACTGCTGCCTCAGAAGATTCGCCTGGGCGAAAACTTCCTGGCTGGATAGTTTCGCGCTCGAACGCTGACAAGGGTCACGGTCCCCGGCTCCAACGGAGCCGGGGACCTTCCCTATTGCGCGCCCTTTTGGGACTTCGTACCCACAACTGGCACAATAGAACGTGTGAAACCTCTTGATCCGCGACTACTGAAATACGCACGTTCAGCACGGGTCCACATCGTCTTCACCGCATTTCTGGGTCTGCTCACAGCAGCTCTCGTCATCGTGCAGGCCCTCCTGATCTCCCGGACCGCCTCCCCCGTCATCGAGGGAACAGCGGATTTGCGTGACGTCATGCCGACGATTGGCCTGTTGATCGGTGTGCTGGCTGTGCGGGCGGCGACGATCGGCCTGCGTGAAACGCTGAGTCAGCGCGCCGCAGAAAAAGCAGTGCGAGAGATGCGCGGCGCAGTCCTCGACCATGTTGAAAAACTTGGACCACGTTGGCGTGCTCGTCACGGAGCGGACGTAGCCACCCTGGCCACACGCGGTCTGGCGGATCTGGAGCCCTACTTCATCAAATACCTCCCTCAGCTCATCCTCGCAATGACGGTCACCCCCCTCGCGCTGCTGACGATGCTCCTGCTTGATTTCTGGTCAGCCCTGATCGCAGCGATCGTCATCCCGCTGATTCCGGTTTTCATGATCCTCATCGGTCGATTCACGCAGGAATCATCACGGCGCAAACTTGCCTCCATGGAACGGCTCGGCTCACAATTGCTTGACCTGATGGCGGGCCTGCCCACGCTCCGAGGCCTGGGGCGCGAAAAAGGCCCGATGGCGCATATGAAGCGCCTGGGGGCAGAAAATACGCGCACCACGATGGCGACGCTGTCGGTCGCCTTCCTGTCTGGAGGCGTCCTCGAATTTCTCACTACTCTGTCCGTGGCGCTGGTTGCGGTTGAGGTAGGCATGCGACTGGTGGGCGGAACCGTATCACTCACCGTCGGCCTGACCGTCATCATGCTGGCCCCTGAAGTATTCGAACCGCTGCGCCAAGTCGGCGCACAGTTCCACGCATCAGCAAACGGAATTGCCGCCGCGGAAGCCGCCTTCGACATTCTGGAAACGCCCGTAACCGAACAAGGCGCGCACCAGTCACCCGACATGAGTTCGCGCGACATCATCATCGAGGACCTGTCTGTTGCCGCCCGGCAAGTGTGGGCACCTCATAGTCTGAACGCCACGATCCAATCGGGCACGATCAACACCCTCGTCGGCCCATCCGGAGTCGGAAAAACAACGACGGTTATGGCTCTTCTGGCACTGGAACCACCTACCCGAGGGCGGATCCTCATCGCACAGCCGGATACCGGCACAGATGAACCTGTAGACCTGGCCGACATCGATCCACACTCATGGTGGACCCAGGTCACGTGGGTTCCACAATCCCCCACGTTCGTTCCCGGCACCATCCGAGACGTCATAACGCACGATGTCACTGATCAGCAGCGTGATGCCGCCAGCAAGGCAACCGGGTTCGACGCGGTGCTCGACAAACTACCCGACGGATGGGACACGCAGATCGGATACCGCGGTGTCGGCCTGTCAGTGGGTCAGCGTCAACGCCTTGCCCTCACGAATGCGCTGCTCGATCCGGCCCCTATCGTCATCCTTGATGAGCCGACGGCGCACCTGGATGCAGTCAGTGAACACGTCGTGGTACGCACCCTAGAGCAGATGAAAGCGCAGGGGCGAACAGTCATCGTCATTGCGCACCGCCAGGCCGTCGTTGCGGCAGCAGACCACGTCATCACCGTCTCGGCGCAGGCAGCAACTGCTCAGGATGCCGAGGAGTACCCCATCCTCACGCAGATTGAGCAACTGGAAGACCTGAGCGTGACGCTGCCCGGATTCCTCGACGAATCGGAGGCGGTGAAATGATCCTGTTTCTGACGCAAAAAGAACGGCGCGCTGTGCGCCGCGTCATCGACCTTCTGGATGTCGATAAGAAGAACTTTATCCTGTCGGTCCTGTTAGGCGTACTCGGCTTAGGCGCTGCAATCGCCCTGTCCGCCACCTCTGCCTGGCTGATCGCGCGCGCCTCCCAACACCCGCCGGTCCTGTACTTGACGGTCGCGGCCGTCGCGGTGCGCCTGTTCGGCATTTCTCGCGCGCTGATGCGGTATCTGCAGCGCCTGGCCAGCCATCAAGTCGCCTTAACGGGAATGGACGCGCTACGGCAGAACGTCTACCGCATCCTGTCCACTACCCGCGTCGACACCGTTGCCAAGCTTCAGCGCGGCGACCTGCTGGCACGCACCGGTTCGGACGTAGATGAAGTAGGCAACCTGGTCGTCAAGTCACTGCTCCCCTCCATTGTCACCACCATCGTGGGAGTCGGGACCGTCATTGGAATCAGCCTGCTGAGCCCTGCCGCCGGGCTGATCCTGCTCCTGTGCCTGCTGGTCTCCGGCGTTATCGCGCCCGCATTGAACATGTATGCAGCCAGAGAAGCCGAGATGTCGTCGCGTCACGCGCGCACGCAGCTGTCTGAATCTGTTGTCACCGTCATGGATGGTGCCAGTGAACTGCAGATCCAGGGCCGCCTGGCTCATGTGCGCGAACGGATCGAACGCATTGAGGATTCCCTCGTCGCAACCACACGACAGGCAGCGTGGCCGGCCGGTTGGGCTGCTGCGCTGGATCGACTGGCCATGGGTGCTGCCGTCGTGGGAGCACTGCTGGTCGGCATCCCGCAGACACGCTCGGGCGCGCTTGCCGCGGTGGCACTGGCGGTGATCGTACTTACACCACTGGCCGCATTTGAAGGCACCGCGGAACTTCCAAGCGCAGCCGTTCAACTTCTGCGTTCTGCCGACGCTGCAACGCGCATTGTGGATCTGCTGGGCGAGGGGGACGCGCCTCAAACTCATCCCATTGCGCACACCGGCGCCACTCCTCGAGTGGTTGCGGAAAACCTTGCGATTGGGTGGCCTGACGGACCGACCATTGCGCGTGGAATCTCGCTGGACATCACCGTGGGGTCCCATATCGCCATTGTGGGACCGTCCGGCATCGGCAAGTCGACGCTCCTGTTTACGCTCGCCGGTATGCTTCCGCCCAAGGAAGGGCGTGTCACGATTGACGGCGTGGACGCGTGGCAGGCTGATCGCGACGACGTGACCCGCCGCATCACGATGACCGCCGAAGATGCACACATTTTTGCCACGACCGTCTATGAGAACATCCGTGTTGCCAGGTCGGACGTGACCCGTGAAGAAGCCCGGCAGCTGCTGGATACGGCTGGATTGGGACAGTGGTGTGATGCCTTGCCGGCAGGGTTGGACACGCTGATCGGCTCTGGAGGCACCACAGTTTCCGGTGGTGAGCGCCGCCGACTTCTGCTGGCCCGCGCGCTGGCTGCTCCTGCCCCGCTTGTTCTGCTGGACGAGCCTGCCGAGCATCTGGACGCGACAACCGCTGACGCCTTGATGGATACACTGCTCAGCCCGACTGACCAGGGACGCGGCATCGTGGTCGTCACGCACCGCCTGTCGGGCCTTGCCAAGGCTGACCAGGTGATCGTTCTGGAACAGGATGAGGACGGCATCGCGCATGTCGTGGAATCGGGCACTCACGACCAGCTCATCGCTCACGCTGGAAACTATCGGTGGGCACTGCAGCAGGAGGAACAGTGACACCACCAACGCACACGAATGACACCTATGCGGACCCGTCGATCCTGCAGGCTGTACTGGACCTGACGGCTTCACTGGAACTGGATCCGATTCTGACAACTTTCGTCGATCAGTCGTGCCTGCTCACTGGCGCCAGGTGGGGCGGCGTGGCCGTGCTGGACACGTGGGGACGCACCGCGCGGCTGGTCGGTCACGGAGCCAGAGCCCAGGAACTTCACACGCAGCCCCTGATCGAAACGCTCACGGCGCATATCCCGCCCCATGAGCCGTTGGTCATACCTGACCTGCTCAACCCGAACGTCGATTTCGAACTTCCCGCCCAACCAGCCGACGCTGGGTCCTCCTCACCGATTGACAACTTCCTGGGAATCTCCCTCAACGTGCACGAACAGGTGTTCGGGCGCCTGTTCCTGACAGGGCGCGTCGGCGGTTTTACCGACGAGGACGTCGCAACGGTGAGCGCGCTGGCACGCGCAGCCGGACTGGCAATCGAAAACGCTGAACGATTCGAACACTCACGTAACCGCGAACGCTGGATCTCAGCCTCACAACGCCTGACAACAGCAATGCTGGAAGGAACCGACGAGGAAGAAGCCCTCGAACTCATTGCGCACACCGTGCGCGACGTGTCCCACGCGGATACCGCGATCATTGTGCTGCCCTCCGTGGGCGACACGTATGCGGCGGAGATCACCGACGGCTACGACGCGGATCGATTGCTGGGACTGACCTTCCCGAAAGAAGGCCGCACCATGTCCGTGCTGAGGGAAGGCACCGGCATGATGGTTGATTCAATGGAGCACGCACAGATCATGCGCGTCCCGGAATTCACGAAATTCGGCCCCGCGCTGTACGCGCCCCTGAAGGCTCGTGGCGAAACGTCTGGTGTCTTGATCCTGCTGCGCAAACCCGGACGCCAGGAATTCGCCCAGTCAGACCTGCCACTGGCTGAATCTCTCGCATCCCAGGCCACCCTGGCATTGGAGCTGGCATCGGCGCGCCACATTCAAGACGTGGAAACCCTGCTCGATGAACGCTCACGTATCAGCCGGGACCTGCACGATTTCGCGATCCAGCAGCTGTTCGCGGCGGGGATGAGCCTGGACGCGGCCCGCTCAAAAGTCAGGGAAGAAGAGGCATCGACCGACGAGGTGTCGTCGATTCTGGATCAAGCACTGGCCTCGGTGGATGACGCCGTACGCCAGATCCGTGCCATCGTCCACGGCCTGCGCGAGCCCGACCAGAATGTCGGTCTGGTCGAGCGCGTCCGTCAGGAATCTTCCCTGTCACGCTCGTTCCTCGGATTCGCGCCCTCCCTCGTCATTTCACTGGACGGCACGGCGATTAACGAGGACGAAGAAGCAGAAGACGCGATGGTGAGCGCCATCGAAAACATGCTGTCCGATGATGTGGGTGATGATGTGGTGGCTGTCGTGCGTGAAGGACTGTCCAATATTGCGCGGCATGCGCACGCAACGGCGGGGCGCGTCATTTTGGAAGTGACGTCCCCATCCGATGACACTGCTGGAGAAGTGTGCGTGCGTGTGGCTGACGACGGACGCGGAATCGACCCGCACCGCACACGCAATTCCGGCCTGTCCAATATGCGTGAGCGCGCCCGACGTCACGCCGGCAGTTTCGTGTTCGGCGCAGGTATCGACGGCGCAGGTGCAGAAATTATCTGGCGCGCGGAAATCGACCCGGAATAGGTCAGTTACGCCAGGCCGCCGCTCGCTGGCCCGCCACCCAGGCTGCCACCTGCGTGCGACGCTGCAGACCCATCTTCGACAGCAACGACGTAATGTGGTTCTTCACCGTCTTTTCAGCCACACCGAGCTTCTCCCCGATCTCACGGTTCGACAGGCCATCGCCGATCAGCTCGAGCACATTGCGCTCAGAAGGTGTCAGGTCAGCTGTAGGGTCATCGTGATCAGCGCGGCGACGCGTCACAGTGCGCTCATCGAGCAGGACACGCCCTTCTGAAACGGCGCGGATCACGTCAGTGATTTCAGCTCCACGCACTGTCTTCAACACGTAGGCGCGAGCCCCTTTTTCAAGGGACTCAGCCAGTGCCTCGTCATCATCGAACGAGGTCAGCACGATCGGGCGGATTTCAGGATGGTCAGTGCCCAGACGGTCCATAATGTCGATGCCGGTGCCATCCGGCAGCTGCAAGTCCACCAGGATAACATCCGGGCGAACCAGATCGGCGCGGCGCAACGCGTCGGCCACGGTGCCCGCTTCTGCAACCACTTCCAGGCCATCGGCCCGGTCGACGATTTCAGCAATTCCTCGACGCACAATCTCATGATCATCGACGATCATGACGCGAACATCTGGACGTTCAGGATTTTCGTTACTCATCACATGTCCCATCATAGTGTGCCTGGCGGCGCGATCATTCCATGGGGTAATCCGGGTCAAGCCGCGCGATCGCAGCTCGAGCCGCCGCATTTTCAGCGTGCTTCTTCGACGTGCCTTCCGCTGTTGCCAGCGCCGATTTCTCATAGCCCACCTCACCGAAAGCAACGGTGGCGGTGAAGCTGCGCTCATGATCCGGGCCGGTGCTGGTGACCTGGTAGACGGGCAGCTCGTGACCGTGGTCGCGCGCATATTCGCTCAGCGTTGTCTTCCAGTCCTGCATCTGTCCGCGCACAACAGCGCGATCCAGCAGGTCAGCAAGCTGATGGAGCACGATCTGACGAGTCTTCTCAAACCCGTGTGTCAGAAACGTTGCCCCGATCAGCGCTTCGAGCGCGTCGGAGAGGATAGAGTCCTTGTCACGTCCACCGTGAATATCTTCGCCCCTGCCCAGGTACAGGAAATCACCCAGGTGGATGCGCCGCGCGACGTATGCCAGAGGCTCCTGCGATACGGTGGCCGCACGCATGCGCGACAGGTCTGCTTCGCTGTGGTCAGGGTGATCCTCGAACAGGCGGGCTGCCACCACGATGGACAGGACAGAATCGCCCAGAAATTCCAGGCGTTCATTATGCGCAATCCCGCCGGCCTCATAGGCGAAAGATCGGTGAATCAGCGCGCGATGCAGCAGCGAGGGGTCAACCTCAATCCCCCAGTTGCGTTCCAGCTCAGCCGTATCCACATTGACAGGTTCAGGAAGTTTCGAATGCTTAGCCACGATCCTGCCCGTCCTGTACGTTCAGATCATCCAGCAGCTGCGCAAGGGAAGCCATCCGAGGGTCAATAACCTCATGGTGATGATCCTCAGGCAGATCATCCAGACGCTCACCGCAATGCGGGCACAGCCCCTGACAGTCCGGACCGCACAGTGGCTGCGGATCAATCAGCGGCACGATTGCGTCACGCAGCATCGGTTCCAGATCCAGCATGTCGTGCGCACTGATGACAAGGGCGTCCTCGTCACCTTCCGGCTGCTGATCGTAATAGACGACGCTTTCGTCCACGTCCGCTTCCTGCACAATGTCATCCAGGCAGCGCACGCATTGACCCTCCAGGTCGCACTGGCAGCGTGCGCGCACCAGGACTCCCTCGTCGATCGACGTGATGTCCACGGTGACGGGGACGAGCGCGCCTTCTCGAATCGCCATCATCGGGGTGCCGATGCCTGCGGGCACGTGCCACTGCAGCTCATAACTGCGAGTCGTTCCAACGCGGCGCGGCACGTCGCGCAGTGACACGGTCAGTGAGGATGCCGCTACCGGTTCGCGTTTACTCATCGTCAAGGGAGATATCCGTCTTTTCCTGGCTGGCGCGCTCCAGAATGGTGCGCTGACCGGCCTGCGCACGTCGATGCAGATCCGACAGCACGTCGGACAGCTCGCCCAGGGACTTCACAACGTAGCGGTCGGCACCTTCGCGCAGTTTGCGCGCATCGTTCTTCGCTTCACCGACCAGTTGGCGTGCACGATCTTCCGCCATCTGGGAGATTCGGTCACTCGCGATGAGGCGTTCAGCCTGAGCGTTCGCATCACTGAGCGTGTTTTCAGCGTCGGAGCGGGCCTGATTGGCAACATGTTCAGCCTGTTCCTGCGCGTGGGCCACGGTGCGTTGTGCCTTGTCCTGCGCCTCAGCGATCATGTGCTCGGCCTGCTCACGCGCCTCGTCAGTGAGGGTTCGTGCCTGAGTGCGGGCCTCCGTCAGCGTCATTTCAGCGGCCGAGTCAGCCCGGCCCAGCACGGCGTCGGCGTCAGCGACGAGGGCGTCTGCTGCAACCAGGTCTTCAGGCAGCGCGGCTCGGGCCTGTTCAATCAGATCAAGGATCTCAGCGCGATTGACCATCACGGATGCTGAAAGTGGAACCGAACGAGCCTCTTCAACCAGTGCTTCGATCTGTTCGAGCGCCGCGATCACCGTCGATGGGCCATACACTTCCGAGCTGTCACTCGGCTCGTCAGAAGGGACGTTCTCGTCGTAAGCCATTGTGTCCTCCGCCTGTTGCCTCATGAGTGTCTATGAGTCTTATTGTCCGTCAACATCGGCACAATTGCCGGTGGAACATACCGAGAAGCGTCCATTTGCCACGCCAACAGTTCGCGTACGATGCTGGATGAAACGAGTGCCAGCTCCGGCGCGGTGGGGAGGAACAATGTTTCCACCTCACCGTGAGTGCGATTCACCCACGCCTGGACCTCTTCCCACTGCATGTCGGCAGCGTTTCGGATTCCCTTGACGATCACGCGTGCCTGGTGGGAGCGGCAAAAATCAATCGCCGTGCCGTCCATTTTCTCCACACTGATGCGGCCGGCGATGGCGGGGTCCAGATCGGCACACGCTGCCTGCGCCATGCGGATACGCGCCGCAGAATCGAACATCGTGGTTTTCGCTAAGTTGATCCCCACCGCTACGATGATGCGGTCCGCGAAACGTGCAGCGCGTTCGATGATGTCGACATGGCCGCAGGTGATGGGGTCGAAGGATCCCGGGATCACTGCGATGAGTGGCTGGCGTTGCGTCATGACTCCACCCTATCGGCACGGCCAATGAACCACGCGGCAGTCTCACCCCAGTGACGGTGATCTTCGCACACCAGGCCATCCGGCAGGTCTGGCGCCTGTGAGCGGGTTGATCGCTCCACAATGACGAGGGCGTCTGGCGACAGGTGCGCCGCGAGTCCGGCCAGCACGGCCGCGAGCGCATTTTGTGCCAAATCATAGGGAGGGTCCACGAACACCAGGTCAACCGGGCTGCTCACGCGGCCTGACTGCACAAACGCCAGCGCGTCGAGGGTGTGGATGCGCGTGCGATCTTCGTAGCCCATCATCGCTGCGTTCGTACTCATGGCGCGGGCAGCCTGACGTGAACTGTCCACCATGTCAGCCCGGGCTGCTCCGCGTGAGAGGGCCTCGAAGGCCAGCGCTCCCGACCCTGCGTACAGGTCCAGTACCGCTACCCCATCGCACATATTCATGGCATCCAGGCGTGAGAACAGTGCTTCGCGCACGCGTTCCGATGTGGGCCGCGTTCCGCGTGCAGGCACCTTCAGTACGCGCCCTTTTGCCTCTCCGGCCACAATCCGTGTCATGGGACCTACTCTACTGGTTCGCAGCGTGGACATACATCGCGGCCACTGGCCCTCGTGCCACCATAATTTCGGTGAGCATCGGACACGACGTGGCATATGCGGGGCGCCTGTGCGTGGCGGCCGCGATTGTTGTGCCCGGATCAATGCTGGTCATCGCCATGTCGGCCTATGTGCTGGTTCTGGTTGTCATGTTCGCCGCGAAGGAGAGGCGATGAATACGATGTATCTGATTGCGATCCTTGCGGTAGCCGGTATTGTCACCGTGTTGCTGCGCGCCGTGCCGTTCGCGTTGCTCGCCCCGATCCGCGAATCTCGCCTCATCAAATGGCTGGGCAGGCGCATGGCTGTGGGCATCATGGCCATCTTGAGCGTCTACACGATGATGGATGTTGCGTGGAGCGACCTGCAGGCAACAGTGCCGACACTGGTCGCCCTCGTCGTGACGGTCGGACTGCACCTGTGGAAACACAACCTCATGATTTCGATTCTCAGCGGAACAGTCGTGTGTATCGCACTGTCAGCAGTGGTCGGCTAGGAACGCTCCATCCACGCGACCTGTGAGGACAGTCGCGCTCTGATGACTCGTTCAAGTTCGCTGTGATCGGCCAGTGTGGGGTCTGCGCTGATGGTGCGTCGCGCAGCGTCACGCGCCTGCTCGATAATGTCGCCATCTCGTGAGACCGACAGGAAACGCAGTCCCGAGGTGCGCCCTGACTGTTGGGCGCCGACCACGTCGCCTTCTCGACGTAGCGTCAGATCCACGCGAGCCAGTTCGAATCCGTCTGTCGTGCGCGCGAAGGCCTCGAGCCGTTCGCGGGCTGGTGCCGACAGGTCGTGGCGGTGTACCGCCATGCACACGCTGTCTGAATCCGAGCGTCCGACGCGGCCGCGCAACTGGTGCAGCTGTGAGAGGCCAAATTGCTGGGCGTCAATGATGACCATCATGGTCGCTTCGGGCACATCCACTCCCACTTCGATCACTGTGGTGGACACGAGGACAGGGGCGCGACCCGCAATGAAGTCATCCATGATGCGGGTCTTGTCAGCACTGCCGATTCGTCCGTGCAGTTCCTCGATCCCGATACCCTGCAACGCTGTCTGGGTGCGCAGTGCGGCCGCCACCGCGTGGACGGATGCGAGCGGTGGACGGTGGTCAGCTGCATCGGTGTCTTCGACGTCGTCTCCCTCATCAATACGTGGACAGACGACGAAAATGCGGCCGCCCTGGTCGATCTCTTCGCGGGCGCGTTCCCATAGACGCTGCATCCACGCCGCGTTGGCCACATCGACTAAGAATGTGCTGACGGGGCGACGCCCCGGTGGAAGCTCATTGATGCACGTCTGGTCCAGGTCACCGAACACGGTCATCGCGACAGTTCGCGGAATGGGCGTGGCGGTCATGACCAGTTGGTGCGGGATCGTCAGCGTGGCAGCGGTGGCCGCGCCGCGCAGGTGGTCACGCTGGGCAACACCGAAACGATGCTGCTCGTCGATGACAACCAGGCCCAGGTGCGCGAATGTGACGCTATCTTGCAGCAAAGTGTGTGTACCGACCACGATCATGGGCTGGCCGTCAGCAAGGTCGCGTTCCAGAGTGCGGCGCTCGGCGCGCGGAGTGGAAGCTGTGAGCAGTTCGATGCGTGGCGCGTGGGTGGTCATCCGCGCGATCAGGGCATGCAGGGACTGGTAGTGCTGCTCAGCGAGGACCTCGGTGGGTACCAGCATCGCCGCCTGGAATCCTGAATCCATAACCTGGCACATGGCCAGTGCCGATACCACCGTCTTACCGGATCCCACGTCGCCTTGCAGGAGGCGCTGCATGGGGCGTTCGCGCATGAGGTCACGTGAAATGGCCTCCACCGCTGTTTCCTGGGAGCCCGTCAAGACGAAAGGCAGGGAGTCGCGTAAAGCCTGGACGGCACCGTCATCGCCTCGCGGACACACCGGCGCCTTTTCCATGTCACTACCGCGTCTGACGCAGGCCAGCCCAGCCTGCAGTGTGAATGCTTCACGCCACGCCATGTGCGCGCGGGCAGTTTTCCAGTCCTCGCGGCTGTCCGGCTCGTGCAGTGCGCGCAACGTGGTGACCAGATCAGGCAGACCAGCTTCACGGCGAATCGTTTCCGGGACGGGGTCAGCCAGGTCGCCCTCGTGCATGGACTGAAGCAGAAAAGACACAGCGCGCTCAATGGTCCACGAATTGAGCGAGGCAGTGGCCGGGTAAATGGGGATGAGTCGCTGACTGCGTTCAACGATCTCCGGAATCGTGGCATCCTGCGCGCCTTCAAACTGCGGATTTGTCAGCTGAACCTTCCCCTTGTAGGAACCGACCTTGCCGGCAAACAGCATGCGCGCACCAGGTTCGAGCAGTCGTTCGTGGGGCGCGAGGCGATAGCGCGTGGAAGCGAAGAACGTGGCGGTGATCGTCTCGGACCCATCGGTCAGTTCAACCACGAAGCGTACCCCTTTGCGCGTGCGGTTGGGCATCATCTGGGCACTGAGCACTTCAGCGAGGATCGTCACCGTGTCCCCTTCGCGCAGCGAACTGATCGGTGTAAGCGAGCCCCACTGGTCGAGCCTGCGTGGCCCGTACGTGAGCAGGTCAGCCACCGAGATCAGATCGTGTGCGGCAAGTTTTCGCGCCGTCGAGGCGGGCAGACGCAGCGCAAGGGGGACGTCGAGGGAGGTGGAAAACCCGTTCATACGGTCAGTCCCTGAATAATGCTGGGGCCTGCCTGTCCGCCGTCAATTACTTCGAGCTCATTGATGTCAGGTGCCAGCATCTGACGAACCGTTGCCGTCAGATTCGGACCGTCGGCAGCTCCGATCAGCAGACGCACGCGTCTGGGGGCGCGCGCCTTGACTTCCCGCACGGCAAGAGGAAGTTGCTCATCCGCATCATAGGTTATGGCCAGGGCGAAGCTGGCTGCAGCTGCGCGCGCTGCTGACTGAGTCAGCATGGTCTGCATGACAGGTGCGACGGTGGGTCCGCCTGGCTGTGGGACGAAGGCGCTGGCGCACGCTCGGGTGCATTCCAGCGCTGTCAGGTCGTCCTCGCACGGGGCGACAATGACTGTGTGGGGCGATACATCACGAATACGTTCGGCACGTGCGCGGCTGGCACTGTCGCAGGCGGCAATGAGCGACACTCCTGTTGACGAATGCGCGAGGGCGCAAGTGATGGCCTCAATGTCCTGGTCATTCGGGTCGAGCAGTGTCAGTGCTCCTGCCTGTGCGAGGTCTTCGACAAGGCCGGGTGCATGAGTCATCGCTATAACTGTGGCGCGTTCGATGCGCTGGTGGGTGCGGCGTTCGAGGAGCTGAGCGCCGCGATGCGTCACACCGTCACTGAGCGTGTCCACGCCGATGAGTTCGTCGGGTCGGCCGTCACGGACCATAAACCGGGTGACGGTACCGTGGGGTGGTCGAACTGCCAATGGCGCCGATGTGTCGATGCGGAAACGCCAGGTGCCATAGGCAAACAAATCGGTGGCTCCCACTGCCGCCCACCGAGCTTCCAGTGCATCAAGATAGTCGCCTGCATTCGTGGCATCGTCAGTACTGCCTGCCACAATCATGTCCACATTGAAGGCGTCGCGCGGGCGGGCAGCGGTCGAAACCAGGCGCGAATGTGAATGAGCCAGGTCGCTCATCATACGTGCCAGTGAGTCCAGGATGGCTGGATCGTCACGCATGGTGCAGTCCAGTGATGCGGCGATGACGATCAGGGCTGCTGCACCTGCGTCGATATAGTCATCAGTCGCGTTGATCAGCCCATACTGCAATTGGCTGGAATACAGGGAGACAAGGTCGCTCTGATCAGGAACCGTTGCTCCCAGAACCTCGAGTTCGCTGGTTGCCTCATCAAACATTGCAGCAAGGGCAGGTGCGACATTCACGTGGGCGTCGGGCGCATCCCAGGGGGCGGATGTGAGCATCCGTCGCACGATGATCGGATTGAGATCTGCGCCGGACTCTTGTCGCAGGGCGTGTGCCCAGGCACTCCATAGAGCGGTAATGAGCAATCCGACGTGTCCGTGCCCTGTGCGGATCCCCTCGCTGACCAACGTGTCGAGGTAATCAGCCAGAGGCATGTCCGGGTCAGTTGGGGCGAGGCGGCTCATGGATTCCACTGTCAGAAGCGCGTTGGTGCCCGTGTCGCAGTCGTGGGAGTTCCATCCATCGAGGTCATCCAGGAAGGGACGCAATTTGGCCAGCTCCGTGGCGGCTGTTGTCAGCGTGATTGCCAGCGTGTGTGCTGAGAGTTCACCGGTCACGGATAGGCCTTTCGCTATGAGTAGTCACGGGTGATCCTATCGTCTCACTTTTGGTCGCTCGCGCGCAGATGTGGTGGAACTGACACAGGCAATGTGGTTCAAAGAGTTGGAGAATAGGCCTGCCATCAGCTACCATTTTGTGGTTGCTCGTGGTGGATTCGCACCACATCGACTGTCTCATTTGGGACGATAACTGACTACTTAGAGGAGATCATCGTGGCTTCCGTATGCGACGTTTGCGGCAAGGGACCGGGCTTCGGTAAGAGTGTCTCGCACTCCCACAAGCGCACGAATCGCCGCTGGAACCCGAATATCCAGCGCGTTCGTACCTTGGTTGACGGCACACCCAAGCGACTGAATGTGTGCACGAAGTGCCTGAAGTCTGAACGGGTGGCGCGTCACACCCGCTGATACGCTGCTTTCTGATTCGCCGTCTACAGTGTAGGCGGCGAATTTTTTGCGCCTGCGGCAGGAACCGGGCGCATCTGAAAAGTGGAGATGGTCTCCGATCTGACCGAAGTCAGTTCGGAGACCATCTTCATTTCAGTGATCGATTCAGCGACTCACTTTCACTGTTGAGGTGAGGAGTCTTGCGGCGGATACGGCGGTTCTGCCTGGTTATCAGCTGATCCTGACGGGTCCTGAGCCGGAGGCTGGTACCCCTGATTCGGGTACTGCGAACCGAATTCCTGCTGGTAAGCTGCGGCTGCCCCTTGCGGGTACTGGTTGTACTGCGCCGAGTTTTGGGGGCCTTGAGGAGCGTTCATGCCCTGTTGAATCCCATTTCCGTACCCGTACTGCTGCTGAGGAGCAGCTTGAACCGGAGCTGGCTGCTGACGCCAGGCTTGCGCCGTCTTCTTTCCAGCGAGCAACGGCAGCAGTGGCGTGTCGACCAATGCTTCGGGAAGAATCTCGGCCAGCAGTGAGGCGAAGAAGAGTCCGAGGATGGCGACCGTGAACGGCGTCCACCATGACATGCCGAGAGAAGCACTCTCACCGAACATATGCATCGACACGTTGGAAAGCCACAGGCCAACAATGAGCCACGCCAGAAGACCGATGACTGGCATCTGCCAGATCCTGGCCCACTGAATCGAGCCGGTGCGCGTGCGTCGAGCCCCGATGTGGATCGCCATTGCGATGATGGCGACGATGGCGAGGATGAAACCGATGACGGCGGCGATGGGGTGGAAATTCCAGATCATGGCAGTGCCACTGCCACCGTAGGATCCACCCGAACCGAACATGTCCATCATTGAGCCACCCACCGAGAATCCACCGAAGAAGCACATGCCTGTAATCCAGATGATGATGTTGGCCAACAGCGGCAGAACCAGCGTGACGGACACGCCATCTGTCTTGGCAAAAAACACGATCCCAAGAATCAGAGCGAAGGGAGCGAAGATGGCGAAGAGCACCGCATGTGCCTGAACGAATTCGCGAGCACCAGTAAGCAGCTCCGCAACAAACTTGTTGTCTTTCCAGCTGGCAGGAAGAGATTTACGAGTAAAGAAAAGCGTGATCCCAACGAAGAACGTCACGTTCAGGAAGATGTGGAAGAAACCGGGTCCCATTGACAGGCTGCCGAGGTTGTCAAAGGACAGGTCACCGCCGTCGAGCGGTGCGACAAGCCGCAGCCTCCAAAAACCGAACAGGATCGAGGTAACGAGGCCAATAGCCAGAGCCTCCAGCACTGTGCGGACTAGGTGGGCAACCAGGTTGGTGTTATCGCGCTGGACTTTGAAGAATCGTTTGAGCACGACCCAGATCAGCGTGCAGATGACAGCCCAGGCGAGGATGAACAGCACTGAGAGTGTTCCTCCGGCTATTGTGAAGCCCATAGCCTGAGCACCTGCAAAGATGTAGCCTCCCAGCACAACACCGGCGAATACGAGGGGCGAGGGGCCCGACAGTATGGAGTCATCTGAGCCGGCCGCGCCGCCCATCGCCGATCCCAGAGGCATGAGGAACAGGCCAAAGATGAATGAGACGACGACGAGCACCCCCAGCACGGCGCCGAGGGCAGCGAGGCCGCGCCCATTGGCAAATCCGGCCTTGAGCTCGCCCATAAATGCTGGCGGGAGCACTGGTTTTGCTGGTTGCGCAGGCTGCTGCACGTAGGGCTGGCCCGGCTGCTGGTACTGCGGCTGTTGCATGGGCTGTGGAGCATAGGGCTGGCCCGGCTGCGCGTAAGGCTGTTGAGGAGCGGGCTGAGCATAAGGCTGCTGGTACTGCGGTTGCTGCGGCGGAACCGGTTGCTGGTACTGCGGCTGTTGCATGGGCTGTGGAGCATAGGGCTGGCCCTGAGGCTGAACGTATGGCTGCTGAGCGTATGGCTGGCTCTGTTGCTGAGGAGCGGGCTGAGCATAAGGCTGCTGGTACTGCGGTTGCTGCGGCGGAACCGGTTGCTGGTACTGCGGCTGTTGCATGGGCTGTTGAGCATATTGCTGGCCCTGCTGCACCTGCGACTGGTCAGCAACTGGTTGCTGAAACTGCGGCTGCTGCGCAGGTTGCTCCGGCTGACTGAGTGGCTGTTCTTCGGCGGCTTCCGGCTCGGTCACAGGCTCACTTGGTTGTGATCCCTGGACTGGAGCGTCCTGGTTGCTATCATGAACGTTTTCGTTGCTCATGAAGTCCCCTCACTAGCGTATTGACAGGTTACACGTAGTCCTAGTGTATCGGTTTAACTATTGTCTTGACGGAAATGGTCGAAGCCACCACTCAGTCGCTGCCCATCAAGACGAATCCCAGGTTGATCTCCCGGGCTCACTGCTCCGATCACGCCAATTGCCCTGAACGGTGAGGGCAACACAACCTGAGGCGGGAACGTAGCCAACATCGGATGATCCTCACCGCCGAAAAGGACCCACTCCATAGCGTGATGTCCGCATGCCTGTGCAGCAGCATCCAGCGCCTCGACGTCATCGGCCAGCAGAGACGAATCAATTTCGAGCATCACCTCCGACGCGCGTGCCATCCTGCCTCCGTCACGCACCAGCCCGTCGGACACATCCATCATGGCGTGGGCATTGTGGCGAGCGGCAATCGGACCGGCTTCCAGCGGAGGCTCGGGCGCACGGTAGATCCTCACCGCTTCAGCGAAATCTCCCAGCAGGATATCGTCATGAACTGAGGGGTCAACGATGCGGCGTGACAGCAATTCCAGGCCTGCGCCGGAACGCCCCAATGTTCCGGCTATCGCTACGATGTCACCGGGTCGTGCACCTGAACGCAGGACGGGAGGCCCATCGACCCACCCGTGTGCGGTGACTGAAATGATCAGTTCCTCTCCCCCGGTCAGGTCGCCGCCGACCACGCCTGCGCCCGCTTCACGGGCACGCTGACCGAAGGCCTGCACCATGTCCACAAGCCAGTCAACGTCGTAGTCACCGCGCAGAACAAGGGAGACAACAAGCGCGCTCGTGCGCCCACCCATCGCAGCGATGTCTGCCAGATTCTGGGCCGCAGCCCGCGCACCTATTTCAGCGCCGGTGGACCAGGCTTTCAGAAAGTGACTCTCTCCGACCAATGTATCGGTGGTCACCAGGAATGAGGGTTCAGGGCAGGAGATCAGCGCGCAGTCATCACCTGAACCGACGATGGTGCGCTCACCTTGGGGAAGAACATTGACAAAACGGGCGATCAGGTCGCCTTCATCACAGTCTCGGACCTTCATGCTGTCAGTGTACGTGAGCGTGCTGACGCATACAGACACATTGCTGCCGCCGAGGCCACATTCAAAGATTCAGCTTTCCCTGCCATCGGGATGCACACCAGATGGTCGCACTGACGCATTTCATCGGGTGACAGGCCTCGCGCTTCATTGCCGAAAACCCATGCGTGTGTGCGGGAAAGGAGCGGCGAGTCGCCCTCGTCAATGTCGAGAAGGCTGACAGATCCGTGCCCTCCGGACGTCCCAAGGACGAGTGCACCCCAGGTGCGAGCGCGCTCGATCGCCGCATCGAAAGTCAGGCCTGACATGATCGGCAGGTGGAACACTGATCCCGCTGTTGAGCGGATCACTTTCGGGCTGCGAACGTCAGCGGTGCCCACCGTGGTCAGGACGCACTGCGCACCCATCGCATCGGCCGTGCGTATCAGCGTACCGACGTTGCCGGGGTCTTGGATGCGCGCAAGGATCACTGCCAGTCCGTCAACGCTCGGCATCTGCGTAACAATCGCGTCGTGTCGAGCGACCGCGATGATGCCCTGACAGTCAGGGGACATCGCGTGAGCAACCTCGTCGGTGACGCGGTGAACCCACCGTGTGGCCTGGCGGGCCTGCTCCACGATTTCTGGCTGGGATTCCTCGACTCGTTCGGTGACGTAGACGTCGGTGACGCACTCGGGGCGCCATGTCACCAGTTCGAGGACTGCTCCTGGGCCTTCAACCAGGAGGAGTCCGGTGCGTGATTGTGCTGAGCGCCCGCCGAGTGAACGGACTGTTCGCACGCGGTCGGCACGCGGGTTGTCCATCACAGGCGGGCGCTCAGGATGAAAATTGTGAGTCAATCAGGATGCCTTGGGAGCGTTGACGTCTTCGGGCAGCGCTTCACGGGCAGTCTTCACAATTGCTGCGAAGGCGTTTGCGTCGTTGACTGCCAGGTCGGCCAGCATGCGGCGATCGATTTCGATGCCGGCAAGGTTCAGACCCTGAATGAGGCGGTTGTACGTCATGCCGTTTGCGCGTGCGGCAGCGTTGATGCGCTGGATCCACAGGCGACGGAAGTCACCCTTGCGGCGCTTACGGTCACGGTAGCTGTATACGAAAGAGTGAGTGACCTGCTCTTTTGCCTTACGGTACAGGCGTGAGCGCTGCCCACGGTATCCGGATGCGCGATCAAGTGTGGTGCGACGCTTCTTGCGGGCGTTGACAGACCTTTTCACACGTGCCATGTTGTTATCTCCTTACCTACAAGTCTTCGCTATCACTTACCCAGCAGGGTACGAACTCGCTTCGCATCTGCAGGTGCCAGCACCTGGTCACGGGAGAGGCGGCGAGTACGGCGTGAAGACTTGTGCTCGAGCAGGTGACGCTTACCAGCACGTTCACGCATGATTTTGCCGGAACCGGTCACGCGGAAGCGCTTCTTGGTTCCTGAGTGCGTCTTGTTCTTTCCTTTTGACATAGTGTCGTTTCCTAACCTTCAACACCTCTTGGCACTGGTGCCAAGAAAGTAGCTACTGTTCCGCGCTTTCAGCGTTCCTGGCGCTGCGAGCTTGCTCCTTGCTGGAACGTTCTGCCTGCTTGTCACGGCGGGCTTCGCGCTCAGCCTTGCGGCGGCGGCGTTGTTCGCTCATTGCTTCTGACTTGCGTCGCGTTGGGGCGAGCACCATCGTCATGTTGCGGCCATCCTGACGTGGGACGGATTCGACCGTCGCCATGTCACCGACCTCTTCTGCCAGACGCTCCAGCAAACGAACTCCCGCTTCGGGGCGAGACTGCTCGCGTCCGCGGAACATGATCATGACCTTGACTTTGTCTCCCTGGTTCAGGAAACGCTCCACGTGGTTCTTCTTCACGTTGAAGTCGTGGTCATCAATCTTCAGGCGGAAACGGATCTCTTTGAGCTGGGTGTTTGCCTGGTTGCGTCGCGCGTCGCGCGCTTTCTGTGCGGCTTCGTACTTGTACTTGCCGTAGTCCATCAATTTGGCTACTGGAGGTTTCGCGTTGGGTGCCACTTCAACGAGGTCGAGGCCTGCTTCGTCTGCCAGACGCAATGCGTCTTCGACGCGCACGACTCCGACTTGTTCTCCCGATGGGCCGACAAGACGTACTTCGTTTACTTTGATGCGCTCATTGATCCGAGGCTCGCTGATGGGTGGCTCCTTCCATGGTGGTGCATCACGAAAAAATCTCCGTGCGCAACGCAACGGAGACTGACACCACGTGGCCACAGCGATGCTGCACGCAGCATCGGCTCAAGCCAGGAACCCGATCCCCTGAGGCGGGAATCAAGGTGGGAGTATCTCCGCTTACGTCCCGGGTACGGTACCCGGACAATCGACAGCTACTGTATCACTGCCGTCGAAGGCAAATCCAGCGAGATTAGGCAGGATCGTCATGGGGTGCCTCACACTGCCAGATGTGGAAGGCCCCGCGTGCAACATCTGGTCACACACAGGGCCTTCGTCACTGAGATGCGGCGGTATGCGAATCACTCGCGGTTTACCACCATGATCCTGACGACCTCAGTTCAGTGATTTCAGGTTCAGTGCTTCCCTCGGGGAATGTCACCTGGCCTGACACACGGAATTCAACGTTGTCCGGTGAGGGGTTCTTGTTGAATTCGGTCGGATTTGTCTGGGTCTTGATCGTGGCCTTATCCGTGACGAACTCAAATGCGGTGAAGTCTTCAAGGGTGGTGGGCAGTTTGGTCACTTCCAGAACAGCGAGTTTGGTGCTCTGCACGCCGCTGGGGCATGCTTCATTCAGATTTCCACCGTCGATGGAGGCACAGCTTTCCACGAATTCCTTGGCCCGATCAAGCATCAGTGTCTGCAGTTTTTCGGTCGGTTCGGGTGCGTCCCACCAGAGCGTCGAGGATGACTCCGGGCCCCCACGATCAGGCTCTTGTCGGGATAGTTCACATACTCATTGGATCCGTAGGATGCCTGCGCTGGGTAGATTCCGGGGTACAGGTAGAACGTCTGATACTCCTGGGAGTTCTGATCATCGTTCGTGATCGGAACGCTTTGAGAGCCGATGGTGACCGAGTCAAAAGTGCCTGGCTGGAGGGTGATCTCTGTGGCCAGTGTGTCGTCAATCTTCCAGTTCTTGAGAACGAGGAAGGTGGGCTGGGCAGGGGTGACCTGAAGTGTCGTATCGACGACTTGCCCATCAAGGTAGTATTCGACATCCAGCATTACTCCACGCGGCTTGTCGGAGCTGAGTGAATAGTCATCACTGCCGGAATCAGTTCGCGTCACCGAGAAATTTTCGATTCGCGCGGTCGCGCCGGCCATTGCTTCGTTTGTCAGAAACGCTCGTTGATTATTGGGTTTGCCGGGGTCCACCATCTGCGATGCAGCATTCGCGTCACCCGCTGCAAGATATCCCAGGTATTCTTCAGCAGCTTTTTCAGGGGTCCGCGTGCTGTTGAGGATGTAGAAAGCGATTGTCCCGATCAACGCGAGTGCCATCAGTACGCCGATGACCACCAACACGATGCGGACAGTCTTGCCGGACGAGGACTTAGTCGTGGTCGCTGCGTAGGAAGACCCGGCGCCAGAAGCCATCGCAGCAAACTGCGGCTGTGGTTGCGGCGAGTACTGTTGCGGGTTGGGCTGCTGATAGTACTGCTGCTGGGCATATTGCTGCGGTTGCTGCGTCGCTTGCGCGTATTGCTGTGCCTGCCCCTGCTGCGGTTCTGGCGAATCGGTGGGTGGTGGCGGAGGAGGCATGTACGAGTCAGCACTCCCCTGAGTCTCCGAGTGTGAGCTCAGGTCGTTACCATTCGCATTTTCGGACATAGTGCCATACCCCCGGTAAATAGATTTAACGCATGAAAGCGCTTCAATCCTAGTCTACTTTCACCGTGAAGTGGCCGATCGCGCCCGCTTTCAGAACTGGAAGGGGAAGTCGAACGAGCATGCAGGGGCTCCACTGTCATCAAAAGTAACGGCTCCGACCATCTCGAGCTCATCCTCGTGAGGGGAATCAGCCCCATCGCTATGGAAGAGCATAACCAGCGGGTCGAATGCGACGTCGAGCTTCGCTTGATACGGGTTAAAGGCGTAGTCCTGTACGGAAATTCCTTCTTTCAGCTCTGCCAACTTCGCCCCAAAATGTTGTGCGGCGACAGACATATACCCGCATTGATCAGCCTTCACATCGGCTGCGCACTGGTCGACGAACTTCTGTGCTTCGTCAACAATGCTCTGGCGGAACGTGTCCGTTACTTTGGACTCGAACACTGCAGAGTTGAAGCTCTGAGCTGTGTGAGCATCCTTTTCTCTATCGGCCCGCGATCTTGATTGATGCTACAAACTCTATTATTCCAAACTATCGCTTAACGCAGCATTTTGACAACATTATCCCGCTTCAATCCTCAGGAGTCACGATCTTCATATGGAAAACAGGATCTGATCTCTTCGACAATTCGACCGTGCCCTGGACGGCGAGTTTCTGCTCCTTGTCCGGTATATTGAGCCCGTCATCCCTGAAATGGAGCGTCGCCCTCGTCACATCTGTTCGCATGTCCGGAATCCCCGTGGAGTGCACCATCGACACAAGCTGGTTGCCAGCGGGGCCGGCAGTGGTCAGTTCTCCATTGAGGGTGGCTGATTCTGATTGCTCATCTGTGTAGAAAGCGTAAATGAATCCGCACTGTTCATCAGGATCGTCGCGGTTTTCCCGGCATTCATGCAGGAAAGGGTTCGCGCAGTCAACAAATGCCGCAGTGAATGTGTCTGTCAGTTCCGGCTCCCATTCAACAACCGACTCCGGAGAGTATTGATCACTGTCGTCGGGTGCCACAGTCAGATCCTGATCGGCGAATCCGGAAGGAAATACGACAGTCGTAGCCAGCGGTCTGGTGATCTGCCAGGTATCTTCACCAACGGGCCGGCTCACCTCGATTTCCACTTCATATTCCTGTCCGCCCAGCAGGTAAGTGACGCCGAACAGACACCTCAGGGCTGTCGGATTGTGACGGGCGGGCCATCATCACCATCACGATGGCAGCCACGGCCACCACAGCGGCCACTGCACATACGATGCCAATAATCAGACCGGTTTTTCCTGGGTAGCGTGGACTGCACATTGGTCGGCCGGGATGGAGTGGGTTGCGGAGCAGGTTGCGTCATCGGCTGGTCTCCTTACCTGCGTCGTGACAAGTTATGATCATCGTAAGAGACCACGTTCAGGATTAACAGCTATACCGCATGAACCCACGTTGGCGCGATCATGATCTGGTCAGCCGCAGCTTTGAGACGATCACTGCCATAAATGCAGTTGATTGCGCGGGACAATTCGCGTCGGACCGCTCGCTCATCACCACCGGCGGCCGCGCACAGCTCGACGATGACGCGACTGCCGCCTCCATGATGGATACGCACATCGACCACGCATCGGACACCCTCGTCCATGATGATGCGCAGCAGACCGGCGGCAAGTTCGCGATCTTTCCACGCGGGCAGCCACCTGTCCCCCACTGACAGCGAATTGCACGCGGGGCGCGGGATCACGATATTCGCACCGCGCGGATCGGCCACTATCAGCCCTCGGGTTTCGACGAGGGCGCTCAACGCGGCAAGGCGCGTTGAGACAGGCAATGGGCGTGCCTGTGGGTCAAACGCTGCAAGCTCATCCGTTGACGTGAACACGGCCAATGCCGGGCCTTCAGGTATTTCCGCCCTGGTGAACTCCACGTGGTTGTCAGAGTTTCCGCCATTGAGGACAACTGGAATAATGACGCGCTCACTGCTCAGTGCGTGAACAAGCTGTTCGAGGCGCTCGCCCTGCTCGCTGCGGGTACCGGCTGGCAGTCCGAGTGCGTGACGCGTCAACGGCAACGTCTGGCCACAATCCGATGAGTCGGTGTGCAGTGTCAGGCGCTGCGCAATCTTGTCGCGTTGCTCATCGCTCAGTTCCATCATGACTGCTGAGGGCCGGCCGCTTCCAGCGCCTCTTCCAACGTGAACGCCCCGGCGTACAGGGCTTTACCAATGATTGCGCCTTCCAGGCCGATCGACGTCAGTTCACGCAGGGCTCGAATATCGTCAATGCTGGACACGCCGCCCGAGGCGACAACCGGCGCATCGGTACGTTCACATACGGCGCGGAGCAGATCAATATTCGGCCCCTGCATCATGCCGTCACGCGCCACATCGGTGACCACGTATCGGGCACAGCCAGCCTCGTTCAGACGCTCCAGGACCTTCCAGACATTTCCACCTGGTTTCGTCCAGCCTCGTGCTGCCAGAGTCTCACCGCGCACATCCAAGCCCACGGCAACCTGATCGCCGTAACGCTGGATAATCGATTCGGTCCATTCGGGGTCTTCCAGCGCTGCCGTGCCGATATTGATGCGGCGTGCACCGGTGGCCAGGGCGCGCTGAAGTGAGGCGTCATCACGGATGCCGCCCGACAGTTCAACGTGCAGCGGGATCTGGCGTACGACATCAGCCAGCAGGTCGATATTGGATCCGCGTCCAAAAGCGGCATCCAGGTCAACCAGGTGCAGCCACGCGGCGCCTGCGTGGGTGAACGCCTGTGCAGCTTCCAGGGGTGCGCCGTACTGTGTTTCCGTTCCTGCCTCACCCTGGCGCAAGCGCACTGCCTGCCCCTCAACCACGTCAACGGCAGGCAGAAGAATCAACGGAGTATCCATCAGTCACCTTTTCTAGTCAGATAGAGCGGTTTTAGTCAGACACGGTGGTCGCCAACCAATTCTGCAGCAGCTTCAAGCCGGCGGCACCAGATTTTTCGGGGTGGAACTGTGTGGCGCTCAGCGCTCCGTCTTCCACGGCTGCGACAAAGCGCTGACCGTAGGTTGCCCAGCTCGTCTGCGGAGCAGCTGCCGTGCGAGGGCGAGATGTCCGAGCCGGATCATCCATCACGGCGTAGGAATGCACGAAGTAGAAGTACTCCTCATCCAGTCCGTCGAACAGTGTCGTATCGGATGCGGCTTCAACCTGTGTCCACCCCATGTGCGGAATGATGGGCGCGTCCAGACGGTCCACGGTTCCGTCCCACTGCCCCAGGCCCTCGGTCGTGCCCTTTTCAGTGGAGCGGTCGAACATGATCTGCAGCCCGACGCAGATTCCCAGCACGGGCCTTGCACCTGCGATCCGGCGTTCAATCATCCTCAGGCCTTGCACTGCGCGCAGCTGGTCCATCACCGTGATGAATGCTCCCACACCTGGCACCACCAGGCCGTCAGCTTCGCTGACTTCCTGCGGATCGGCGCTCAGTGAGACGTCGGCACCGGCTCGTTCCAGCGCACTGCACGCTGAGCGCACGTTGCCTGACCCGAATCTCAAGACGACGATTCGAGAGCGTCGCTGCATCATGCTCATGGTTTTCTGAACCACCCTAATGGGCCGCGTGGCCGCTTCAGGCATGTGCCATCAGGTGCGACCGACCCGTTGTAGTCATCCGGGGTGGTTCTGCCCAGCAGCAGGTCTTCAAGGGCCACCGGCATTGATCCGATCAGCACGCCAGCTGGAATATCGTCTTCCGGCTCGCCCGACACGTATCGGCGTGCACTGATCTGTCCGGATACACCCGGCTCCACATCTTCCTCGTCACCTTCAACCAGCCACGACATGATTGCCACGGAGCCCAGCTTGGACAGGCGTGAGGTCAGTCGTGCCACCTGATCCACTTCGGGTGGCATGGAGCGGCACTTGCCCATCAGTGAGGCCAGCTCGTCTTCCTCGGTCATCGGCTGATTGGAATCAACTTTCAGCCAAATCGCGGTCCACGGCTTAATCGGGACGACGTGGACGGAAAGCCCGGCCAGCTGCAGGAGTTTGTGCAGCGCCTCGGCTGACGGAATCGGTGTGAGCACCAATGCGACCGACAGGGATCCACCTTCCAGGTGCAAGGATTCATCAACCGGAGTGTCCAGGTCATGCCGTTCGGCAGGTGCGCTTGAGCGCTCGAAGTCCGCAACGATTCCCGCGAACTTAGCGTCAATGTCCTCATCGTCAGGACGCTGAGGAACATCCTGGACCATTACAGTGCTCCTTTGGTAGACGGAATGCCACTCACCCGTGGATCCGGTTCAACAGCGCCGCGCATCGCGCGGGCAAGTGCCTTGAACTGCGCTTCCACAATGTGGTGCGGGTCGCGACCGGCAAGCAGACGCACATGCAGACAGATTCCGGCGTTATAGGCCAGCGACTCAAACACGTGTCGTGTCATGGAGCCGGTGAAGTGCCCGCCAATGAGGTGGTATTCCTGGCCGGCCGGCTCGCCCTCGTGCACGAGGTACGGCCGCCCTGAAATGTCCACAACAGCATGAGCGAGGGCTTCATCCAGGGGCACCGTAGCATCTGCGAAACGGCGGATTCCTGCCTTGTCACCAAGCGCCAACTTGATGGCCTGGCCCAGGCAGATCGCGGTGTCTTCGACAGTGTGGTGCACGTCCACGTCCACATCCCCGCGCGCCTGAACAGTCAGGTCAATCAGGGAGTGACGCCCAAATGCGGTGAGCATATGGTCGTAGAACGGCACACCAGTCGAAATGTTGGTCACGCCGCTGCCGTCAAGATTCACTTCCAGATGAATTGTTGACTCTGATGTTTCGCGGTCAATTGTCGCAGTTCGCGCGTTCATGAGAGAACCTCCTCCAGTGCCGTCATGAATTGCTGGTTTTCCTCAGGTGTCCCTACGCTGACCCGCAGCCAGCCGTCAGGGCCGACGACGCGGATCAACACGCCCCGCTCCAGGAGCTTGTCAAAGATGTCCTGCCGGTTATCGAAACGTCCAAAGAAAATGAAGTTCGCGTCAGATTGAGCCACCTGCAGCCCTCGTGATTCCAGCCAGTGCGCGAGGGCGTCCCGACTGTCACGCAGGTCGGCCACCTGCTGCATGAGGCATTCACGGTGACGCAGCGCCGCCAGTGCCGCTGCCTGCGTGATGGCTGACAGATGGTAGGGCAAGCGCACCAGCATGATCGCGTCAATGACGTCCTGGCAGGCCACCATGTATCCCAGACGCAACCCCGCCATTCCAAATGCTTTCGACATAGTGCGGGAGACGACCACGTGCGGATTCTGCTCAACGAGTTCGAGTGCCGAGGATGTCCCCGCACGCCTGAATTCCGCGTACGCTTCATCGATGACCAGCAGGCTCGCTGTGGGCTGTCCGTCCGGCCCGACAGGCCCGCTGAATCGCGTGTCGTCAGCCAGGGAGCGGATGTCGTCAAGTGACAGTGCTGTTCCGGTGGGATTGTTCGGACTGGCCAGCAGAACGACTGCCGGGTGCTCAGTTTCGAGCAGGTCGCGCAGGGCATCCAGGTCGATGGAAAAATCCTCGTGCCGATCACACGTGACCCACCGTGAGCACGTGTCGCGCGCGTACTCGTGATACATCGAGTATGTCGGGGCACATGAAACGACGGTCCGTGACGTGCCGGCGAATGCCTGCAGAATCTGGGTCATGACTTCGTTGGAACCGTTGGCTGCCCATACATGTTCGGGCGGAACACTTACACCGCTTTCGTCAGCCAGATATCGTGCCAGTTCCCCACGCAGTTCCAGAAAATCGCGATCCGGGTAGCGGTTCAGCCCGCTGGCGGCGCGAGCCACTGAGCGCGCGATATCGTCAACCAGCTCGTCAGAAGGCGCCCACGGATTCTCATTGACGTTCAGGCGTACGGGCACATCCAATTGGGGCGCGCCATACGGGCTCAGCCCCGCAAGTTCAGGGCGCAGCGGCAAACGTAAATCAGTCATTGCGTCCGCCTTCCTCGCGCCGGATCAGCGCGGCTGCTCCGTGTGCCGGCAGGTCTTCGGCACATGCCAGCGTGTTGAGGTCATCGGTGAGCGCTTCGAGCGCATCGTGTGAATACTCAACGACCTGCTGGCTGCGCAGATACTGTCCCACGTTCAGTCCGGCAGCGTAGCGGGCGGTGCCTCCTGTGGGCAGGACGTGGTTGGAGCCTGCAACGTAGTCGCCCAGCGGTACCGGCGTGTACGGGCCGACAAAAATGGCACCTGCGTTGCGCACGCGCAGCGCTACTTCGGCAGCATTCTCTGTCTGTACTTCGAGGTGTTCGGGAGCATACGCATCCACAACGCGCAGCCCAGCATCCAGATCATCGACGAGGACGATGCCCGACTGCGGTCCGCTCAGCGCCGTCATAATGCGTTCGGTGTGCGCGGTCAGCGGTGCCAGCCGCTGAATCTCAGCTTCCACTGCATCCGCAAGCGGCTCACTGTCCGTGATCAGAACAGATGCGGCAGCAGGATCATGCTCCGCCTGGCTGATCAAGTCAGCGGCAACGAAAGCGGGGTGAGCATCACCATCGGCAAGGATCGCTATTTCAGTGGTTCCCGCTTCCGCATCGATCCCCACGTGAGCAGACACCACCCGCTTAGCTGCGGCCACATAAATGTTGCCCGGTCCTGCTACGACATCAACCGGTTCACACACGTCACCCTCGTCGTCAAATCCGTAGGCAAGGCCGGCGATTGCCTGCGCACCACCCATTGCCCACACGTCGTCCACGCCCAACAGTGCGCACGCTGCAAGGATTGTCGGGTGCGGCAGTCCGCCGAACTCGCGTTGCGGCGGTGAAGCCAGGGCGATTGAGCTGACGCCGGCGACCTGCGCGCACACCACGTTCATCACAACTGAGGAGGGGTAGACAGCCAGGCCACCTGGGACGTAGACACCGGCGCGCTGCACCGGTACCCACCGCTGGGTAATCGTGCCGCCGGGAATGATGGTGGCGTGTTGCGTGGTGGGCAGCTGGACAGTGTGGCCGGCGCGGTTATGCTCGATCGACACTTCCAGCGCGCCGCGCACCGCAGGGTCAAGTCCGTCGAGGGCGGCACGGATCTGGTCGGCCGGTACCTTCAGGCGATCAGGACGCACATGGTCGAAACGCTCGGCACAGTCCTTGATGGCGCTCGCACCCTCGTGGATGACGCTGTCGATAATCGGCGTGACAGCCTCGACGGCTGCGGTGATGTCGAATGCAGCTCGTGGCAGTTGACGGCGGATTGCATCTGTGGTGGCACTGGTGCCGCGAAGATCCATGCGTTTCATAACTCTTAGCCTAACTCAGGAGGTCATCACTCCGTCTGCTCCGACCACGGCCTTGACCTGGCTGAAAAATGCGCTGGATTTTTCGACGCGGTACTTCGGGTCAACTTCGACGATTGTGACGCGCCCGCCTTGGCGCAAGTGGATGCGCACAGGTGATTCGCCTGGGAAAGCTTCCAGCACGTCTTTGAGTTCGGTCAGCATTGAGCGAGTGCATCGGCCAGGAGTCATCTGCAGGTCCAGCGGGGAGTCCTGATCGTCACGCAGATCCAGCAACGTCATGGCCTGGCCGATCAGTTCGACGTTCTCATCGCGCTGGGTGACGCGCCCCTCGACCTGGACGATCGTGTCGGTAGCCAGGTAGGACTGAATTGTTTCGAACGAGCGAGGGAAGAAAAGCACTTCGATGGAAGCGCTGAGGTCTTCCACCGTTGCGATCGCCCACTGGTTGCCCTGCTTGGTGACCTTCATCTGAACCGACGACACCAGTCCTGCGACGCGCACCTTGCGGTCCGCCATGGCTTCTTCGGAGGAGACGATCGCGGCGATGTCGATGTCCTGGTATCGGCGCAGCGCCGCTTCCACACCGCGCAGTGGATGGTCGGAGACATACAGGCCAAGCATTTCGCGTTCATCGGCCAGTTTGTGCCGCTTGTCGAATTCGGGCAGGTCAGGGATTTCGACCGTGAGGGAGGACTGTTCAGGTGCTGCTGCTCCACCCATGGCGGCAAACAGGTCGAACTGGCCGATGGCCTCATTGCGTTTCAGGTCGGTGACCGCGTCGACGGCCTCGTCGCAGCGGGACAGCAGGGAGCGCCGGTTCTTCCCCAGAGAGTCGAAGGCGCCGGCCTTAATGAGTGACTGGATGGTGCGCTTATTGCACACGGTGGCAGGTACCTTGTCCAGGAGGTCCTGGAAGGAGATATACGCGCCTTTTTCCGAGCGCGCCTGCACGATACCGTCCACCACGTTCGCGCCGACGTTCTGGATCGCAGACAGGCCAAAACGGATGTTCGACCCATCTGGCGCGAACGTGCCCATCGAAGCGTTGACGTCGGGGGGCAAAACGGTGATATCCATGTGACGACATTCAGCCAGGTACAAGGCTCGCCGATCCTTGTTGTCTTTGGTCGAGGTCAGCAATGCGGCCATGTATTCAGTGGGAAAATTCGCCTTGAGGTAGGCAGTCCAGTACGACACCAATCCGTACGCCGCCGAGTGCGCCTTGTTGAACGCGTAGTTCGAGAACGGAACCAGAATGTCCCACAGTGTTTTCACCGCGTCATCGGAATAGCCATGTTCGCGCATCCCCTGCGAGAACGGTCCGAACTCCTGGTCCAGAATCTTTTTCTTCTTCTTACCCATCGCTCGTCGGAGCATATCTGCCTGACCCAGTGAGTATCCGGCCAGTTTCTGCGCGATCTGCATGACCTGTTCCTGGTAGACGATCAGACCGTACGTAGTGCCCAGAATGTCTTTGAGCGGCTCAGCAAGTTCAGGGTGAATGGGAGTGATTTCCTGACGCCCGTTCTTACGCAGAGCGTAGTTCGTGTGCGAGTCTGCGCCCATCGGGCCGGGCCGGTACAACGCGCCCACAGCTGAAATATCTTCAAAGTTGTCGGGGCGCATCAGTTTGAGAAGTTCTCGCATCCCGGAACCATCCAGCTGGAACACGCCGAGCGTGTCGCCGCGTGCCAACAGGTCGTAGGTTGCCGGGTCGTTGAGCGGCAACTGATCAAGGTCCGGGACATCCTTGTTGTTCAGCCTGATATTTTCGAGGGCGTCTGACAGGACCGTGAGGTTTCGCAGCCCCAGGAAGTCCATCTTCAGCAACCCCAGCGCTTCACACGTGGGATAGTCGAACTGCGTAATGATCGCGCCGTCAGCGAGGCGCTTCATGATCGGAATAATGTCGGTCAGCGTATGCGAGGACATGATCACCGCGCATGCGTGGACACCCCATTGTCGTGTCAGTCCTTCCAGTCCCATCGCCAGGTTGACGATGTCGTGAGTCTGCGGGTTTTCCTCGTAGTATTTACGGAACTCCGCTGCCTCGCCGTAGCGCTTGTCTTCCTTGTCGAAAATGCCGTGCACTGAAATGTTCTTGCCCATCACTGCCGGGGGCAGTGCCTTGGTGAGCTGCTCGCCTGTCTTGAAGTCGTAGCCGAGCAGTCGTGCTGAATCCTTCAGTGCCTGTTTCGTCATGATTCGTCCGAAGGTGACGACCTGACTGATCCGGTCTTCGCCGTATTTACGTTTCACGTATTCGATCACTTCGTCGCGGCGACGTTCGTCGAAGTCCACATCGAAGTCAGGCATGGAGACGCGCTCGGGGTTGAGGAAGCGTTCGAAAATCAGGCCGTGTTCCATTGGGTTCAGCTCGGTGATACGCATCGCGTAGGCCACCATGGAGCCAGCACCGGAACCTCGGCCAGGCCCCACGCGGATGCCCTGATGCTTGGCCCAGTTGATGTAGTCCGCCACCGTCAGGAAGTAGCCGGGGAACCCCATCGAGATAATGACGTCTTCTTCGTATTCAGCCTGTTTACGCACGTCATCAGGAACGCCGTCCGGGAAACGGTCGGCCAGCCCTCGTTCAACTTCCTTGATGAACCACGATGTTTTGTCTTCGCCCTCGGGCACGGGGAAATCGGGCATGTAGTTGGCGCCCTCTTTGGTGGTGGTGAAGTGCACGTCGCAGCGTTCAGCAATATCCAGGGTGGTGTCGCATGCTTCGGGCAGTTCAGCCCAGGTGCGACGCATGTCTTCGCTGGAGCGGATATAGTAGCCGTCGCCGTCGAATTTGAAGCGGTCCTGGTCAGCCAGCTTGGCACCCGAGTTGATGCACAATAACGCGTCCTGCACATCTCGGTCTTCTTTTTTCACGTAGTGCGCATCGTTGGTCGCTACCAGTGGAGCATTCATGAGCTTGGCCAATTTGAGCAGGTCATTGCGTGTGCGTCGTTCAAATTCGATGCCGTGATCCATGACTTCGACATAGAAGTTCTCCGGCCCGAAAATGTCGCGCAGCTCCCCTGCTTCACGCACTGCTTCATCCCACTGACCCAACCGCATATGGGTTTGGACGGCTCCCGACGGGCACCCTGAGAAAACGATCAACCCTTCGTGGTATTCCTGCAGCAGTTCCTTGTCGGCACGCGGCCACTTACCAAACTGTCCTTCCGTGGAGGCGCGTGAACCAAGGCGAAACAGATTCAGCATGCCTTCGGTCGTGTAGGCCAGCAGTGTCAGGTGATTGTATGCGCCATTGGCCGAAACGTCGTCACTGCGCTGCCACGGTTCTCCCCAGTGGACACGCTTCGTGTCAAATCTGGACGTGCCGGGAGTGACGTATGCTTCAAGGCCAATGATCGGTTTAATTCCGGCATCTTTGCACGCTGAATAGAATTCGAAGGCGCCGAACAGGTATCCGTGATCGGTCAGTCCGATTGCCGGTTGTTCGAGGCGGGCAGCTTCCTGAACCATCGGCGCGATTTTCGCTGCGCCGTCCAGCATGGAGTATTCGGAGTGGTTGTGAAGATGAACGAAACTGTCACGGGTGGCCATACGTGTCATCTTAATGGTTCTGCAGTGCCCTCGATGAGCTGAGCGAGGTGACGATGCTCAATTCCTGCATCCCAGAATGTATCGTCGCCGTGTGACGCATATCCGAGGCGTTCGTAGAATCCCTGTGCCTGCAGTTGCGCGTCGAGGTCGACCCGGGCGTGCCTGCCGGCAGGGGTTCGTCGTGTGACTTCTTCGTGCAGAGCATTGACGAGGGCGGCTCCGCATCCACTGCCGCGTGCCTCCTGTCTGACAGCAAGGCGCCCCAGGTGATAGCAATCATCACCATCCGGGATGAGGCGCACGGTTCCAACAGGGTGGCCAGCCTCGTCCTCGGCAATGAATTGGGTGACGGCGGGGTTGAAGTCGCGTGCATCAATTTCAAGGACCATAGGAACGTGCTGTTCAACAACGAACACATCCCACCTGATCGAGATAATGGCGAAGCGGTCGGAGTCGGTGGCGCGTCGGACGTGAAGAGTGGTCATCGTGGTTTTCTCAGGAGGGTGAGGGCAGCATCAAGGTCGTCCATGTACGGTGCGTCCACGGTGACGTGTTTGCCGGTGCGTGGGTGTGCGAAGCCGAGCTGGACGGCGTGCAACCATTGACGTTCCAAGCCGAGGCGTTCAGCCTGCGTGGGGTCAGCGCCGTAGAACACGTCGCCGACACACGGATGGTTGACCGCTGCCATGTGGACGCGGATCTGGTGTGTGCGGCCGGTTTCCAGGTGGATTGACAGCAGGGCTGCACCAGCCATGAGTTCAAGGGTGTCGTAATGTGTCACGGCACGCTTGCCACCTTCGATAACGGCCATGCGCCATTCGCGCGACGGATGGCGGCCAATGGGCGCGTCGATGGTGCCCGATGGCGGATCCAGGTGTCCGGCGACCACGGCATGGTAAATCTTCGTGACGGTGCGTTCCTTGAAGGCCCGTTTCATCACCGAATATGCCAGTTCGGATTTGGCGACCATCATGGCGCCAGATGTACCCACATCCAGGCGGTGCACGATTCCCTGGCGTTCGGGCGGGCCTGACAGTGCGATGCGGAAGCCTGCGGCTTCCAGGTTGCCGATCACTGTGGGACCGGTCCATCCCGGGCCCGTGTGTGCCGCAACGCCGACAGGTTTGTTGACCACGACGATGTCGTCATCATCGTAGAGGATGTCCATGCCGGTCACGGGTGCCGGCTGCACACGGTGCTGCGGTATGTCGACTTCAATGAGGTCCTGAAGGCTGAGCCGGTCCGACTTCCGACTGACGGCACCGTTGATGCGCACGTGTCCTGCGCTGGCAAGGTCACCGGCCTGAGAGCGTGACATGCCGAGCATGCGTGAGAGTGCCACGTCCACGCGGGTATCGACCAGCGCGTCCGGCACTGGCAGGTAGCGGTGCTCGAACTCGTCACTCATCGGTGCGCGCACCGGAATGGGAGTGTTCTGTTCGCAGGAAGATGATCACCATCGACACTGCTGCCACAACGATCCAGATATCGGCAACGTTGCCAACGAAGTAGTCGTTGTAGTTGATGAAGTCAACGACGTGTCCGCGCCCGAACGAGGGAGGCTGCACGAGGCGATCCACCAGGTTACCCGCCGCTCCCCCGGCAAGAAGACCCACCACGGCTGCCACACTCGTGGAGGTGATTTTCGGCAGGACCCAGATGATGACGCCGAGCACGACCACTGAGATGATCGTGAAAATCCACGTTGAGCCTGCCCCCATCGAGAAGGCGGCTCCGGAGTTCCTGACCAGCTGGAGACTCAGGAAGTCACCAATAAGTGGACGGCGCTGCCCCTCGGACAACGAGGACAAAGCCCAGAACTTCGTGACCTGGTCACTGATCAGTGCGACGAGTGCTACAACTATGGCGCTGACCAGTGGGCGCCGTGACACATTCGTTGCAGCTGGACTCGTTGACACATGTTCTCCTAACAGGTGGGGCATAAATGTGGCGGCAGCGTCTGGTACGCCGCCGCCACACAGTCATTGGCTTGAGAAACGTCAGTTTTCCGAGCTGTCCTCGTTCACTTCGGTCAGAAGTTTCTCGAGGTGAGTGCGGATGGACTGACGGTATTCCGTCTCGAATCCACGCAACTCGTTGATCTTGTTTTCCAGCAGTCCGCGCTCCTGGTCGAGCTGAGCAAGGATCGTTTCATGCTTGCTCTCTGCGTCGGCAACGATCTCATCGCCCTTGGTGCGAGCTTCAGCAATGATGCGTTCTGATTCTTCGCGGCCGTCGCGCACGTACTCGTCGTGGACGCGCTGCGCCAAAGCAAGCATCGAGGTTGCGGATTCGGGTTCGCTGGGCGTGGCAGGCTGAACCGGCTGCACAGGCTGAACGGGTTCTGGTTCTGGTTCTGGTTCGGGCTGCGCGACCTGCGGTTCTTCCTCGACAACAGGCTGAGCAGTTTCGGCAGGAGTGGAGAAGCCAGATGCGTCGGCCGAACCTTCCTGGAGTTCGGTGATGCGGCGTTCGGCTGCTTCAAGCTTTTCCTGGAGATTCTGCTTCTCCATGTTCAGGTAGTAGATCGTCGCAACGACTCGGTCGAGAAAATTGTCAACCTCGACGGGGTCGTAGCCTTCACGGAACTTCACTGCCTGGAAGTTCTTGTTCAGAACTTCGTCCGTTGTCAGCAGCTGAATCTGTTCCTGACCTGTGGGCTCGTCCATTTCCTCACCTCTCGGTATCTGCCCTGTCGAACGCCGATTGGTAACCGCCCGACGATCGTGGTGTCACCAGCATTCAACCTGATGACACTGATTGTAAGTGATACTTATTCTATCGGACACATGAATCACTGAGGCAACTTCAGTCACAGCGACATCACATTCCAATATGCGTTTCAATTAATCTACCGTTTGAACGCCTAACTAGCCAAATACCATCATCAATCGTGCAACGCGCTGAAGAAGCAGAATACCGATGAACAGCACCATGAAACCGACATCGAGTGCGATCCCGTTACCCAGTCTGAGCGGCGGAATGTAGCGACGCAGGAAACGCAGAGGTGGGTCAGTCAACGCGTAGAGCACATTACCGATCACAATGACGGCCGTTGCTCGCGGATGCCAGTCGCGGGCAAGAATACGGATCCAGTCAAAGATCATCCGTCCAAACAGCACCAGCAGGTACAAGCTGGCACAGAAGTGTACAGCGGCGCCGAGTATGTACACGGGCATTACTCTGCCTGGCTGAACAGCTCCGCACCGTGGGAGGGGGCCATTCCGGATGACACCTTGACAGATCGCGGCGACAGCAGGTAGACGCGTTGAGTCACGCGTTCAAAGTGTCCGCGCAGGCCGTACACCAGCCCGGCGGAGAAATCGATCACGCGGCGCGCTTCATTGTCAGGCAGGTCGGTCATGTTGACGATGACAGGGATATCGCTGCGGAAGGCGTCGCCGATGCTGCGCGCATCCGCATAGGAGGTGGCGTGAATGGTCTGAATTCGGGCCAGATCATTCGGCTCAGTTTGCTGCACTGTTTCAGTGCGGCGCACTGCAGGTGTGGGTTCATAGTCGGACAGTTCAGTGACGTCTGCCCACTGTCCGGGCTCTTCCTGTTCCATTTCGGGTTCATCGAACTCGTCGTCGGATGTGTCCCATCCCATGAATTTCTTCGCGCGCGTAGAAAATGATTCCGCCATCGTTTCTCCTCTGTCAGGCCGCTGATCTCACGCTAATCGAGAAGATAACGCACAGGCCTCAAGTTGCCTCGGCATGTCGCAACGATGGCGAAATGATCAATGCCTGGCGTCCGCAGGTGGGGTCGCGCCTGTAGGAGTGGAGGGCCGGCGTTTCCCGGGTGCACCGCAGGTCGTGTTCAATTGTGTCGACGCCTGCTTCGCGCAGTTCGCTGCATACCCCCTCGCGAAGATCAAGGCCGGGGGTGCCCCAACTGGTGTGGGTACACATATGTGGTCGAACGGCTGCTACGTCGTCCCACAGCGCGCGGTCCACCTCGTAGCATTGGCCGCATATGCAGGCACCGACAAAGGCGCTGATCGGCTCCGCGCTCATGCGGCGAATCCGGCGAACTGTCGCGCTGAGTATTCCACCGAGCAGCCCCGTGCGTCCGGCGTGGATCGCCGCCAGGATCGTCCCATGAGCTGCACTCAGGCACACAGGCACGCAGTCGGCAACCATCACGGCCAGTCCCGTGCGTGGCCCCTCGGCCAGATTGACGACGAGGGCGTCTGCGTCAATGTGGTCGCTGATCGCATCGACGACGTGGACACGCGTGGAGTGCGTCTGGTCCATCCAGGTCAGCGGGCTTCCGGTCAGCTTGCTCAGGTGATCGCGGCGCTTCGCCACTGCCTGAGCATCATCGCCAACGTGGTATCCCACGTTATTGCGAAGTGGGCAGGTGCCCGACCCCGCTTCCGTGTGCGTGATCAGGGCGCCTGCCCACTCGATCGGTGTGATCATGTTTCAGCGCAGAAAATCAGGAATGTCCAGGTCGTCAGCGGAGTCATCCTCGTCGAAGATGCGCGGCACTTCCAGCGAATCGGCATCTCGCGGAGCAGGCTGAGCACTGGGCACATCCGACGGTGTGGCGGACGGCGCCTGCGTGCGGGTAGGCACGCGAGGTTCTGCACGATGTGCGGGGCGAACCGGCGTCTGGGAAATGGTTCCCGCTGAGCGTTCACGCAAGGGTTCTTCCGCAGACTTCGGGGCCGGCGCGGCGACAGGTGCCGGCTGTTCCGGCTTCTTCGCTGTCGCATCGGTGTTACCTGACGTCACGGGCTGGTCGTCAAATCCGGCCGCAATGATGGTGACGCGGATCTCGTCGCCCAGCGAATCGTCAACGACGTTGCCGAAGATGATGTTGGCTTCAGGGTGAGCGGCTTCGCGCACCAGCAGTGCGGACTGGTAGATCTCCTGCAGGCCAACATCCGAGCCACCCTGGAAGAACATGAGGACGCCGTGAGCGCCGTCAATGCTGGCTTCAAGCAGCGGGGAGGAAATCGCGGTTTCCACGGCGCGCAGCGCGCGGTCATCACCTGTAGCAGCACCGATACCCATCAGCGCGGATCCGGCATCCTGCATCACGGACTTCACGTCGTTGAAGTCGACGTTGATCAGACCCGGGGTGGTGATGAGTTCAGTGATTCCCTGCACTCCCGAGAGCAGGACCTGGTCGGCTGCCTGGAATGCTTCAAGGATCGAGATATTGGGATCCGAGATGGACAGCAGGCGATCATTCGGGATGACGATCAGCGTGTCGACTTCTTTGCGCAGTGCCTCAACGCCCTGTTCACCCTGGGCGGCGCGACGCATGCCTTCAAAGGAAAAGGGGCGGGTGACGACGCCGACTGTCAGAGCGCCGGAGTCGCGGGCGGCTTTGGCAACGATGGGGGCTGCGCCCGTTCCCGTGCCGCCTCCTTCACCGGCGGTGACGAACACCATGTCGGCGCCTTCAAGGGCGGCCTTGATGTCATCGATGTGGTCTTCAGCTGCCTGACGGCCCACTGACGGGTCAGCTCCCGCTCCCAGGCCGTGGGTCAGGTCGCGACCGATATCAAGTTTGGTTTCAGCATCTGACATCAGCAGAGCCTGGGCGTCTGTGTTCACCGCAATGAATTCGACGCCTTTGAGTTCTGCTTCGATCATTCGGTTAACAGCATTGACGCCGCCGCCGCCGACTCCGACCACCTTGATCACTGCGAGGTGGTTTTGAGGTCCTGCCATTTTGTGCCCCTCCCACTCAACCCTCAACCTCAAGTTGAAGGTTGGTGTTTCTCCTGTATTCTGCCGGAAAGACGGTAGAAAACAACACCTCAAACTGCAAGGAAAGATGTGGGCGTGTCGCTAGGACGTGACCGGCCGGGTCGGAGAACTTACGTCATAGACCTGCGCAGGTCGTTGGTCGATCAGAACCTTCAGGACGCGTGACTTCAGATCCGAATCATCCTGGGTCCCCCACCGCACCACACGGTTATCCGCCAAGGTAATGGTCAGCTGCTGTCCGTCGGCACTGATCTTTCCTGTCATCTGACGCAGCTCAGAACTGAGCGCCGCCCACACCGTCTGGACCTGCTCAATTGCCTGCGCTCTGAGAGGGTCCTCAGATGGAAGCGCGACAACAGGCAGACCCTCGGGCGGATCCCCGGGTATCTCCACGCCGTCCTCGTCAATGACGCGGGCATTTTCACCGACCATTTCCACCATCACTGGCCTGCGAACGGTGATCGTAATGGTCAGCCCATCGGGCCACGAACGCTGCACCTGGCTGTCGCGTACCAGCGTCAGCGAATTCACAGCCTGCACAACTGATGACATCGACAGTCGCGTAATCGGGGTTCCGCTGAATTCGTCGACGCTGGCAATCACCTGCTCGGCCGGTACGACGTCATTCGCGCCCTCGACGGTGATGCGCGAGGTCGTGAGGGCGAAAAGTGGCGAAAAGAAGATGGCCCAGATCGCCGCTGCAGCAAGGAGGACAGTGACAATAATCGACATCAGAGTGCGAAGAGACAGCCGTCTACGTGCTTTGCGTCGTTCATCAAGACGGGTGACCTTCGAGTTTTTCTGGCCCCTCGCGCGCCGCTCGCCGAATGCGTCGACCGCACTGGACGAGGACAGCGGCGTGCGCATCTGGCGTGGCCCGCGGATACGTTCCACCGACGCGGATCGCGTGGCCGACGCAGATCGCTGAGTCGAGGCGGGCCGCCTGCTCGATTCGGAATGCTGCGTTGATGCGGATCGCCCACCGATTGCATGGCGATCATGCACGGTGGAGCGTTCAGGCTGTTCGGCAGGCTCGTGGGGAGGGCGAGGCCGGGGTGGTTGCCTCACTGCACGTCCCCGTTGCGCCATTCATCGAGAACGTCATCCGCGCATTGCGTGATTGAGCCGGCACCCATGGTCATCACTATGCCATGTTCTCCTGTCTGACGCGCTGCCAGGCGGGCAGCTTCATGCATGTCCGGGATCCATTGGGCTCCAGGCAGGTGCGCCACGATCAATCCAGAGTCGACTCCCTCGATCGGATCTTCACGCGCCGGGTAAATATCGGTGACGACCACATGATCCGCGTGCGCCAGAGCGTCAGCGAAACGCTGGGCAAAAGCACGTGTGCGACTAAGCAGATGCGGCTGGAAGACGACGGTTACCTCGCCGCCGTCAGCTACGATCCGGGCCTGCCTGAGAGCTGCTTCCACCTCGGTCGGGTGGTGCGCGTAGTCATCAATAACGCGTCTGGAGCCCACCTGGCCGCGAAGTTCGAATCGGCGACCTGTACTTGAAAAATGCGACAGACCGTTGGCAAGACGGCCGGCATCGACCCCCAGCGCGCATCCTGCCGCCCATGCACCCGCCGCGTTGAGCACGTTATGATCACCCACCACGGCGAGGCGAATCGTCGCCTCCAGCGTGTCAGGTCCGCACAGGTGGGCGCTCGAGCCATGATCAGTTGTCGCAACATCAGTTATCGTCACATCCGGCACCGCCTCACAGTGTTCAGGGCGGCCATAGGTCAGCGTGGTGATGCCATCGCGACGAGCTGCCTGCGCCAACGCCCGCGCACCTCGATCTTCCGCGCAGCACACCAGTGTTCCACCGGCAACGATGCGGTGCGCAAAGTCCACAAATGCCTGCTCGAACGCCTCCGTTGAGCCGTAGTGATCCAGGTGGTCCGGCTCAACATTGGTGACGAGGGCGACTGTCGGATGGTAGTTCAGGAATGAGCCATCGGATTCATCTGCCTCGGCCACAAAAATGTCTCCGCCGCCCAGGTGCGCACCAGTGCCAAATTGGGGCACGATACCGCCGACCGCGCACGAGGGATCCTCCCCTGCTTCAGCTAACGCAATAGTCAACATGGCAGATGTCGTAGTCTTGCCGTGCGCGCCGGCAACAGCGACAAAACGCATGCCCCTGGCGGCATAGGCAAGTGCCTGGGAGCGGTGAATAACACTCTGGCCACGCTCGGTGGCACGGACCAGTTCCGGATTCGTTGGACGCACTGCCGTCGAGACTACAACTGTGGCGTCGGCCGGGACCCGATCGGCGTCATGGCCGACATAGGCGTCAATTCCCGCTGCCTGAAGCCTGTCAATGACAGATGACGGATTCTGATCCGACCCGCTGACGGTACAACCACGAGCATGAAGCAGCTCTGCCACCACGCTCATACCGGCTCCGCCGACGCCAATGAGATGAACTGTGCTGATACCGGTTTGCGCGTTCATCTGCACATCTCCTCCACGAGGTCTGTCAGGCGCTCAGCGGCGTTGGCAGAGGATCCATGAGCTGACGCGCTGCGCATCCGGCTGAGGCGCTCCTGGTCAGTCAGTATGCCCATGACGTCGGTGCGTGCGCGTTCAACGGTGAAGTGCGCGTCGTTGATCAGCTCTGCACCGCCTGCTGCGACGTGGTCATGCGCATTCAGACGCTGCTCACCGTTGCCGATCGGGAGGGGGACATAGACGGCAGGCAGTCCGAGGGCGCTCAGCTCCGCGACGGTGCCGGCACCTGAGCGGCAGACCACCAGGTCGGCCACGGCCAGCGCATCATGCATGTCAGTTGTGTAGTCCACCACGTGCCATCGGTGAGCCACTCCCGCCTCGTCAATACTGGCACGCACGGCATCGTCCTTGCCTTTACCGGTCAGGTGCAGAACCTGACAGCCCTCAGGCAGCTCGGAGGCGATGGATGCCATGACTGTGTTGATGTGAAGCGCCCCCAGGGAGCCGCCCGTGATGACCAGCGTGGTCAGATCCGGGTCAAGTCCGAAGCGCTGCGCGCCTTCGACGCGGGCGGTGCGGGCACCCTCGTCGGTGGTTCGCAGATGCGCCAGGCGCGCGATCTGCGGGCGGAGGGGCAATCCGACGACCTCGGTGCGTCCCTGTCGTGCTGCAAGCGGCGTGGAAGCGAACGTGAGTGCGACGAGGGCGGCCCATCTGGCTCCCAGTCGGTTCGCCAGGCCGGGGCGCGCATTTTGTTCATGAATGGCGATCGGGATGTGCTCTGAACGTGCGGCAAAGTAGGCGGGGGTGGAGACGTATCCACCAAAACCCAACAACCCGTCAGCTCCTGTGATCACGTTGCGGGACTGCGCGATTGCGTGGCGCAGTCGCTGCGGAACTGTCAGCAATGCCGGGGTGGGTCGGCGTGGCAGGGGCACACGTTCAATTTCGTGAAACTCAAATCCTGCTGCCGGGACCAGATCTGCTTCCAGGCCTTCGCGCGTGCCGAGGATTCGCACATCCCATCCGCGCTCACGCAGGCACGTGGCCGTTGCCAGCAACGGATTGACGTGACCGGCTGTGCCGCCGCCTGCCAGAACTATTGTGTGTGTCATCGCGCCTTCTGTGCCTGTCGTACTGGTCGTGTGCGCGCGGGACGCTTGTGAATGCGTCGGCGTGGATCGCGTCCTGCGGAAGCCTCGTCGGGAGAGCCGAACATTCGCATGCGAGCATTCGCGCGCGCACATGACGCTACCACCCCAACAGCGCTAGCGGTAAATACGAACGCCGAACCGCCAGAGGACACCAGCGGCAACGGCACGCCGATCACCGGGCCGATGCCGGTTACCGACATGACGTTGATGACGGTCTGAACAGCGATCCACGATGCGATGCCGCCGCACATAACAGCGGCAAAAAGCGATGTGGTTTCCCTGCTGACGCGCACCATTCCCCACACCATCAGCATCATGAGAACCAGGACCGAGCATGTGCCCAGCAGGCCGAACTCCTCGCCCACGATGGCAAGGATGAAGTCGGTGTGCGCGGCCTGGAGGTATTCCCACTTTTCACGCGATGCGCCCGGTCCCAGCCCCATCAGCCCTCCAGAGCCGAATGCCCACAGCGCGTGGTCGATCTGTTCGGGAGCTGAGGTGGAGCGCTCCGGCCCCATGCCGGGAATAATGGCGATGATGCGCCTCAGTCGCGTGGGGTTCTGCACGACGAGGAATGCCAGAATCGGGATTGCTGCCAGGATCGCATAGCCGAACCACTTCCTGGGCAGTCCTGCCACCCACAGCGCGCCAAAGGCACACGTGGCGACGACGAGGGCTGTCCCCATGTCGTGTCCGAGCATGACCAGGCCAAGCGCAACGGCGGTCGCACCACCACAGCGGATCGCCATTTGCTTGAAGTCATCACGGCGCGAATCCCTGCGGGCGACGAGCTGGGCCAAAGCGATGATGAGCGCCAGTTTAAGCAGTTCGGATGGCTGGATCAGGAACGGCAGACCGGGAATATGGATCCAGTTCGTGTTGCCGCCCTCGGCACGGCCAAACAGCGGCACCATGACCAGGGCCTGGAGGAGGCAGGCGAGTGCGAACAGCACAAGGGCTCCGGCGTAGTAGACCTTCTCGGGCACCATCTGTGCCACGAACATCATGATGAGCCCGATTGTCGTCAGCGCCAGCGGCTTCAGGAAAGCGATATAGGGGTTTTCACCCTGGGCAATGTTGGTGACGGCGGAGGCAGAAAACCCCATGAGCAGTCCGATCAGTGCCAGCAGCACTGCGGGGATGATGACGAGGTAGTAGGACGTGACAGGCGAGGATTCACGCGCGGCAGATGACTGGCCTTCCCGCCCGAAGCGGATCGCCGGTATGCGATGCCACAGGCGCGCCAGCCGTTCGCGCGGACTGCGGGTCACCTGGTCCGCCACAATCTGCCTCCCCTACTTGTTGGTGTTCCACATGTCTTCCAGGCGCTGCACCGCCTGGGCAAAAACATCGCCTCGCTGGCCGTAGTTGTCGAACTGATCCCACGATGCGGTTGCCGGAGCCAGCAACACGGTGTCGCCCGGTCGCGACAGGCCAACCGCCTCGTTCACCACCGAGAACATCCAGTCATCATGACCATCGACTTCCACGACAGGCACCGACGGAGCGTGCGCCGCCAGTGAGTTCCTCAAAAGCGCCCGGTCGACGCCAATGAGCACCACGCCGCGCAACAACGGGGCGACGCGGGTGACAAGGTCGTCGAAGTTCTGCCCCTTTGCGTCTCCCCCAGCAATCCAGATGGCAGTTCCCGGCGTGACACCAGCCAGGGAAGCAGCGGCGGCATGCGCATTGGTGGCTTTTGAATCATCAATCCACGTCATGTCCGCTGCGTGCGAGATAATGGCTCGCCGGTGGGCGGGTTGCGTGAAAGTGCGCAGACCCTCTGCAACAGCTTCGGGCGTCACTCCGTGTGCGCGTGCAAGAGCGGCGGCCGCCAGCGCATCCATCAGGAGTGCGGGCGAGGGCTGTGCACCGGAGACATGAACGAGGTCATCGAATTCAGCCAGATGCAATGCGTGCGTGCGTCGTTCATCCAGAAAGGCCCGATCGACGAGGGTGTCCTCGACAATGCCGACCTGTGAGACAGCAGGGGTGCCCAGTGTAAATCCGATGGCGCGCGCCCCTTCAATGACGTCCGCGTTCTCCACCATTTTTTCGATGCGACGGTCAGCTGACGGATAAACGCATGCGATGCGTGTGTTTTCGTAGATGCGTGCCTTTGCCTGCGCGTAGGCCTCGACACTGCCGTGCCAGTTCAGATGGTCGGCATCGACGTTGAGGACAACGGACGCTTCCGGGGATACGGTGCGGGTCGAATACAGTTGGAATGAGGATGCCTCCACTGCAAACACGTCAGCATCATCGTCAATGAGCTGCGTGATGGGGACGCCGATATTGCCTACTTCGAGGGCATTCTCTCCGCCTGCGCGCAGCATGGCCGCCAGCATCGAAACCGTTGTGGTCTTGCCGTTCGTACCGGTGACCATCAGCCAGGGGCGGCCTGCATGCAGGCCGGATTCCTGCAGGAGCCACGCCAGTTCCATCTCGCCGACGATTGGGATATCCGCAGACAATGCCGATTGCCATACTGGCTCGTGGGGTGCGATTCCCGGAGACATGACGATCAGGTCGGGCGCGGTCTGCACGACGCGTGTGGCCAGTTCATCGGCGTCAGCGATAACCTCGACACGGTCGTTGTTTTCGGCAACGTCGTGCTGGTCGAAGCCCGTGACGTCCCAGCCTCGTGAACTCAGGGCGCGGCCTGCGGCCCGACCGGACATTCCCCATCCGATGATTGCTGCACGACCGGGTTGGGGCAGTTGTTCCATTACAGCCATGACACCCACTCCGCGTAGAACAGGCCGACGCCGATCACTGCCAGGAGTGCGGCGATCAGCCAGAAACGGATCACGATGGTGATTTCTTTCCAACCCTTCAGTTCGAAGTGGTGGTGAAGCGGCGCCATGCGGAAGACACGTTTGCGCGTCATTTTGAACACACTGATCTGGATAACGTCAGACATCGTGATGATGACGAAGAGTCCGCCGATGATAACGGCCAGGAACTCCGTGTTCGTGAAAATCGACATGCCGGCGACTGCGCCGCCCAGGGCGAGAGATCCGGTGTCCCCCATGAAGATCTGTGCGGGTGAGGCGTTGAACCAGAGGAAACCGGCCAGCGCTCCCACCAGGCCGGCGCAGAAAATTGCCAGTGACAAGGGGTCACGGGTCGTGTAGCAGGCTGCCGTGTTGATCGTCGTTCCCCAGCACGACTGTGTCACCTGAAAAACTGAGATCAGCGCGTACGCTCCGAAGACGAAGATTGATGCGCCGGTCGCCAGACCATCCAGGCCGTCTGTCAGGTTCACGGCGTTGGACCATGCGGCAACCAGAAAGTTGACCCACAGGACGAACAGGATGCCGCCCACGATGATGCCCGCGAACGCCAGATCGATACCGGTGGGACGTGCCACGGATATCGCCGTCGATCCAGGTGTGATGCCGCGTTCGTTGGGTCGCATCAGTGCCAAAATGGCGAAGATGGAGCCGATCGCCACCTGCATGATGATCTTCGCACCTGCGTGCAGGCCAAGGGATCGTTGTTTGCGTATTTTGATGCCGTCGTCGAGCAGGCCGACGATTCCCAAGCCGACAAAGAGGAATGCGAGCAGGAGTGATGAATAGGCGGGCAGCGTGCGGTTTACGGCGTTGCCAGCAAGCCACGCGATGATGGTGGCGCCAATGAAGACAACGCCACCCATTGTCGGTGTGCCACGTTTGGTCAGGTGTTGGGTGGGGCCGTCCTGGCGGATGAACTGTCCGTATTGGTGACGGACAAGGAATCGGATAAACAGGGGTGTCAGGCCCAGTGAGAGCACCAGGCCGACCGCGAATGACGCAATAACCCCGATCATCGACTGCACCCGCTTTCCATCAGTGTTGCGGCAATCTGCCACGCATGAGATCCGTATGAGCCTTTGACTAACACAATGTCGCCGTCACGAACGGCGCTGGTGAGTTCGCCCAGTGTCTCATTCCAGTCTTCACTGTATGTCACTTCGGTGCCTGAATCTGTTTTCGCCTGCGCGTGGGAGGCAAGTGGCTGCGCATCAGCTGACCACGTGAAGATATGGGACACGCCTGCATCAAGTGCCATTTGGGCAACGTCTCGGTGCAGGGCCTCGGACTGCTCCCCCAGCTCCAGCATGGCGCCCAGCACTGCCACGGTTCGCGCATTGCGTTGAGCACCCAGATGCTTCAGAGCGGTCAGTGCTGCGCGCATGGAATCCGGGTTGGCGTTGTAGGCGTCATCGATCAGGATGATGGTGCGTCCCTCGTCCAGCGTGACTGTCTCGATGTCCATCCTGTGTGGTGATGATGGCCCCGAAGCGGTCAGGACTTGCGCAATGGTCTGCGTGTCGACGCCGCACGCGTATGCTCCGGCTGCGGCTGCCAGCGCGTTGTGCACATGATGCGCACCCACCAGTGTCAGGTGCACGTGAGCACGTCCTTCGGGTGTGATTAGGTCGAATGCGGCGCGTTCGTCAGCGTCGATCGTAATGCTTTCCGCGCGGATCCACGTGTCGGTGAACTGCGGGTACTGAGTGCGCGTGGTGAATCCGATGATGCGTCCTGGCGCACGCTGAGCCATCGCCGCCACGTAGTCATCATCAGCGTTCAGTACAGCTGTCCCGTCAGGTTTCATGCCCTTAATCAGTTCGGCTTTTGCGGAGGCGGTGGCTTCGCGCGATCCAAAGCCTCCCAGATGCGCTGTGCCCACCATCAGTTCAATCGCCACATCCGGAGCGGCAATGCCGGTGAGCATGCGCAGATGTCCGGGCCCCGATGCACCCATTTCCAGCACCAGGTGACGTGTGTGTTCGTCGGCCTTGAGGACGGTCAGTGGCAGGCCAACCTCGTTATTGAAGGACAGTTTGGGCGCAACGGTCGGCCCGTCGGTCGCCATGAGCGCAGCAAGCAGATCCTTGGTGGTGGTTTTTCCGGCGGACCCTGTCACAGCGATGACATCGAGGGGGCCTGCCTGTCGCAGGTCCTCCAGATGTGCATGGGCGAGGACGCCGAGCGCCTCGGTCGATTCGGGGGTGACGATCTGGGTCAGTCCGGCCTGTGGTATTTCACGTTCGACCAGGGCGGCCACCGCTCCGTTGTCTCGCGCACTGGCGATGAAGTCGTGCCCGTCGGCGTTCTCGCCGCGACGGGCGACGTAGAGCGATCCTGCGGTTGCTTCACGCGAATCGGTGACCACTGGTCCCGTGACCGTCACATCGGGGCCGATCATCTGCCCGCCCACTGCTCGGGCTACCCATTCTGCTTGCCTGTTCATCGTCCTTCTTTCAGCAGGTTGTCCCTGTCCTCTATCATGAGCCCGGTCTAAGCGGGAATAGGTCTGCCTGTTCCTGTGATGCGGGAATTGCGAGATTTCGCACCGCCTGTGAGGCGACCTCCGCGAAGAGGGGCGCCGCCGAATCGGATGAGATCACTCCGACTTTCGGATTGTAGAGCACAACTGACACTGCGATCTGAGGCGCTTCGGCGGGGAGGACACCTGCCACAGTGGATACGGTTGCGGGCACGCCGTCCACGAAGATGTCAGCAGTACCCGTTTTGAGGGCCAGCCGGTATCCGTCGATCTTGGCTGTCTGTCCCGTGCCGACGTCCGTCGCCACGGTTGATTCCATCATCTTCAGCAGGTCGGATGCACTCTGTGCGCTCATCGCCTGGACTGGTTGGACTGGGTCGGGGGTATGGACAGTACCGTCGGCCAATTGCCACGAGTCGATGATGCGTGGCGGCATGCGCACGCCGCCGTTGCCGATTGTGGCCATCATCGTGGCTTCCTGGACGGCTGTCATGGAGTAGGACTGTCCGAACATGGACACCCATTTGTCTCGTCCGATCCACTGGTCGGGTGTGCGAACCACGCCGGATGATTCGCCGGCCAGTTCAATGCCGCTAGGGGCACCGAGACCCAGTTTCAGCATCATGTCATACCGGTCGGCATCGTCAACGGTCTGGCCAATCAGGATCGTGCCTGTGTTCGATGATTCTGCCAGGATTCCTGTTGCCGTCATTCGTTCTGTGGGATGCTCGTGGAAGTCACTAATCGGGCCGTCAGCTCCCGGCAGGCCGTCCAGAGAGTAGGGCACGGTAAATTCACTGGTCGGGGTGATTGTGCCTTTATTCAGGGCTGTGGCCGCAGTGACAACCTTGCCGACCGATCCGGGTTCAAATGCGTATTGGACGGCGGAAACCGGCTGAGGTGTGGCACTGTTGGGCGCGGTGGAATTGGAATCAGCCAGGGCGAGGATTCGTCCGGTCTTCACGTCGGTGATGACGACGGCACCCCAGTCGGCGCTGTGTGCTTTCACGCGCGCATCGAGGGCTTCCTGGACACCATGCTGAAGGTCGGCGCGAAGTGTTGTGCGCACCGATCCGCCTGAGACCGGTTCAACCACTGTGTGCTTTCCGCCCGGCATAATGGCGCCGTTCGGAGCAATTTCGAAGGCTTCACGTCCGGCGCTGCCCTGCAGAATCTGATCCATCGTGGCTTCAAGACCGGAGGCGCCGACCCCCTCGGCATTGATGGTGCCAATGACGGGACCTGCGGTCGAGCCATTGGGGTAGGTGCGCTCAAAAGCTGATTCCCACTCAATGCCGTAGATGTCCATGGCACGAATCTTGCGATAGGTCACCGCATCCACGTTCTTCTTGACGTAGGCATACGTCGAATCACCGACCATCAGTCCGCCCAGTTCGACCGGGTCCATCTTGAGCAGTGGGGCAAGCTGCGAGGCTGCTGCTGCCGGCCCGATCTGACCGTCATGTTCGTAGGTGCGGATATTGATCTGGTTGACGGCAATGTGGTAAGTCTGCACGGATTCAGCTAGAACGATTCCGGTGTCATCAGTAATGGAGCCACGTTGAGCGGTGATATCAGAGGCCGATGTTCGCACTTCGAGGCCTTCGGCAGCCAGAGCTGGCCCCTGGACGATTTGCAGCAGGAAGAGGCGCAGCACACATGCGCACAGTGCGAAAAGGGTGATGAACAAGATCCAGTGGGCGCGCCGAGCCGACTCCTGCCGCCCCGCACGAGTGTTCATCTAGTGAGCCTTTCTAGCTGCGCGTTATTCACTACGAAAAGCGGCCTGGCCGCCCTCGACGGTGCCGTTCGACAACGTGACGAACCCGGTGGGTCCTGCCGGAACCATACCAAGATCGCGTGCAGATTTTTCGAGGGCCTGAGGTGACGATGCGTTGTGCAGTTGCGTCTGCAGGGTCCACGCTTCAGCATCTAGCGCGTTGACCTCCAGCTGCATCTCCCTGATCTCAAACGCAGTTTCAGCCATCTGCGTGTTGACGACCAGCGGCACGACAATTGCCGCCAGCAGAATCGCGATCGCCAGGAGTGCGAGCGGGATGACTGAGCGCTGCGGAATCTTTCCCTCGATCAGGTGCAGGGTGGGCCGCAGCGTGTCGCGGGTACGGGATGCTGGACGTGTACGCGCCACTGCTTCGTTTGTCATTGTGGCCTCCATGGGGAACGGATTTCGACGGCACGCACGCGCACGGATCGTGATCGAGGGTTGGATTCCTGTTCAGCGCTGTCAGCTTGAAGAGCGCCACGTGTGACCAGTGTCAGTGTCGCCTTCATGGACTCAGGCACCACCGGCAGTCCGGGCGGCGCATTGTCACGGGCGCCCTGAGCGAAGATCTCTTTGACGATGCGGTCTTCGAGGGACTGGTAGGCTTCGACAACCATTCGTCCGCCCACGCGCAGATGGCTCAGTGCCTGCGGAATGGCGGCCCGCAAAATGTCCAGCTCGTTGTTGACGGCAATTCGCAGCGCCTGGAACGTGCGTTTGGAGGGGTTTCCGCCCGTGCGGCGTGCCGGCGCAGGGATGGCGCGTTTGACCAGATCCGCCAGCTGTCCGGTTCTCGTGATGGGCTGCTCGGCGCGCTCTTTGACAATCAACGTGGCGATGCGGTGCGCAAAGCGTTCCTGCCCGAAGGTGCGCAGGATGTCCGTCAGTTCCTGCACGCTCGCATCTGCAATGAGTTCGGCTGCGCTGCGTCCACGGGTCGGGTCCATGCGCATGTCGAGGAGTGCGTCATGCGCGTAGGAAAAGCCTCGCTCTGTCTCATCGAGCTGCAGTGAGGAGACGCCCAGATCCATCAGGACGGCATCTGCCAGTCCGTCTGCCGAGTGGTCGTCAATGACCTGGCCGATTTGATCGTATGTTGTGTTCACGGCTTCGAAGCGCTGTCCAAATTCGCGCAGACGTTCGCTTGCCAGCGCAATGGCCTGCGGGTCGCGGTCAATTCCGACCACACGGATATGGGGAAAGCGTGTCAAGGCTGCGTGCGTGTGACCGCCCATTCCCAGGGTGGCGTCGATCAGAAGAGAGTCGGGCCGAGTGAGGGCAGGGGCGAGCAGATCCATGCACTGGTCGACAAGGACGGGTGTGTGCAGCTGAGCTGCATCGCGTGTAGTTTCTGCGCTCACGTTGCCTCCTTGTCCGTGATCTGCCTGTGTGCGTTCTTCCCACCTGCTTCTCCCCCGCCGATCTGCCATCGGGGAAGTGATGTCAGAGCGTCGGGCGGAGGGCACGGTGGGGTCAGAACATTCCGGGGATGATTTCGTCCGCTGTATTGGCGAAAACATCTTCTTGGACGGTGAGGTACTCGCGCCACGCTGTGGTGTCCCAGATTTCAGCACGTGCGCCAGCTCCGATGACTGTGAGTTCCCGGTCAAGTCCGGCGTATGCTCGCAGGTCAGCTGGAACGACAACGCGTCCTTGTTTGTCTGGAATTTCCTTGTAGGCACCTGAGAGCATGACGCGAACCCAGTCGCGCGCCTGTTTCGATGACAAGGGCGCGCGCATCAGTTCTTGTGCCATGGACTCAAACTCATGGGCAGGGAATGCGTAGATGCAGTGTTCCTGACCACGGGTGAGGACGATTCCACCTTCCATGTCGTCACGGAAACGAGCAGGCAGAATGACACGCCCTTTGTCGTCGAGCTTCGGCTCGTACGTTCCCAGGAACATGCCACACCTCCCTTCCCCTCCGTGACACGCAGCTCCACTTTAACCCACTTTCAACCACTATGGGAACATTTTGCGCCCATGTTTCGGTTTATTTTGAAAATAAACGTTGGAAAATCGCGTAAAAATCAGGGTGGAGGAAGGTGGAGGGAAAATTCTCAACGCCGGGTGTTGACGGGCATGAATATGTGCCACATCGAGGCATATCAGGGTCGAGGCTGCAGATTTCGCAGGGGTATTCCCTCATCGATGAGGGGTCAGCACACGCAGTGGTGCACAGTGGTGGACGTCCACGACATTCGCGGCGCGGTGATATCAGTGGGCAGCCAGCGCCAACTCACGTCAGTCACCCTCGTCGATGAGGGCACAAAAGAATGAGCGGCGGCAAGAATGGAGAACGAAGGAACGGCGAGTGTGCAGTGACTAGTCGCGGCCGCGTTCGTCCCAGCGGCGATTTTGATTCGCAACGAAATCCGTCCAACGTCCACTGGACGGCTTCGTGCCAGACTTCTTCGACGAGGCGGGATCCACCGGGCGCGTATGCAACGCGAAGAGAATACCGGCGACCATGATGCAGAATCCGAGCACTCCCAGAAGGATCGACCATATGCCGTAACCGAGCGTCACACCACCGAGCACCACACACATGCCGATGACAGCGAAGAAAGCGCCGAGGATCATGTTGCGCGGGGAGAGTTTGGAGCGCCGAGGGGAATCAGCGGAAGTGTCGTACGAGGAACGTGCACGTGAGGATCGCGAGGTGCGAGCCGACATGGTCGAGGCGAGTTCCGGATCGTCCTCACGCAGCTGGCTCTCCATTTGTTCGAGTATTTCTTTTTCATAGTCGGACAGGGCCATCGCGCACCTCCTTCGGCTGTGGACGTTACGGATCCAGTGTAACGGTCTAAGGTTCCCTAAGACCATTCGGGCCACGATCTGCAGGCGACACATCGTCTTTTTTGACGCTAGTGCCCAGCAAAGAAGCTGGTCGCAGTGCTCCGTCACCGAAACGCTCACTGGCGTGATCCATCGCCTCCTCCACAGCCCGCGAGCGCCCGTCATTGTCCATCAGGACCGCCACGCCGTCCCGGCGCAGCTGCAGATTTTCGGCTCGCACGCCCATGAGTCTGACTCCCCCGCTCGGCATCACTTCGGCTGCAAACAGGTCGTGGGCAGCGCGGGCAATGACGCGGCCTTCATCGGTAGGCGCCACCAGTGTGGCGGATCGTGTGATCGTGCGGAATGAGGCATCGCGCATCTTCATCGTAACCGTCCACGCCACCTGTCCGCCTGCTCGCAGTCGACGAGCGCACTTGTGGGCGGCTCGCACGATGAACTGCTCAAGGTCACGCCGGCTGGTCACGTTCGTCTCAAAGGTTGTTTCGGTTCCGACCGATTTTTCTTCGCGTTCCACATGCACGCGCCTGCGGTCGATGCCCCACGCTAGGTCGTGCAAGTGGTGCGCACTGGCCACTCCCAACAGCTTCGTCAACCGTGTCATCGGCATCTGCGCCAACTGGGCGACACGTTCAACGCCTTCCTGCTGCAGCACATCCAGCGTTCGACCTCCCACGCCCCACAACACGCCCACTGGCAAACTGTGCAGAAATGCCACCGTCTGATCCTCAGGTATCAGCAGCAGTCCGTCCGGCTTGGCGTGTGATGACGCGATCTTTGCAACGGATTTCGTGGAAGCGATCCCGACTGAGGCCGGCAGGCCGACCTCCTCCCGGATTCGCCTGCGGATGAGATGTCCGATCGTGGTGGGTGACCCGAGCCGGCGCCTGGCGCCGGCGACGTCCAGGAAGGCCTCGTCAATACTGACCTGCTCAACCAGTGGCGTGATCTGAGCGAGGATCGCCATCACGCGCGTCGAGTATGCGCTGTATATTTCCCGGCGTCCGGAGACCACCTGCGCACTGGGGCACAGTGCGCGCGCCCGCGCCATCGGCATACCGGCACGCACTCCGAATTCACGTGCTTCGTAGGTTGCGGATGTGACCACGCCCCGCATTCCTGATCCGCCGACGATCAGCGGTCTGCCACGCAGCTGCGGATTTTCCAGCAGTTCAACCGAAGCAAAGAAGGAGTCCATATCCACGTGGATGATCGGGGTGGCTGAATCGTCATCGCCCCAGTTGCGTTTGGCGCGCTTGTCGCGCGGCGCGTTCGACATGGCTCCTCCCCTCATCACTATCTTAGGGGCGTTACAGTAACGGGTATGTCTTCACGCGACGCTCACGAATTTGCGATCTCCACTGGCTCGGCACGGGTGACGTGGGATGGTTCCCATGCGACAGTGTTCGTCAACGGTGCGGAGTCCTCCAGTGTCGATGTCGACCATCCTGAGGTGCTCGAATTTGAATACATGCAGCATATGGATGCCGCCCTCGAAGCGCTTGCACCATCACCTGAGCCGGTGCGTGTCCTCCATATCGGCGGAGCCGGCTGCGCTCTGGCATGGGCATGGAGCATCAAGCGTCCACAGTCGCGCCATTGCGTCGTTGAAATCGATGAAGATCTGGCGCACACCGTGCGTGACCTGTTTGATCTGCCGCGCTCGCCTCAACTCAAGATACGTGTGGGCGAAGGGCGCCAGGTCCTCGATTCGACACGCCCTGAGCGGTGGGACGTCATCGTACGTGACGCTTTTTCCGATCAGAGCGTGCCCCGCCAGTTGATGACGCTTCAGGCGGCTCGATCAGCATGGGATGCCCTCGTACCGGGTGGACTGTACGTGGCCAACGTGCCGCACGGTGGGAAGGCAAACGGGCGCCCTGACGTTGCTGCAATCAGCGAGGCGTTCGGCGAAGTTGTCGCCGTTGCGGACCCGAAGGTGGCGCGTTCAGGCAGGTGGGGCAATGTCATGGTGGCCGGACGGAAGACGGTCCGCGACCAGTCGCCTCACTTTGCGCCGCTGGATGTTGCCCAGTTGGACCGGCTGCTGCGCAAGCTCGCACTTCCAGCGCGCATCATGGCAGGTAAGTCGTTAAACCAGTGGATTGCGGGGGCTCGGCCTATGGAAGATCCACAGGGCGAATGATGCGTACGTGAGCACGCCGCGCATTCACGATCACACCGATCACCCCGATGAGCAGTGTGATGGCCTGGATGGACATCGCCACGCGGAACTCGCTCCACCCGTATTCGCGTGTCGGGTTCAACAGGTCAAGGACGACGCCGATGACCTGCACTGTCACGATCGTGGCAACGAAGCCGCCCATATTGACCGTTCCGGTTGCCGTACCCAGGCGGTGTTCGGGTGAAGAGCGGCGCACAAAGTCGAATGCAATTGTTGAAGCGACGCCGCTGACGGGAAGCACGATTCCCAGCAAGAATGCTGCCCAGGCACCGACAGGCTGCACGCGAGCCAGCACGATGACCCATGCGAAGGTGGAGGCAGCGGCCGCGGCCAACACGCCCAGAACTCTGCCACCGGGTCGTAACGCGGTCAGCTGACCGACAACTGGACCGATCGCAATATTGACGCAGGTGAATGCTACGAGCACCGCTGAGGCGACAGCGGGGCTCAGTCCCATGCCGAGAGTCATGAACGGAACGCCCCACAAGAGTGTGAACGTCATGCCGGGCATTCCGCCTGTCCAGTGGGCAAAGAACCCGAGCCATGTCGACGGGTCACGCATGACGAACTTAATGGTAGTCAGTGCGTGCTCCCCCTGCTGATCTGAACGCTCACGTTTCGCTCCGGGTTTGTCCGCAACAGCCAATCCGATGAGGAGGGTTGCCGAAAATCCAAGACCCGCCAGGATGCAAAAGGCTGGAGTCCAGCCGAAGGCGCGCAGCGCCCACAGGAAGGGAACGGCTGACACCACCTGGCCGAGCAGTCCGACAATTGCGGTGAGCTGAGTCATCAGCGGTACGCGAAATGGGGTGAACCAGCTCGGTACCAGGCGCAGCACAGAAATAAAGGCCGTCGCGTCACCCACTCCCAGCAGAATGCGGGCAGCAAATGCCAGCGGCAGGTTCGTCGCGCACGCCATGGCAATGTGGGCGATGGACACGAGGGCTGCGCCGACCATGAGAACGCGTCGCGGCCCCCACCGATCCAGCGCAAGTCCCGATGGGATCTGCATCGCAGCGTAGACGAACAGCTGCACGGAGGAGAACGCAGCCAACACGGATGCGGGCATGGCGAAACGATCCATCGCTTCAATACCGGCAACGCCCAGGGATGTACGTGCAGCAACGGCCAGCACGTAGGCGAACATGGCGCTCGTCCAGACGAGAAGTGCCCGCCTAGTCATCGGATGGCTGCTGAGGGGGTCCCCATGTCGGATCGGCACGGTGGCGCAGGGTCTGGTTACGTTCGGTTGCCTCACTGTCATTGCCGCGGTCACGCAGGCGTCGCAGAACATCCTCGACAGTTTCGCGCTGGCCCTGTGATGGGCGCGCCGATGATTCGCTTTCGGCGCCACGAGCAGGACGCGCGTGGAAGGAACCTTCTTCGAGGCGGTCGAGGACATCATCAATGGTGACCTGATCCTCCTCGTCACCCTGCGTTGCCTCGTCGGTGTTCGCGCTGGTCGCGTCAGCCTCGGCTGAACGCTGTGAGCGGGTACGCAGGAACTCCTCGATGGTCTCGGTAATGTCCTCCGCCGACATTGCGGAGCTTTCCGAGTCAGGCAGCCGGAAGGTTTCCGTGCTGTTCGACGCGGTCGCCAGCGCGTCATAGTGCTTTTCGAGGGCGGCGATGGTACGCGAGACTTCCTCGTTGGCCTCAATGAGCTGAGTTACCTGGTCAATCTCCTCGCTGGCACCGCGCTCCAGGTCGCCAACCGGAAGAGACAGGTCAGCGTAGTCCGACAGCGAGGTCAACAGCGCTGAAGCGGCACGCGGGTACTGCGTGTCAGACATGTAATACGGCACTGCCGCCAGCATGGTGACACCGTCAATGCCCTGACTGGCCAGGTGGGACTGCAGGAATGACGTCATGGGTGCCGGAAAGCGCATCGTTCCCGACATCTGTGGCTGCTCAGGCAACAAGGAGCCGTCTGTGGCGTGCATATGAACAGGTGTGGGCCGGGTATGCGGCACACCGGAAGGGATGCCGTGCAGCGAGAACGAGATCTCCACGCCTGCCTGCTCGGCAAGGTGGGACACGGCTCGGACGAACGTTTCCCACTTCGCGTCGGGTTCAGGCCCGTGGAGAACCAGCAGCGGCACTCCCGCATCGTCGTAGACCAGGTCAAGTGCAATTTCAGGCACTTCAAGAGAGGTTGTCACCCAGTCGTCAATATTCATCACAGGGCGGTGTGAGCGGTAGTCGATGAACATGTCCGACTCAAACGTGGCCACGCGTTGGGTGTCCAGCGTGTGCAACAGTTGCTCGATTGCGAGGTGGCCGGCGGTTCCCGCATCCATCGCACCGTCAAAGTGTGTCAGCAAAATGGGGGCACGCGCGCCTTTGGCGGGGCCGTCGTCGTACGCTTCCTGGTCGTCCAGGAACTGATCAAGCGTATTGTCAGCCATCGCTGCCTCCTTTCAGCTGTGTCGCTACTACCACGGTACCCAAATCCGTGCCCTCAGGCGAGCTTTGAGCTACAAGGTGAAATTTCTATCTCGCTGTATATGCCGAAGTCCTCCAGATAGGGCACAATAGTATGCCGTCAGTTAGCCAGGAGGATGCATGTTCGAACCCGTCGACGCAGGCTCACAGGACCCCGAGATTGCTCATGAGCAGGCTGTCGTTGATGCGACGTACCACCGACTTGACCAGTTGAAGGATGAGTACCGTCTGGCGCAGGAACGCGCCCACCGCCAGCATGGTGTCGGCAACGCTCAGGGATTCACAGAACGTGACGTGCTCTCAGCACACTTTTCTGACCTGCGTGAGCGCCTCGATCAGGTGGAGGACCGCCTGGTGTTCGGCCGGATCGACATGGAAGATGACCTCACTCACTATGTGGGTCGCATCGGCATCTCAACTGCCGAGGGCGAACCCATGCTGATTGACTGGCGCGCCCCCGCTTCGCGACCCTTTTACCAGGCGACGGCCATTGATCCACAAGGTGTAATCCGGCGGCGCCACCTGACCACCCGAGCCCGCCGCGTCACCGCAATCGAAGATGAAGCACTGGATCAGGAGGCCGCAAACAAACGGAATATGACGCTCCAGGGCGAAGGCGCACTCATGTCCGCACTGAGCGAAGCCCGTCAGGGCCACATGACCGACATTGTGTCGACCATTCAGGCCGAGCAGGACAGCGTGATCCGCTCAGAAGATTCCGGCCTGGTCATCGTTCAGGGTGGTCCGGGAACCGGGAAGACCGCTGTTGCGCTGCATCGCGCCGCCTACCTGCTGTACACACAGCGTGACAGGCTCCAGCATTCCGGTGTCCTCCTGATCGGCCCCTCCCACGTTTTCCTGCGCTACATCGAGCAGGTATTGCCGTCTCTAGGTGAAACAGGCGTCGTGTCCGTGACGATGGGTGACCTGCTGCCCGGATTCCATGCACAGGCCCACGACAGCGAGCGCGTGGCACGCATCAAAGGCAAGGCGGTGTGGCAGTCGATTATTCGCCGCGCAGTCAAGGGGCTGCAGCGCGTACCTGACGCTGATCAGGAGCTGCGCGTGTGGTCACGCACCGTCACGCTGACCGTAGAGGATATCCGCGCTGCACATGCTCACGCCCGCCGCACGGGCAAGCCCCATAATGAGGC